>DATHWB010000183.1:0-5634 GCA_035460965.1 Acidimicrobiia bacterium
GGAGTGACGATAGGCGGGGCGATGGGGCGCTCCGGACGTCGTGCATACCCTCCCCGGATGACCTCCGTGTGTTCCTTCTCGTTCGCGCATGGCTGAGGCGTCGGCTCCGGCTTCGTCCGCCAACCTCGGGCCGGGGTTCGATTGCCTGGCCGTGGCGCTCGAGATCCGCTGCGTGGTCCACGCCGAACCCGCGTCCGCATGGTCGGTCGAGCATGTCGGTCCCGCCGCCCCGCCCCCTGGTGCCGACGACGCGGTGCTCATGGCCGCGCGGATCGCGGTCGGAGAGGATCGCCCTCTCGCTCTGAAGGTCGACAACGCCGTTCCGGTGGGGCGGGGCCTCGGTTCCTCGTCGGCGGCTGCGGCGGCGGGAGCGGTCGCTGCCTGGAAGGCACACGGCGAGCAGCCGTCGCTGCATCGCGCCTGGGAGATCGCGGCCGAGATGGACGGGCATCCGGACAACGCCGCCGCTGCGGTGTACGGCGGCTTGGTGCTCGCCACGGCGGGAGGTGCGGTCCATCGCCTGCCGTGGAACGTGGCGCTCGGGGCGGTGGTGGCCGTCCCGAACGAGCCGTTCCGTACGAGTGATGCGCGGAGGCTCCTGCCCCCCGCCTACGAGGCCGACGTGGTCGCCCGCTCCCTGGCGCGGGTGGCGGCCCTGGTGGCCGGACTGGTCGGAGGGGATGTCCCCCTGCTGGCCGATGCTTCCGGTGACGAGATACACGAGCGTCCCAGGGAGGAAGTCCGTCCGGACGTCGCCGAGCTGATCGACGTGGCTCGGGCCGCCGGAGCAGCTCACGCCGCCTGGTCGGGGGCAGGACCGTCGATGTTGGCGCTCGTTTCTCCCGAGGCGGCGGAGCGGGTCAGGCTCTCGCTCGAACGGTGCATCGGGGACCGGGGGGTCGTGTTGTCTCCTGGAATCGCAACCACAGGGGTCGTCTGAGCACGCTCTTCGACGGGCGTCCCGTCACCATCGGGGCCGACGCGGGTTTGACCACCCGCCGGAAACCAACGATCATTGGGATGTCCCCCCGACCAGAGGTTTGTCCACGCATGGGTTCGCTCATCAAGAAGCGACGGAAGAAGATGTCGAAACACAAGTACCGGAAGCGTCTGAAGGCGAACCGGCACAAGAAGAAGTGACGTCGAGGGCCCCGGCGAGTCGCCGGGGCCCTGTCGCGTCTACAGGGCCACGGCGGCGGCGACGATGCCGAGACTGGCGAGGAGGATCAGGCCCTGCATGATGCCTCGGGTGCGGGGCGACTGTGATCCGGCCGCCAGTTGATGCCACAACGCCAGCCCGCCGGCCAGGGCCACGGCGCCGAGCTTCCAGGGGAGAGCCGGCACGTCCAGGTAGTCGACGACCGCCCATCCACCGGTCAGCACCGCCAACGCGAACGCCGTCCAGGAGACCCGACCGAACTGGCGGGCGACCGCCTGCAGCATCGGTCGTTCCGCTCCGGCCTTCCGCATCGCCGGAACCAGGGCTCCGAGGGTGATCAGGCCACCTACCCACACCATCGCACCGAGCAGGTGCAGAAATCTCAGGACTCCGGTCATGCTTCCCATCCGTGATGAACTCGAACTGCCGGGCCGCGTCGACGCGGACCGAACCCAGGGTACGGCCTTCCTCGCGGGGTTCCGGATGGCATGCTGATGGGGACGGTTCAGCGAGGGGGTTGAACGATGAGCGTCGACTACGAGCGACGCGGCCGGGTGGCGGTCATCACGATCGACCGTGCCGACGTTCGCAATGCCATCGACCGTGCCACCGCACGAGCGTTGGGTGACGCCTGGCGTACGTTCGACAGCGACGCCCGCGTGGACGTCGGCGTGCTCTACGGGGCGGGCGGGCACTTCTCTGCCGGTGCCGACCTGAAGGCGTTCGACCTTGTCGATGACCGCGCCGGATACCTCGGGTTCACTCGAATGCACGTCTCCAAGCCGACGATTGCCGCCATCGAGGGCTACTGCGTCGCCGGCGGGCTCGAGATGGCGCTGTGGTGTGATCTCCGACTGGCGTCGAACACGGCGGTGTTCGGCTGCCTGGAGCGACGTTTCGGAGTGCCGCTGGTCGACGGTGGAACCGTGCGGCTCCCACGGGTGGTCGGGGTCGGCGTGGCGCTGGAGATGGTCCTGACCGGTAGGGAGATGACGGCCGACGAGGCCTATGTGGTCGGGCTCGTCAACGGCGTCGTCCAGGAGGGGACGTCCCTGGCGAAGGCGGTGGGACTGGCCGAGTCGATCGCGGTGCATCCGCAGCAGACCGTGCGGAGCGACCGGGCGGCGTTGTTGGGCGGACTCGGCCTCGGGGACACGGAGGCGCTGGAACTCGAGCGACGCCTCGGCGCGGCGGTGATGGACGTGGCCGCGGCCGGTGCCGACCGGTTCGCGGCGGGTGCCGGTCGTTCCGGTGCCGCCATTCCGCAGGTGTTCGCGGCCACGAGCGCGTCGGAGGAACGACCGACTTCCCGGTCCGACCCCCGTCTCTCTCCGCCTCCCGCCGGCCATGGTCGTCCCATGATCGTGGTGGCGACCGAGGACGAGGAGGGCTGGCGGGAGGACGTCGTGCGCCGCCTCCACGGGCTCGGATACGTGACGTACGACGTGATCGCCTCCGGAACCCTGGAGGCCGATCTCGATGCGCTGGGACGGGCGGTGGCGGCCGTCCTCGGCAGCGCCAACGTGCTCGGGGACAGGGTCGGGCTCGTGGCCCTCGGGAAGGGCGCGCCCGCCGCGCTCCACTTCTCGACGATGGACGGCCGCATCGGAGCCGTCGTGGAGTTCTCCGGGCGTGCCCCGGAGTCCACCCCGAGCTTCCGCCTCGCCGGGGCGTCCTACCTGGGACATCATGGAGGGGGAGGCGACGGTGAGATCTCGCCGTTCTCGATGGAGTCCCACATGCGCGACCTCGGAGTGGATGCCACGTTCCACAGCTATCGAGGGGCGGCGCCGGACTTCTTCGTGGAGGGCTCGTCCGGCCATCATCCGACCTTCACCGACGCCGCCTGGCAGCGGACCCGACTGTTCCTCGAACGGGCGATCTGAGTCGACGCCGGCACTACTCTGACGGGATGGACAGAGTGATCTGGGAGCAGCACCCGGTCCTGCGGGATCCGGTGGCGGTGATCGCGTTCGAGGGCTGGGGGGACGCAGGCGAGAGTTCGTCGACGGCGGCTCGCCACCTGGTCGAGGCGATCGACGCAGAACGCATCGCCACCATCGACGCCGACGAGTTCTTCGACTTCCAGGTACGGCGCCCGGTGGTGCTGGTCGACGAAGAGGGGATCCGGGAGATCGCCTGGCCGGAGACCGAGATCTGGTTGGTCAGCCCGGCGTGGGCACCGAGGGACCTGGTCGTGGTGACCGGCCCCGAGCCGCACGCCAGGTGGAAGCTGTTCAGCACGGACCTGATCGGTGTCCTGCGGGGTCTTGGTGTGCGGCGGGCGGTGACGCTCGGTGCCTTCGTCGGTCAGGTGCCACACACCCTGCCGGTCCCGCTGGTGGGTTCGGGCGTCGACGACGACACGCTGCAGCGTCATTCGCTCTTCGTGTCGGACTACGAGGGACCGACCGGCATCGTCGGGGTGCTCAACACCGCCCTGGCGGGCGCCGGCATCGAGACTCTGAGCGTCTGGGCAGCCGTCCCCCACTATCTGTCGCAGCAGGAGTACCCGCCGGGGGCCCTCGCCCTGATCGAGAAGGCGCTGGAGATCGCCGGGATCGAACTCGACACCACGGATCTGACCCTCGCCGTGGGCGAGTTCCGCGAGCAGGTGGAGGCGGCGATGGACGACGCCGAGATCCGCGAGTACGTCGAGGAACTCGAGACCCAGACTCTGGCGGGAGACGAGGATGAGGACCCCGCCGAGCGCCTGGTCGAAGAGATCGAGGACTTCCTGCGCGACGCCTGACGGCGCCGCCGGCGTCACGCCGCCTGGTGTTCCGAGATGACGTCTGCCACCGAAATGGTGATGACCCGCCCTGCCACGCCGTAGGGCGTCGTGAGCAGCAGCGTGATCGTCGACGGACTGCGGGACGAGACGTGGCCCGTGTAGACCCGCTGGCCGTGTTCGGTGTCGACGACGAAGGTGTGCGTCATTGCCCTTCTGTCATCGGCACACATGGTGCTCTCCTGGAGTACCTGTGTGCCGGGGGGCGGTCGCAGATGACCGGGAGTGGCCCTGGCCGTCGCTGCGCCCGCAGCCGTCCGGCGTGCTCTCTTTCTCGACGGAGATCACAGCGTCACACCGTAACGGACGCGTCAGGAAAAGCGGCGGAGCCTCAGCGAGTTGAGCACGACCGACACCGACGAGAACGCCATCGCTCCGGCGGCGATCATCGGGTCCAGCAGGCCGGCGGCGGCGAGTGGGATGGCGGCCACGTTGTAGAGGAACGCCCAGAACAGGTTTCCGCGGATCGTCCCGAATGTGCGTCGCGCCAGTCGTACGGCGGTGGCGGCCAGCGCCGGATCGCCGTTCATCAGTACGACGTCGCCGGCATCGATCGCCACCCCGGTACCGGTTCCGACGGCGAGACCGAGGTCGGCGGCGGTGAGAGCGGGAGCGTCGTTGATCCCGTCTCCCACGAACGCCACCTTCTGACCCTGACTTTGCAGGGCCCGGACGACGTCGGCCTTGTCGCCGGGGAGCACCTCGGCTTCGACACGCTCGATTCCCACCTGGGCAGCGACCGCCTCGGCGGTGCGTCGGTTGTCGCCCGTCACCAGCGCGGTGGTGAGGCCCAGTCGGTGGAAGGAGGCGACGGCGTCGGCGGCACTTGGCCGGATCGTGTCCGACACGCCGATCACGCCCCGCGCCGCGCCGTCCCACCCGGCAGCGAATGCCGTCATCCCGGCCGCTTCCAGAGCCTCCAGCCGGCTCGCCCATCGGTCCGGGACCTGGAGGCCACGATCTGCCAGCAGCTTCGCCCTGCCGACCACCACCAGCGTGTCGTCGACCGTTCCGACGGCTCCGAGCCCGGCCACCGACTCGGCATCGGGGACCTCGACGAGGTCGACGTCGCGCTGTTCGACTCCGAGCGCCACCGCCTTGCCTATCGGATGGCCGGAAGCCGCTTCGACCGATCCGACCCGTCGCAGGAAGACCGACTCGTCCTCGTCCGTTTCCACCGCAGTGACGGTCATCACGCCGGTCGTGAGCGTCCCCGTCTTGTCGAGAGCCATCACGTCGATGGAGCGCGACCTCTCGAAGACCTCGGCACCCTTGAACAGGACTCCCAGCTCGGCACCTCGGGCCGACCCGACGAGGATGGCGGTCGGCGTCGCCAGGCCCAGTGCGCACGGACAGGCGATGATGAGAACGGCGATTCCGGCGCGGAGGGCATGCTCGGCCGGGCTGCCGGCGACGATCCAACCCACGATCGTGATCGCTGCAATCGCGATGACGATCGGGACGAACACCGCCGAGATGCGATCGACGAGCTTCTGCACGGGGGCCTTGGTGGCCTGGGCTTCCTCCACCAGCCGCACGATCTGGGCGAGCATCGTGTCGCTCCCGATACGCGTGGCCTCCACCACCAGCCGCCGGTGCTGATTGATGGTGGCGCCATAGACGTCGTCCCCGATCGACTTGTCGACGGGCTTCGACTCGCCGGTGAGCATGGACTCGTCCAGGC
>DATHWB010000184.1:0-7517 GCA_035460965.1 Acidimicrobiia bacterium
CGGACGCAACCCGACGGTTCCGTTCCAACCATGCCCTCTTCTTCGCCGGCCTGGCAGACCAGGCGCATGAAGCACGGGACGGGGCGGAACTCGGTGAGTGGCTGAATCGCCTGGAGCGCGAGAGAGACAATCTCCACGTGGCGTTCGAGTCGGCGATCGAGGCAGTTGAAGACGATGTGGCGCTGAGGATCGCGATCGGTGCCACCGTGCTGTGGAAGCAGCGAGGCGAGGGGCTGGAGGGAAGACGGAGACTGGAGAGGGCGCTGAGCGCTCATCGGGGTCGCCCAGATCTCCGAGCTCGAGCGCACCTCGCATGCGGCGACCTGGCCGCCGACATCGGTGAGATCGAGGCCGCCCGAAACCATCTCGAGAATGCTCATCGCCTAGCTCGGGAACTCGGCGACACCCACACCGCCGCCTGGAGCCTTGCCCGGTTGGCGAGCATTCCCCACAAGGAAGGCGAGCTGGGCACTGCGCTGGCGCTGTTCGAGGAAGCGCTGGCAGAGGCGCGTACTGCCGGCGACGATCTCGTCCTGAGCCATGTTCTCGCCAGCCTGGCGCTGGTCGTAGCCGACACGGGCAGCGTCGAACGAGCCATCGAACTGGCCGCCGAATCCGTCGAACGAAGCCGCGGCATCGGCAATACCTATGCGATGGCTGATGCGCTGCTGGCCGTCGGTGAGATCGGCCTCAATCACGGAGACACTGCGCAAGCTCGTGAACGAATCGAGGAGGCCCTCGAGATTGGGACGCGGGAAGGGTTGGGAGCGGTCATCGCGTGGTCGCTGGCGTATCTGGGACGGGCGAACCTGATGGACGGCGAACTCCAGGCGGCCCGTGTCATCCTCGAGAAGGCGATGGAGGAGTTCGAACGAGTGGATTCGCCGATGGGCCGCCCATGGGTGATGCGCCATCTCGCCCTGGTCGACTGGTGGACAGGTGACGCCTCCGCAGCCGAGGCCAGGCTGCGGACCGCACTCGCCGACGCCGTGCTCTACGTGGTGCCCGAAGCCCCGCTGATCCTCGAGTTCCACGGTTGGATCCGTGCCGCCGTCGCCCCGCGCGAAGGAGCCGTGCTCCTCGGCTGCGCACGAGCCCACCTGGAACGCATGGGACTGGTTCTGCCTCGCTTCGAAGCCACCCACGCCGCTGCCGCTCGGCAGCAGCTCGGTGAGCACCTGTCAGACAGTGAGATCAGCCGTCTGTCGAAGCAGGGCGCCGGCCTCGGACTCACCGAGGCTGCCCGGCTGGCGATGGGGTAGCGGGAACGCCGTCATTCCAGCTGCTTGTAGATGTCCTGGTAGACGGTCTTCTCCTCGCTCGACACGGTCGTGACCGCGAAGTTCACCCGGGGGTTCAGTCCCCGATGGTGGTTCCTGAGCACCGTCACGACGGTCCAGTCGCTCTCGACGCCCTCGATGGCCAGACCGTCCGACTCCCCCGAGTAGTCGCGTTCCTGCTTGGTCGGTTCGCCCGTCAACATCGGCAGTGGGTCGATGAGGTATGCCAGGAACACCTCCCGTTCGACCTCCACATTCGTGTCGAACTCCGTCACGTAGAGGCGAATCGGGTCGACCCCGCGACGAGCGGCGACCTCCTTCATCCTCTCGGTCGGGATCTCCAACTCGGTCCAGTGAGGCATGGGGTTCTCCTCTCACCGCTTCCCCCGCGGAACATACCCGCGTGGAGGAGTGGCGGGCGGGTCAGTCGCGAACTGATGTCCGGTGCTGCCTGGGGGAACCACGCGGTGCCTCCAGCCGGAGGCGCAGCGGCTCCTTAACGTGGGGTCATGGCCGACAGACTGCGCGTCGTCCTCGAGATCGGGCCCAATGGCAAGCGGGTCGTCGCCGGTGCATACGAGTGGCCGGGCCTCGACCGCTGGGGTAGGACCGAACACGACGCTCTCGAGAGGCTGTCAACGTCCGTGCCGCGTTACGCGGCGGTCGCCGAAAGGGCCGGACTCACCCGAGCCTTCCATCGCCAGGAGGCGTTCGACGTCGTGGAGCGCTACGCCGGGAACACCTCGACGGATTACTGGGGAATCGCCCACGTGCCGTCCGCCATCGAAACCGAGGTGCTCGCCGGAGCAGATCTCGATCGGAGCCTCGCTCTGCTGCAGGCGTGCTGGGCTCACTTCGACGACACGGCGGCGAGGGTCTCGGCGGAACTGCGGCCCGGCCCCCGTGGGGGCGGGTGGACGCGTGACGAGATCGTTCGTCATGTCCTCGTCAACGAACCCGAACAGTTCACCCGCAAAGTCGAGGTCAGGTCGCCGCGGGAGATGGTGCTCACTCCCGATGGGTTGGAGGCGCATCGGCAGGAAACCCTGGACGCCATCCGTGCCTACAACGCCCAGGGCAAGCCGGCCCGCACGTGGTCGATCCAGTTCCTGATCCGTCGCATAGCCCACCACTGCATGGATCACGCCTGGGAAATGGAGGACCGAGACCTCACCCGCTGACCTCCATGCCGACGAGCCCGTCGAGGAGTCGGTCGGTCGCCGCATCACTCCACCAGAGGACTATGACCATCTGGGACAGGACCACACCGACCCACGGTTGGAGTCCGCCACCATGTCCTTCCCTCAGCATCCCGAGGCCGGCGGCGGCGAAGAGGGCGAGTGGGATGGGCCAATCCGGCAGCCAGCACATAGGTTGCCGCCGCCCCGAGGGAGATGACAGGGCGGCCGGTCAGCTCGGCGACGGGGCGACGCGGCAAGCGCCCTTCGCCATCACGATTCGTCGACCTTCGCGAAGCCACCGGTGACGTGGCGACCGGTCACCGGGCGATGACCGCTGCCACAGCCGCATATGGAGCGAGAGCCAGTACCGCCGCCGCGGTTGGGAGTTTGCGTCCCGATCCGTGTGTGTCCCAGCTGTAGACGAGCCGGGTCAGCATGAACGCCAGTACCGCCCCCGCAGCGAGAGTCCCGAGCGCCAGCCACGGGTCGACCAGCGTTTCGGTGCCGAAGGCCAGCCCCCCGAACGCCTCCATCGCATAGGTGGCCGGGAGGAGCAGGGAGAACGGTTGGAAGAGCTCGGGGATCTGGTCGAACGGCACGATGAGACCAGCCAGCAACACCGAAGGAAGGAACAACAGCTGGGACCCGAGCACGGAGATCCGTGCGTCTGCCGACACCACACCGATGAGGGCGCCCAGACCGACGTGCGTCGCAGACCCGATCACCGCCACGAGAGCGAACAGAGCACCGTTCCGAACCGGAGTCGCCTCGAAGAGGAACGGCGCACTTCCGGCGATCAGTCCGGCAACGATCATGAGGTGTGCCGCGGTCGTGGCGGCAGGTACCCCGAAGACCGCTCCGGTCGGCACTCCGTAGATCCGGTAGCTGCGGAGGATGCCGGCCTCCCGGGCGCTGATCAGTGGTCCGGGCAGCCCGAACAACGACGCGGCCAGCATTGCGAACACGGTCATGCCGGGAATCATCACCTCGGCGAACACGGGGTTCATCTCGGTCATGAAGACGCCCATGAATCCAAAGAAGCCGAGCGGGAACAGATACGTCATCAGCAACAGCGTCTTGTCCCGCACCCCCGTTCTGAACTCGAGCGCGGCATGCGCAGCCAGTCCTCGGATCATGGCCGCTCCTCCCGCGTCTCGTCAGACCGAATCAACTCGAGAAACCGCTCCTCGAGCGAAGGGCGGGTGACCCGCAGGTCGACGAGTTCGTCCGAACTCGTCTTCAGGTGTGTGAGCAGGGCTGTGACTGTGGCTGCCGGGTCCGTGCTCAGCCACCGCGCGTAGTCGCCGTCGACGCGTCGAAGGTCGGTACCCGCGATCTGGTGATCCGAGTCGAGGAAAGTCCCCTTGGTCGTTCGCACCGACACGGTGGTCAGACCGGCGCCGGTGGCGGTCAGCTCGTCCGGGCTGGCAACGGCGACCGTCCTGCCCCGCAGCATGATCGCCACCCGATCGCACAGCGACTCCGCCTCCGCCATGTCATGGGTCGCGAGGAGGATCGTGCCTCCTGCGGCCTTGAGTTCTCGAAGCACCGAATGCAGTTCCGCTCGCGTCGGGACGTCCAAACCACTCGTCGGCTCGTCCAGCACCAGCACCTGTGGCTCGTGTGCCAGGGCGAGCGCCAGCACCAGACGGCGCTGTTGGCCTCCCGAGAGGGAGCCGAACGGCGAACGGAGCTTGCTGCCGAGGGCGAACCGCTCGAGCAGGTCATGACGGGGATCGACTCCCCGGTAGGCGCAGAAGAAGTCCATCGCCTCACCGACCCGCATCGTCGCGGGAAGGCCCGAGGACTGGAGCTGGACGCCCAGGAGCGTCCGCGCCCTGCTGGGGTTCTGGCCGACATCGATCCCGCAGACCTCCAGACTCCCGGCATCGGGGGCGCGGAGGCCTTCGAGGCATTCCAAGGCGGTCGTCTTGCCCGCTCCATTCGGTCCCAGCAAGCCGAACAGCTCCCCACGGCGAACCGAGAAGGACACGTCATCGACTGCCACCGTGTCCCCATAGCGCTTGGTGAGGTGATCGATACGGACCGCAACGTCCCGAGGGCCGGCGCTTCGCGTCATCGAAGCCTCGCTCGATTCACTCGATGCCATTCCCGTCACTCCCGTCGTCGGCGCTCTCCGCCTGCAACGCGATGAGGGGGCCGGAACGCCGTCCCGGCCCCCTCATCTCAACCGGTCACAGCAGCCAGATGGCCGCAAAGGCGATGGCGCCCCCGAGCGCGGCGACTGCGAGAACCGCAGCCACGATCGCCCCCGTCGTCCACTGCGGCGCACCCAGTCGGAGCCTGCGGGCTACCAGCCCGAACGCTCCAGCCAGGAGCACGCCTGCGGCGGTGAACATGCCGAGGTACCAGGCCTCCTCGAGTCCACCCCAGAACCAGTCGGTCGGGACGAAATACATCCACGTGCCGACTGCTGCGCCAATCAGCCCGATGATCCCGACCACCCACTCGGTGGGACGGAACCTCTGTGGCACTTCGGTGACGTCGACGACTAGACGCTCTCTCAGCATCGTCATCTCGATCACCTCCTTTCTGGACACCGAACCGGAGTCCGCAGCCACTATGTCGTATGGCGCCGTTCCCCCTTAGAGGCGAAGGACAGTTCCGCCGTGGGCCGATGGGCCTTCTCCTCGGCGCGCCGGCTGGTGGACCGGCATCGCGGCGGCGGAGTCGCTCACCACGTTCCGGACGTCGTGTCTCGTGTTCGACGCCGACGGGCATCCGCCTCGCTTCGCAACACCGACAGCAGGACCCGCAACAGGAGGGTGATAGCGATGAACAGTCCGGTCCATGCCAGGATCTCGTACGGCCCCACATCGCCGAGCAGGCCGAGCACCCGATCGTCCTCGACCCCGAGAAGCATCACCGACACCAACCCGGTGCCGATGCTGAGGAGTGCGAGGACGCCGAGGTTGAGCATCCTTTGGACGAAGTGGCGGTCCTCGGCCTCGGAGAACAACCGCATCCGAGTGACGAGGCGGCCATGTTCCAGGATCGTGGCGAGCCGGTCGATGTGTCGAGGTAGGCGGCTCACCAACGGTGCCAACTGCGCCCACTCCTGTTGGATGAAGTCGGCCGCCGACTCCGGCATGAGCCGCCGCTGGAACTCGTCACCGCCGAGTTCGGCGATGACCTCGATCACCGGGTAGCCGGGCGAGAGGTGCTCGACCGTCCCGGTCAGCGTGGCCAGCGCCCGGAACATCGCCATCGTCGAACGGGGCAGCCGCAGGCCCAACTCCGTCGTGAGGCGCATCAAGTCGGTGAGAGCCTCGGGGGGCGGCAGGCCGTGTCCGAGATGTGCGGCCATGAACGCGGCGAAGGCTCTTTCGATCTCGTCCGGGTCATGCACCGCCGGGTCCACCGCCCCGATCGACATCATCGACTCGTACAGGAGCGTGGGCTGCTCGAGCCGCAGCGCCATCAGCATCTGGAACACCGCAGCCCGTTCGAAGGCATCGAGGCGGCCGCTGATGCCGAGGTCGATCAGACCCAGTCGCCCGTCGTCGAGGAGTAGGAGGTTCCCCGGATGAGGATCCCCATGGAACCGTTCGCCGTTCATCATCGCCCCGACCTGGGACTTGGTGAGGACATCGGCGAGGGTCCGGTCCGGGGGCAGGTCGACCAGTTTCGAGAGCGGGGTTCCGTCGAGACGTTCCATGACGAGGAGCCCTTCGGTGGAGAACTCCGCATGAACACGAGGGACGTGTACCAGCGGCTGGGATGCCGCAGCTTCGGCCACCTCGCGGAGGCTTCTGGCTTCGATTCGCAGGTCGAGTTCATCCTCGAGCGTTTCGCCGAACTCAGCTGCCAGCGCTTCCGCATCCAGGGAGGCGCCCCAACTCGTGCGGCGTACGGCGGTGCGGGCGAGCCACCGGGTGATCGCCAGGTCCCTGGCCACGACCTCCGTGAGGCCGGGTCGGCGGACCTTCACCACGACGGGGCTGCCGTCGAGTAGCCGGGCCGCATGGGCTTGGGCGATCGATGCAGAACCGAGCGGCTCCCACTCGACCTCGGAGAAGACCTCGCTCCAGGGCACACCGAGCTCGCGGGCGATCAGCCCTTCGATGATCTCGCGCCCCAGCGGCGCTGCCGAGGAGTGCAATTTCCCCAGTTCCAGTTGCGCCCGGGGCGGCACCAGGTCCGGACGCGTGGCGAGCAGCTGCCCCAGCTTGATGAACATGCCGCCTGCCTCCTCCAGCGCCATCCGCGCTCGGCGTGCGAGCTCTTCGGGGCGATGCACCGGGAGATCGCCGCGGCGGAGGCCGAGTAAGGGTCCCAGGCCATGGCGGGTGGCGATACGCGTCACCCCAGCAGCCCGGACGACGATGCCGCCTGCCCGTCGCAGCGAGCGAATCGGACGGAACGACCGTCGGCGGCGGGATCGCCGCGGACGTGAGAACAACACTTCGAGAACGACGATCGCCCCCATCGTGGCGATGATTCGGAAGGGAAGACCGATGCCCGAGATCTCACTGAGATCCAGGTTCTGGAGGCCCGACAGGTCGTCCACGACCAAGAACACCGCGAACGAGTCGCCCAGTGCGAGTCCGGCGAGCGCCGCCACGAGAAGCCGTCGCCAGGTCAGTTCCCGGGCATCGAGGAGCCCCCGCGCCACCCACGCGAACGCGAACAACACCACGAGGTTGCCGAGCACCGACAACAACCCGTCCAGAAACGGAGCCATGAGGGGAAGGTAGCCCGTGCCTGGGAGTGGCCGACCCGTGCATCGGGAGCCCTCGTCTCGCGGCTGCAATCCCGGGGCTGGGTCTCGACGCCTGCTGGCAGCCCGCCGGGCGGTCGCGTTCGGTAGGTTCTTGCACGAAGGTGGTGAGCGGTGCCAGCCCACACATTCGTGTTCACCGACATCGAGGGTTCCACGCGGCTGTGGGTGGACCACCCGACCCGCGCTTCGGCCGCCATCTCCCTTCACGACGCCATCCTCACCGCCGTCTTCGAGCGAATCGGGGGGCGGGTCGTGAAGAACCTCGGAGACGGATTGCTGGCAGTGTTCACCGACCCGCGTGCTGCCATCGAA
>DATHWB010000185.1:0-4525 GCA_035460965.1 Acidimicrobiia bacterium
GTACGGGGTGATCTGCATCGACCATTGGGGCTTTGCGGCGGCTGGCCCGACGGCCGAACCCGTGGCGGAGGTCACCGTGAACCCACCGGCCACGCCCTAGGGCAGAGGCGGCCTGCCGGGCACCCATCCGCGACGAAGCACTGAACGCGGGCGGACGCGCCGGCACGGATCAGTCCGGCGCGATCGTTCGCCGCATCACACAGTGGTTCTTGCCCTTGGGCCGCTGGTACTCGAAGCCGGCCCGTTCGAACAGGCTGCGGGTGCCGTTGTACAGGAACGAGCCCGACACCTTCTTGTCCCCGACGTCGGACGGGTACCCCTCGACGACGCCACCCCCGGCCTCGGCGATGAGGTCGAGGGCACCCTGCGGGGCCACTGCCGACACACCCCGACGCCGGTAGTCCCGATCCACGAAGAAGCAGGTGAGCCGGTAGTCGGCGGGCTCGACGAGCAGGGCGTCGTACTCCTTGCGGTGAGTGATCCGCGGCAACTCTTCCGGTGATCCGTACTGACACCATCCCACCGCCCGCTCACCGTCGAAGACCAGGGCGGCATGCGCCTCGCCCTCGTCGACCAGTCGCTGCTTGAGGGCACGGTTGCCCGCAAGGCTCCGGCCTCGCTCGGGCGAGTCGGGATGGAAGGCCAGGCACCAGCATCCGCCCCAAACACCATTGTGTCTCTCGATGAGCGCTGCATAGGCGTCCCAGGTGTCGGCACCGAGGGCCCTGACGGTGAACCCAGCCACCAGCCGAGAATAGAGCCGGAGACGGAGCGTCCCCGGTCGGGCTCAGCGGCTGTCGGCGGACAGGCTGCCGACTGACTCGAGCGGTGTCGGCTGCACGGGGAGTGTCAGCTCGAACTCCGACCATCCGCCGACCCGGCGATACTCGAGGGTCCCGCCCATGGCATGCGCGAGTTCCCGCGAGATCCAGAGACCGAGACCCACCGACGAGGAATTGTGAGGTCGAGTGGAACGACGGTATGGAAGGAAGATCGTCTTTTCGTCCCCCACCGGCACACCCTCCCCGTCGTCCGCCACCACCACCCGAATCGGACTCCCTGCCTTCGTGGAGATCCGAATGGTCGGACCTCCGTAACGGATCGCATTCGAAACGACGTTCCGGAGGATCTGGCGAACGCGCAGGCTGTCGGCACGCGCCATCGGGAGGTCGTCGGCGAGCGACACCTGCAACTGGGTTCCCTCACTCGAGAAGCGCCGCACGGTGGTGGCGACCTCCGCGTTCACGTCAACGGTCTCGGTGGCCACGGACAGCATCGAGCGTTCGACCCGGGTGGCAGTGAGCAGGTCCTCGACGATCTCCCCGGCGTCGACCGCCTGCTGATGGGCCATGGCCACCAACTCCCTCGCCTCGTCCCCGCCCATGCTGTGATCGGTGCTGACGATCTCGGTCAGGCCGAGCATCCCCGTCAGGCTGTTGCGTAGCTCGTGGCTCACCGTCCCGAGCATCTGGGACCGCTGAGCGTCCAGGTGCTCCAGCCAGACACGAAGCCGATACACGACCGTCCCCGATGCGCCGGCGATGAGCAAGACTCCGATGAAAGGCCCGACCGAAGCGGGCGTGATCGGGTTGTCTGCGAAGTGCGAGTACGAGTACCAGGCGGCGGCGTACGCCAGCAGCCCGGCGCGCCAGTGCCCATCCGACAACAAGACAGCGAAGGTGACGAGGAGGGTCAGAGTGGCGGCAGCGATCGCGTCGATCCCCGCCAGCACCATGATGCCGCCCCACACGGTCGAGTCGATGACCAGCATCGCTCGAGGTGAGCGGACATCGCGATACCAACTCCACAGGGCATGGAGGGCGGTCACCCCGAGTCCGAGGATGTAGAACGAGACGGGCCGGAATCCGACCAGGAACCCGATTCCAATCACGGCCACCAGACTGGCCCCGGCGATGATCGCCCGCACGCGCTGGAACTCGTCGAGAAACCTGCTCAACGACGACGGCGCGACCTCTTTGTGGGAACCACGATTGGGCATCTTCAGACTCTTCGGCACGGATGCCGCGCCGGTGTTGGGATTTCCTGAGAGCCACAGCAGCCGGTCGTCATCAACCCCAAAACTGATAGCGTCCGACCATGGAGGGTGAGGATTACTGGCGTGCCGTCCTGCTCGGGGAGGACAAGGCCCTCAAGACGATGGTCCGCGTCCTCCGTTCGCTCCCGTCGGCACCCAGATGCAAACTGTGCATGGCACCCTTCGAGGGGCCGGTCGCGCCACTCCTGAAGGTCATCGGTTTCCGGCGCTGGCCACTCAACCAGCAGATGTGCCGATTCTGTGTGACGTCGATGGAGAAGCAGAGGGGTGGAGCCGAAGTACCGGTCTCCTTGCTGTTCGCCGACGTGCGCGGGTCGACGGCTCTCGCCGAGACGCTGCCACCCAGGGACTACGTCCGGACGATGGATCGATTCTTCCATCTGGTGGCGCGGGCCGTGGACGCCGAACAGGGCGTCATCGACCACATCGTCGGTGACGGGGTCATGGCGATGTGGATCCCAGCGTTCGTGGGCGGGGACCACGCCCGCCATGCAGTTGCGGCGGGAAAGAACCTGGCCGCAAGACTCCGCTCGAGTGACACGCCTGGGTTCTTCCCCGCTGGAGTCGGTGTGCACACCGGCGTCGCCTACGTCGGCGTCGTCGGGGAACCCGGTTCGTATGACTTCACCGTCCAGGGCGACGTGGCCAATACCACCGCTCGCCTCGGTTCGGCCGCAGCCCCGGGCGAGCTCGTCATGAGCGCAGCCATCGCCGAGGAAGCCGGCCTGGACACGGGACAGCTCGTGCACCGTCGACTCGACTTGAAGGGCAAGGCCGACCCGGTTGCCGTGTGGGTCGACGCACCCCGCGGACTCGACGACGGACCCGCCGCGAGACGGCCACCGACGTGAACCACGACCCCATTCAGGTGGGGAGGATCGGGAGGATGACGCGGGAGGGATGATCCTGATCGTGGAACACCGTTTGAGAGGCAACCCTCAGCTCCGGATCGCTGTGATACGGGGCACCGGTGTTGTGATTCCGATCGAACGCCGGGAAGTCCGAACTGGTCACGTCCACCCGAATCCGTGACCCCGCCACGAACCGGAAACCGGTAGCGAGAAGTGGCACCACGAGCTCGGTCGCAACGCCAGGCTGCATGAACACCTCGCTGTCGTACCCCTCCCGATACCTGGCCCGCACCACCCCCTGGCACACGTTGATCGCCATCCCATCCACCGACTCCTCGATCAACCGCACGAACACATCGGTGTCCGGACAATCCGACACCAACCAGATCCGCGCCTCGGGACGGCCCGCCACCACCACATCCTCAGACAGCGGAGCCGACCGGAACACCAACACGTCCTCCCGGTCCGCCATCGGCGCCTGATCACAGGCCACCAACTGGCCGTCGTACAAGGACATCACCGGATCCGCCGGGTCATACACGAACGGATCCGCCGGCTCCACACCAGGAGACCCCCGATCCAGCCCCCCGTCCCCCCCGCTCGTGGCCGCACGACCCCCACTGTGCAAAAACCACGACTCGGCCGTCGCCTCGACCGGCGGCCAATCAGAGAAGTACCGCCACCCCTCATTCACGATGTAGAGCTTCACCGCCGGCTCATCACCCAACCCCGAGTCCACACCCCGCAAGTGATGGTCATACCAAGCCAACAGATGAGCCAGATGACCCCCATCCCGGCCAGTGCCTCGACCCCGCGGATCCACCCAATCCGGCTCCCCCTCCACATCATGCACCCACGGACCGATCACCAGCCGATGCTGGTCACGGGTCGTCTCCGGACCCCGTGACCGCATCTCAGTGAAATGCTCGGCACACTCGTTCAGCCGATCCCAGAGCCCGGTCAGCGAACAGGTTGGAACGGCGATGTCCTCGTGGTGCCACGAAGCTTCCCAGTGCTCGGCGGCGAGGTCCGCCATGTATCGGCGGAGCGGCCCCGCGGTCGGTCCCCACAGACGGTCGGGAATCGTGTCGAGCGGGAGATGCCACAACCACTTCCCCCGTTCCAGGTCCCAGTTGTGCACCGCCTCTGCGACCGTCCGCGGCCAGGTGTCGTCCCCCGCCTTTCGGCGTGACGACACCGCCATCCGATGCTGCCAGGCAAGACGTTGACCCGTCTCGAACACCGCGTACGTCGAGTCCCGGTGACTGACCGGGAAGCCACTGGCGAACACCGCTTTCAACGACGGCGGCTGTGCTCCCGCCATCCACCAGGCGCATCCCGCCGGATAGGAGTTGCCCCAGGTTCCGACCTGGCCATCCGACCCCGGCAGGCCGGCCGCCCACTCGCACGAGTCGTAGCCGTCCTCGGCCTCCTGGCGATGCCCCTCCGGCGACAGATGCCAAACCCACTCCCCCTCCGACTGGTATCGCCCCCGCGTGTCCTGGATCACCGCGATGTACCCGGCACGGACCATTTCCTCGGCGATCCACACATACCGGGGATGCGTCTTGTCATACGGCGTCCGGTTCAACAAGACCGGCCGAGGGCCATCCGAAAC
>DATHWB010000186.1:0-13915 GCA_035460965.1 Acidimicrobiia bacterium
GGCCCCCCGACCTAGAGTCGCTCCGAGCGGGCGACGACGAATTGCCTCGTGCCCGGCCCGCACCTGCCCAAGGAAGTGAGGAGACATGGGCGACATGAGCAAGCGCATCGATGAGATCCGCTCGGAGGCTACCCACGCCGAGAACGAACTCATCGACGACTACATGGCGCGGCGTCTCAGCCGACGCGAGTTCATCCGGCGGGGCTCCATCGCCGGGATGTCACTGCCGGTGCTGGGCTTCATCGCCGCATGCGGGGACAGCGAGGGCGAGACCACGACGACCGCCGGCCAGACGACCACGACCGCCGCCGGTGAGACGACGACGACCGCGGCCACGTCGGAGGATCCCGTCACGGTGCGCATCGCGCTCGGAACTCCGGCCGGCGTGGTCGACCCGGTGCTCATCAACGACGAACAGCGGATCCAGTTCATCAGCCTGATCGCCGACACCCTCACCTTCTCGAGCGCCACCGGGCTGCGGCCGGCGCTGGCCGAGAGCTGGGAGCCCAACGCCGACGGCACCCAGTGGACGTTCACGCTCCGCGAGGGCTTGATGTACCACGACGGCACGCCGGTCACCGCGGCGGACGTGGTCGCCAGTTTCGAGGGGATCGCGGATGGCAACGCCGCATCGGCGCTCGGCACCGGGGCGTTGTCCCCCGGCGGGACGGTGGCGATCGACGACCGGACGGTGCAGTTCAACCTCGATGCTCCCGTGGGTGCCTTCCCGTTCATCGTGAGCTCCGACAACTACAACGCCGTGATCCTCCCGGCATCGTTCTGGGAGTCGTACGCCGAGGGCTCCTACGAGACGGACTTCCCGGGAACGGGGCCGTTCAAAGTCGAGACCTTCACCCCCGGACAGGGAGCCGTGCTCGTCCGCAACGACAACTACTGGGGACCCCGCCCGGTCCCGGATCGGGTGGAGGTGACGTTCTTCGCCGACGACTCGGCCATGATCGCCGCCTTCCAGGAGGGCCGGGTGGATGTCATCCCGTCGTTCTCGGCTGCCAACGGACAGGTGCTGCTCAACGACCCGAACGTGCTGGTGGGAGTGATCGAGACGTCGGAGCACCGGCAGATCCACATGAACACCCAGGAGGGGCTGTTCGCCGACAAGCGGGTGCGTCAGGCTCTCGCCCTGGCGATCAATCGCCAGGCGATGGTCGACGGGCTGTTGGCCAGCAACGGGTCGCTCGGGAACGACCATCCGATCCACCCGCTGCATCCCGGCTACGACCCGGACGCGGTGGCACAGCGCGAGGAGGACCTCGACACCGCCAACGCCTTGATCGACGAGGCGGGGGCGCGCGGAGCCCAGGTCACGCTGCACACCCTGGCGTTCGAGGAACTGGAACTGCTGGCTCAGCTCGTGCAGGGAGCGGGCGCCCAGATCGGCCTCACCATCGACCTCCAGGTGGACGACGCCGGGACCTACTACAGCAACTACTGGCTCGACTCGCAGCTAGGCATCACCAACTACGGGCATCGGGGTGTCTCCAACGTGTTCCTCGGTGCACCCCTCAAGAGCGATGGGACCTGGAACTCGGCCAAGTTCAACAACGCCGAGTACGACGCTCTGGTCGATGCATTCGTCGCCGAGACCGACGAGGCCGCCCAACGCGATCTGGGGGGCCAGATCCAGGCGCTGCTCTGGGACGAAGTGCCGATCATCATCCCGTACTTCATCAGCAACAACTCGGCCACCCGACCGGGGACGACCGGGCTGGAAACGACCGGGATGGGCCACGTGGTGATCACCGAACTGGTCATCGGCGGCTGATTGCCGCCCCGCGCGGGATCCGGGCGGCCATGATGCCGCCCGGATCCACTGGCAGGTCGAATGCTCCGATTCCTCAGCAGAAGGGTGGGACTGGCTCTCGTGAGCCTGTGGCTGCTCAGCGTGCTGGTGTTCATCGGAACCAACCTGTTGCCGGGCGATGTGGGTCGGCGGATCCTGGGGCCGTTCGCCACCCAAGAGTCGGTCGACCTCCTCAACGCCCGGCTGGGGACCGACCGGCCGCTCCTGACCCAGTACCTGGATTACGTCGGCGGTGTGCTGACCGGTGATCTCGGTCGGTCGGTCTCGTTCGCACGACCGGTCACGGAGTTGCTGGGAACGGCGCTGGCCAACTCGGCGAAGCTGGCGATCCTGGCGTTCGTCATCGTCGTGCCGCTGTCGATCCTGGGGGGAGTGGTGGCGGCCCTCAAGCGGGGAACCCTCGTCGATCGTTCGATCACCGTGTTCGGTCTCTCGGCCACCGTCATCCCCGAGTTCGTCTCGGGCATCGTCGCCATCGTCGTGTTCGCCGTGACGCTCGGCTGGTTGCCTGGCGGGGCGCAGGCTCCGGCGGGATCCGGCTTCTTCCAGCAGGTGCGCTATCTGATCCTGCCCGCCATTCCCCTGGTACTGGTGCTCTTCGGCTACATCGCCCGCATCACCCGGGCCGGGATGATCGAGGCTCTCGACTCCGACTACACCCGCACGGCCATCCTCAAGGGCCTGCCCCGACGAGTGGTGATCCGACGCCACGTGCTTCGCAACGCCCTCCTCCCGACGATCGCCGTCGTGGCCACCCAGGTCGGGTACCTGTTCGGCGGCCTCGTGGCAGTGGAGGTCCTCTTCAACTACCAGGGCGTGGGCCGTCTCATCTTCGACGCCGCCCAGAAGGCGGACCTGCCGCTTCTCGCCGGTGGCGTGCTCGTGATCGGCGTGATCTACCAGGTCGCCACCCTGATCGCCGACGTCCTCTACGGCGTTCTCAACCCGCGGGTCCGACTGGGGGCGCAGGCGTGACCGTCGCCAACGTCTCCCGCTCTCAGCGTCGCCGCCAACTCGCCCGCTCCGCCACGTTCTGGGTGGGGAGTTCGGTCACACTCACCTGGATCGTCTTCGCCATCTTCGGTGACTTCGTCACTCCGTACGATCCGGCCGGGACGCCGATGGACATCCTCAATCGCCTGGCACCACCGTCGCGAGAGCATCTGATGGGGACGGATTCGCTGGGACGGGACGTCTTCAGCCGGCTCCTGGCCGGCTCCCGTCAGGTCCTGATCGTCGCTCCCCTGGCAACCCTGATCGGCACGGTGGCGGGTACCGCGCTGGGGCTCTTCACCGGATACTTCGGGGGTTGGCTGGACGAAGTCGTCTCCCGGGTGCTCGACGCCTTCCTGTCCATCCCGCTCATCATCACCGCCATGCTGGTGCTGGCGGCGCTGGGACCGACCACCGTCGGCGTCATCCTCGTCATCGGCCTGGTGTTCACTCCGATCATCGCACGCACCGTCCGCGCCTCGACGCTGGCAGAGGCCAGGCTCGACTACGTCACCGCCGCCAAGCTGCGGGGCGAAGGACCGTTCCACATCATGTTCGTCGAGATCCTCCCCAACGTCATGGGCCCGATCATCGTCGAGTTCACGGTGCGACTCGGCTACGCCATCTTCACGACCCTCGCCCTCTCGTTCCTCGGGTTCGGCGGTGATCCGTCGATCCCCGACTGGGGCAAGTCGATCTCGGAGCACTACGTCTTCCTCACCGGGGACATCTGGTGGCCGACTCTCTTCCCGTCACTGGCGATCGCCTCGCTGGTGGTCGGGGTGAATCTGCTGGCCGACGCCATCACCCAGGTGTTCGAGACGTGACGGTCTCCACCGACACCGCCCTCTCGGTCGACGACCTGCGACTCGAGTACCGCATCGGTACGGAGTGGAAGGAAGCGATCCGGGGTGTCAGCTTCGACATCCCCCGCGGCAAGACCTTCGGGCTGGTGGGCGAGTCGGGGTGTGGGAAGTCGACGATCGCCATGGCGCTCATGCACTACCTCCCGCGCAACGGGCGGATCACCGGTGGCACCATCCGGATGGGCGGCCGCGACATCACGCAGCTCTCCGGGCGCGAACTCCGCGACCTGCGGGTGCACCGCCTGTCGATGGTGTACCAGGATCCGATGACCGCACTCAACCCGTCCATCCGGATCGGACGTCAGGTGGCGGAGGTCTTCGAACTCCTCGACGTCGAGTCGGGCTCCGTACGCGACCGGGTGAAGGCCGTGCTGCAACAGGTGAAGATCGCCGACCCGGAGTCGGTGATGCGTCGCTACCCGCATCAGTTGTCGGGGGGGATGCTGCAACGGGTCGTGATCGCAATGGCGATCGCCTCCGAGCCCGAACTCCTGATCCTCGACGAACCGACGACCGGGCTGGACGCCACCGTCGAGGCGGAGGTGCTGGACCTCGTGTCGGGTTTGCGAGACGAAGTCGGGACCTCGGTGCTGTTCATCTCGCACTCACTGGCCGTGATCCGGAAGATGTGCGACGTCACCGGGGTGCTCTATGCGGGCAGGATGGTGGCGTACGGACCGACCGACCAGATCTTCCACGACCCCCGACATCCGTACACGGTGGGGCTGCTCCGGTGCCTCCCCGGAGCGACCGGCGGAGAGGGCCGACAGACCCTCGACACCATCCCCGGGTTCCTTCCCCCCCTCGGGGCGGATCTCGCCGGATGCGTCTACGTCGACCGGTGCGTGATCGCCGAGGACATCTGCCACGTCGAGGAACCGGAACTCCTCGAGGTCGGGCCGGGCCGATACTCGCGGTGTCACTTCCACGAGCGCGCCCCCGATCTGCCTCGAACCGAACCACCGGTGTCGACCGCCCTCACACCGGGTGACGTCCTCCTGTCGATCCGTGGAGCTTCGAAGACGTTCCATCAGGACGGCAAACCCGTTCATGCCCTGGTGGACGTCGACCTCGACATCAAGCAGGGCGAGACGCTGGCGCTCGTCGGGGAGTCCGGATCCGGCAAGAGCACACTCGCCAAGATCATCCTCGGCATCCTCGTGCCTGACGAGGGAACGCTGATCACGCTCGGCGGCCAGATCGTCCCGCCTGCCATCGAAGACCGCGACGACGAACAGTTCCACGCCTTGCAGATGGTGTTCCAGAACCCCGACTCGGCCCTGAACCGCCGTCACTCGATCCGGCGGATCATCGGAAGGGCGGTGGAGATCCTCAGGCCCGGTGCCGACGTGAAGGTCCGAGTCGACGAGCTGATGGCATCGGTGCGGGTCGGCACCCAGTTGTTGTCGGTCAAGCCGCGTCACCTGTCCGGGGGCCTGAAGCAGCGTGTCGCGATCGCACGCGCCTTCGCCGGATCACCGAGGGTCGTCGTCTGTGACGAGCCGACGTCCGCCCTCGACGTGTCGGTGCAGGCGGCGATCCTGAACCTGCTGGCGGAACTGCAACACGACGAACGCGTGTCGTATCTCTTCATCAGCCATGACCTCTCCGTCGTGCAATACGTGGCCGACCGGGTAGCAGTGCTGTATCTGGGCCGGATCATGGAGGTCGGCACCTCCCGCCGGATCTTCGGCGGACCGCACCATCCCTACACGGAGGCGCTGCTGTCCGCTTCCCCCGACCTCGACGAGGACAGGAGGATCAGACTGGAGGGTGAGATCCCATCCGCCTCCGACCCCCCTCCCGGATGCGTGTTCCAGACACGATGTCACAGGAAGATCGGCGAGATCTGCGAGACCGTCGAGCCGCAACTGGTCGAGGTGGAGGACGGGTACGGGATCCGCTGCCACATTCCGGTGGACGAACTCGCCCGACTGCAGGCGACGTGAACGACGCCGGCCGCATCGTCGTCGACGGCGCCCCCGTCCCGCTCCAGCCGGGGGACACCGTCCTCGTGGCGCTCGCCAGATCGGGACAGCTCCCGGTCGGAAGCCTGTGCAACACCGGTGACTGCCCCCATTGTCTGGCGACCATCGACGGAACCCCCCATCTCCGCATGTGCCGGACACCGGCCCGACCGGGCATGGGCGTGGTCACGACACCGGTCGACCGGCACCCGCCTCTCCCCCAGGCCCCGACCGTGGACGACCGCACGCAGCGCAACCTGCACGTCGACGTGGTCGTGATCGGCGCAGGAGAGGCGGGACGGGCCGAGGCCGCATCGGCTGACCGGTCCGTGGTGGTGCTCGAGGCGCGCGACGGATCCGAGGCCCTGGCGGTGTACCCGGGGCCGGTGGTCCTCGCCAGGGTGGCGGGTGAGATCGTCCGGTATCACTGCCGCGAGGTGGTGGTGGCCACCGGTTCGACGGACGTCCACCCGGTGCTCCCGGACCCGCTCCCGGCCGGTGTGCTGACCCCGACGGCGGCACGGGAATTCGCCATCGCCGGGGTCGACCTGGGTCGAATCGCCTGGGTGGGCGAACCCCCACCGGATGTCGACTGCATCACGGTGGAACAACCCGTGCTCCGGATCGAAGGTCGGGATGTGCTGGAGGCGCTCGTCGTCGGGTCCGGGGCGGACGAGCAGCGAATCCCGTGCGACACCGTCGTGTTCGATCTCGGCCGCTACCCGCGGGATCTCCTCGCGCGAATGGCCGCACCGGATGAAGTCCGCGTGGTGGGTTCGGCCGGCGGGGAGGCCACCATTCCCCCGTGTCCGACCGATGGGATCGTCTGTCCGTGCTCGGGCGTCACCGTGTCCGATCTCGACGACGTGTGGCGGCGCGGTTTCACCGAGATCGAACTCCTCAAGCGCGCCACCCTGGCCGGGACCGGTACGTGTCAGGGGGTGGTGTGCACGCCCTATCTGCGCTCGTTCGTGCTGTCCCGGGGCGGGGAACTCAGCCCGACGTTCACAGCCCGACCGCCGGCGAGACAGCTGACGATGGGCGAAGCGGCCGCCGGGTTCCGGCTGCCCCCCGCCCACCGCACCGCCCTCGACGAGATCCACCGGACTGCCGGTGCCTGGATGGATCGGATCGGAGGCTGGTATCGCCCATGGGAGTATCCCGACGCCGACGCTGAGTACCGGGCGGTTCGGGAAGCGGTTTCGCTGTGTGACGTGGGCACCCTCGGCAAGATGGTCGTGGCCGGCCCGGATTCGGTGGAGTTTCTCGAACGCCTCTATCCGTGTCACGTGGCCGACATCCGAGTGGGCCGATCCCGCTACGCCCTGCTCCTCTCCGAATCCGGCTCCCTCATGGACGACGGGCTGATCTCGCGGGTGGACGAAACGACCTTCCACCTCTCGTTCACGTCCGGCGGTGCGTCCCACGCCGAGGCGTGGGTACGGGACTGGGCACACGCCATGGACGTCGACGTGCGAATCATGGACCGCACCCACTCGCTCGGGGCGATCAACGTCACCGGCCCGCTCGCGACGACCCTGCTGGAACGCGTCGGACTGAACGACCCGCTCGCCTTCATGCAGCACGGCCGGCGGTCCATCGCCGGCGCTCCGTGCCACGTCTACCGCCTGAGCTTCACGGGCGAGGTCTCCTACGAGCTCCACCATCCCGTGCGGCATTCGGTCGAACTCTGGGAGGCGTTGATGGCGGCCGGAGCGGATCACGGGATCGCCCCGCACGGCCTGCAAACCCTCCAGACGCTGCGGCTCGAGAAGGGGCACATCATCATCGGCATGGACACCGAGCCGGACAGCACGCCACGACGACTGGGGATGGAGTGGGCCGTGCGGATGGGTAAGCCGGACTTCGTGGGGCGCGCCGCCCTGGATCGGCTCGAGGCCCTCCCCGACCGCAAACGGCTGGTCGGGCTCCGCATGGACGGCCCGCCTCCGGTGGACGGCACCCCGCTGGAACACGGTGGCAGGCTGGCGGGATACGTCACCTCGGCGGCCTGGTCTCCGGTGCTGGGAGCCTCGGTCATGCTGGCCTGGGTGGATGTGATCGACGACGATCTGCCGGTGGCGGTGACCGTGGACGGCCGCCTCGCGACACGGGTATCCACGCCGTTCTACGACCCGGAGGGGACGCGTGCCAAAGCCTGAACTACTGGACGTGATCCGGGTGGTCGCAACATCGGAGGCCATCGCGTCGATTGCCTCCGACGGCACCGTGCTGCAGATCGCCCCCGACGAGGCACTCGTCCTCGACGGCACCGACGTCGAAGTGGACGACGAGCACGCCATCACGCTCCCGGACGACGGATACGTGGGAGTGGAACTGCCGCGACATCGAGTCGAGGACTGGTGTGAGCGGGAGAGCGAGTGGCCGCTCCCGCGCCTGGTGTCGTACTTCGTGCAGGGGATGGTGGCCGGGCTGGCCGTGAAGATCTGGGTACACGGCGACGAGGCGCTGGTCATCTGCCGAACCTCGCTGGCTCGGGACCTGGAGGAACGCCTGTGAACGAGTTCGTCGAGCGCAGCATCGCCCTCCGCTGGGCGGAGCCGAAGGATTCGTACGACGTCGTGATCATCGGTGGCGGGGGGCACGGGCTCTCCACCGCCTACTGGCTTGCCCGGGAACACGGCATCACCGACGTCGCGGTGATCGAGCGGGGCTACGTCGGCAGCGGCAACTCAGGACGCAACACCACGGTCATCCGGGCGAACTACGGCATACCGGAGGCGATTCGCTTCTACCAGCGCAGCCTCGAGCTCTACCAACGCATCGAGGAGGACTCCGGCCGCTGGATCATGCACCAGGAGAAGGGCCTGATCTGGACCGCTCACAGCGAGGGCACGGTGCGCGGCGAGAAGAAGCGAGCGCTGATGAACACCGCCGCAGGGGCGGAGACCGTGTTCATCGGCGCAGACGAGGTCAAACGCCTGGTCCCCCAGATCGACCTGTCGCTCGGCGGCAGCGGCTACCCGGTGCTCGGGGCCTCCTATCACCTGCGTGGTGCGACCGCCCGCCACGATCGGGTGGTGTGGCTGTTGGCCGAGGGTGCGATGGACCTCGGCGTGCACGTTCTGCCCCGGACCACCGTCACGGGCATCAGCACGGCGGGCGACCGCGTGACCGGCGTCCAGACCGACCGCGGCCACCTCGCCACCGGCACGGTCGTCAGCGCCGTCGGCGGGCACGTGACGCGGATCGCGGACATGGTGGGACTGCGGATGCCGATCCGCAGCCATCCCCTGCAGGCGTACGTGACCAACCACTACGGGCAGGGGTTCCCGATGATCGTCGGTTCGGTCGACTTCCCGTTCTACGTGAGCCAGACCCCGCGAGGCGAGATGCTGATGGGCGCCGAGTACGAGCGGGCGCCGAGCTACTCGCAAGCCTCCACCTTCGAGTTCCTCCAGAGCTGCTCCGGCAAGGCGGTGACGATGTTCCCGTTCATGCGCGACCTTCGCATCCTCCGCCAGTGGGCTGGCGTGTGTGACATCTCACCGGACGCCTCCCCCATCATCGGAAGGACGCCTGTCGACGGATTCCACGTCACGACCGGATGGGGCACATGGGGGTTCAAGGCCATTCCCGTGGGAGGCGAGCAGTTGGCGAAGCTGATCGCAACCGGGACCACCCCCGAGTTGATCGCACCGTTCTCCTACGACCGGTTCGCCAACGACAGGATCATGGCCGACGCCGGCTCGGCGGGTACCCACTGATGGCCCTCCAGGTCCCCTGTTCGTTCTGCGGTCGCCGCTCGGTCGAAGAGTTCCTGTACGGCGAGGTTCCCGAGGTGCCCGACTCGATCACGGACCCGGCGGCGCGGGACGTCGACAGGGTGTACATGAAGACGAATCCCGCCGGTCCCGGCCGCGAAGCGTGGTTCCACCTGTTCGGCTGTCGACGCTGGACCTACCTCACCCGAGACCGGACGACCGACCGCTGGTCCTGAATCGGCTCGTCGGTCGTCCAGATCGCCAAGTGCGACGGCTGGAACGCGCGGCCGATCACCCGACCGAGTTCGGCGCGAATAGCCTCGACCTCGATCTCGGACGCAAGTGAGTCCACATACTCCTCCACGGCATGGCGCGCCAGGTATCCGCTGCGGTTGAACCTGCGGTCGACCGTTCGCCGCACTCGCAGCTCGACTGGCCGGAAGGCGACCACGGTGACGAGGACGGACACCGCGGTCGCGATCTGATTGCCGTCGCCCCCCAACCGCGACATCGTCTGACCCACGGTCAGGACCACCCCGGCGTAGATCCCTCCCAACACCAGGATCACGACGAGGTACGTGACCGTACGGCTGACCACGTGATCGATGTCGTACAGGCGGTGCCGCAGGACGGCATTCCCTATGCACAGCGGGATCGCCACGCCGATCGGGACCATCGCCAGGAGCATCCAGCCGGCAACGTCGGCGACGGCGGGAAGAACCAGCGGACCAACGAGGAGGAGACCGGTCACGACCACAGCCACCGCCATGGGTGCCATCACCCACTTGGCCTGCTGTCGTTCGCGTGGCCCGGACACCCGGCGGTAGCGGTACGCCTGCGCCGCCAGTCCCAGACCCAGCAGACCTCCCCACGCGATCGCGAATAGGCGACCGTCCCTCGACTGTCCCTCGATGGCCTGCATCAGCACCCGGCCGGCGTCCGGCCTGGTCGCGATGAGGGCGGCGATGGCGAGCGGCAGCCAGCGGGCGGATCTCGGCACGGCCCGACCGTCGGGAAAGAACGCCAGAACCACCGCGAGCAGGATCATCCCGAGTGCGAACACAGCGGGGAGGGCGTGCCGGAGCACCGGGATGTCGCCCAGCGCCACGAGACCACGGGTGGTGTAGGCGTAGAGGAGCACCATGCCGGCGGTGAACGCCAGGGCCATCGGGTCGTCATTCCGCCGCCAGAAGACGATCCATGCGATGGCGAGGGTGGTCGTGAACGGCACCACCAGAGCCACCCCGATCATCAGCCGGTTGTCCAACCCGAAGCGGGCGAAGAGGTCCGTCAACGGTGGCAGGGTGACCAACTCCGGATCCACCAGTGCCCGCGAGAACCCGAGAGCGACGACCACCGCCACGACCAGTATCGACACCGCCCAGGCCACCTGGACCGGCCTGCGCCTCCACCCTTCGATGTGGGTGGGAAGAGTCCACGTTTCCGCCGCCATCGTTCCCTTCGGTCGGTGGGCACCAACCTCCCCGCCGGGGGTTACGAGAACGTTACCGAAGCCCGGCAATCACCAGTCGTCGCCGGGCCTCGCTTCGCATGTGATCGGTGCGGTCGGGTCGACGTCGGGGAAGGCGGCGGTCCGCAGGAACATGATCCCGTCGTCCTCGTCGGCGGAGCGTCGCACCTCCTCCCCGGTTCGGACGAACGTCGGCCCCTGCCACCGCTCCCAACCGAGTCGCTCGTAGAAGTGGTGCTCGCCGGTCGACAGCGCACCCATTTCGTACTCGCGCTCCACCAGGGCCCCGATCGCCGTCATCACGGCGGTCCCGTGACCCCGACCCTGGACCGCCGGATCGGTGGCGACGGCCTCGACATAGCCCGTTCGGACCGGCCGCTCGCCGACGTAGAGGGTCCGCTCGACCACCGCGGCGTGGGCGACGGTGCGGGTGCCGGCGTAGGCGACGCAATGAATCCCGCCAAGGGCGTGCTGCCAGTCGTCGAGAGAGAACTCCGGACCGAATGCGCTCGCGCAGAAAGCGTGCAGTTCGTCGAGCATCGCCGCCGGCGCCGTGTGGAAACACTCGACTCTCACCATGTCAGCCGGCGTTGCGGACAGCCGACTCCACCGCCAGCCCGACCGCCTCGAAAGCGGCCTCTGCCACGAGGTCGAGCTGCGACTCGACCGAACCGCAGCTCACGGCGAAGCACGTGTCGCCGTCGAACCGGGTGTGGGAAGGGCGGAGACACACCGAGAGCGCATCCTGCCCGCGAACGGCCAACCGCGTTAGTTCGGAACGAGAGAACGCCGCATCGGTGGCGACCACGACGAGGGTGGTGTTCTCGCCCCACTCGGGCATGAAGGGCGGCACGCCCGCCACATGAGGGCCTCCGGTGAGCGGCTCCCCCGACAGGGTGAACGCGTCTCCGATGGCGTTGACCACCACCAGCGCACCAACGGTGGCCCCGGCCATCCTCACCGCCGCGCTACCGACCCCTGACGGCGTGGACCCTCCCCGCCACTTGGCCACCGTGGCTCCCGTCCCCACACCGACACTTCCCACAGCCACCGGATCGGCGGTTCGAGCTCGATATGCCGCAGCTCCGGCATCCGCCCCTGGCCGCACCGAACCCTCGCCGACGGCGAGATCGAAGATCACCGCCGCCGGGACGATCGGCACCCGCCCGGCCCTGGTCGGGAACCCGCGACCGTCCGCCTCGAGCTCCCGCATCACCCCGTCGGCGGCGGCCAGCCCGAAGGCGCTCCCACCGGTGAGGACGACGGCGTCGCACTGTTCGGCCGCCATGCCCGGCTCCAGCAGGGCGGTCTCCCGTGATCCCGGCGCCGCCCCTCGGGTCTCGGCGGCGACCACGTTCGGTTCGGGGAGCACCACCACGGTGCAGCCGGTCATCCCGACCGGGTCCGTCCAATGACCGACCTCGATCCCCGGCACGGCGGTGAGGGTGTCGTTCACAGTGGCGGTTCGAATCGGCCGTCGACGGCCAGCCAACCGCCGTCCACGGCGAGCAGCGAACCGGTGACGTAGGAGGAGGCGTCCGAAGCGAGGAACACGATGGCGCCCGCCATCTCGATCGGCTGCGCCCATCGCCCGAGTGCTCCCTTGGCGGCATACGCGGCGTACCACTCCGGCTGACGGACGATCTGATCCGTGAGCGGGGTCTCGACCACGCCGGGGGCGAGGGCGTTGGCACGGACGCCGGCAGATCCCAGCTCGGCGGCCAGCGCACGGATCATCTGCAGTACTCCCGCCTTGGTGGCGGCGTACACCCCCTGACCCGGCTCGACCACCTGGGCGCGAATCGACGAGACCACGACGATGGACCCGCCTCCGGTCCCTGCCATGAGCCTCCCGGCACGGGTGACGACGTTGAAGGTGCCCAACAAGTTCACGTCCACCACCCGCCGGAACTCGTCTGGAGCCACATCGAGCAGACGCTTGCGAACGTTGATGGCGGGAGTGGTGACGACCACATCGAGCCGGTCCACGGCGGAGAACAGCGCCTCCACCGACTCGACCGACGCCACGTCCACCTGCGCCGAACTGGCGGATCCGCCCGACTCGCGGATCTCGACCGCCACGTCCTCGGCAGCGGTGGCGGAGAGATCGGCGCACAGCACCTCGGCGCCGTGCGCCGCCAGACCAAACGCCCCGGATCGACCGATCCCACTGCCGGCGCCGATGACGATCGCGCGCCTGCCTGTCAGGTCGAACAGCGCGCGATACCGGTCGAGCTCAGCCATTCCGCCAGCCTAGGAACACCGCTCAGCGGACGGTCACGGCATCGCCCGGCAGGGAGTCGAGCGAGTCACGCGACACCACGTCGCGTCCGAACGGGGCGAAGGCCAACGAGGTCATCTTGAAGTTGGCGATCCCCATCGGGATGCCGATGATCGTCAGGCACAGGACCAGGCCGGTCACGATGTGCGCCAGTGCCAGCCACCACCCGGCCAACACGACCCACAGCACGTTCCCGAGCGCCGCCACCACACCGGGCTTCCTGGCACGGACGACCGCCCGGCCGAACGGCCACAACGCGAAGCCCGCCAGCTTGAAGGCCTGCAGCCCGAACGGGATGCCCACGATCGTGATCATGAGAATCAGACCGGCGATCACGTACGCGACGGCCAGTTCGATCCCGGCGAAGATCAACCAGATCAGGTTCAGGATCACCCGCATACCCGGGAGGCTAGGCGCGGAGAGAAGATGTGGTCCAAGAGTTCGCTCCGCTCACTGCCCTCAGGCTTCTCCCCCCAGGAGCGAAGCGACATTGGGGGGAGCAGCCGCCGCCAGGGGAGGCAAGGGGGGCCGTCCCGAAAGATCGGTGGTCCACGAGTTCGCTTCGCTCACCGCCCCCCTCGGCCCGGCCTTGCCGGGCCGGTCCCCCCAACACGACGCCTACGGCGTCGCGAGGGGGACAAACCCGTGGAAGACCCCAAGACCCGAAATGCGACGATCCCGCAGGGATCGAGCGCTGGGGGGTGCCGGGGGGCTCGCGCCCCCTGCACGATCAGGCTGCGCGAAGAAGCCCCGAGGGAGTCTTGGCTTGCGCCGCCACCCTCTCGGGGCT
>DATHWB010000187.1:0-3402 GCA_035460965.1 Acidimicrobiia bacterium
GTTGAGGATCTGGGCCTGGACGGACAAATCGAGGGCGCTGACCGGCTCGTCAGCCACCAGCAGACGGGGCTTGAGCGCCAGTGCCCTGGCGATCACCACGCGCTGCAGTTGCCCGCCCGAGAACTCGTGGGGGTACTTGTCCGCCGCCCCTTTCGGGAGGTGGACCGCTTCGAGCACTTCGGCGATCCGGGCGTTGTGATCCCCCTCCACGTCGAGAGCTCGCAGCGGCTCGAGCAGCGCCCGCCTGATCGTCATTCGTGGATCGAGCGAGGTGAGCGGATCCTGGAAGACCATCTGCACGTCCCGCCGGAACGGCTTCTCGTTGCGGACCGTAAGGGCGCGGACGTCGTGGGAGGCGACCCGAATCTGACCGGCGTCGGCCCGCTCGAGGCCCACGATCATCCTCGCCAGTGTCGACTTGCCGGATCCCGACTCACCGACGATCCCCACCATCTCGCGGGGATCGACCTGGAGCGACACCCGGTTCACGGCGGTCATGTGCCGGGCAGCCTCGGTCAGCGACGTCCTGGGCAGCTTGAAGGTCTTGACCACGTCCCGGATGTCGACCACTGGTTCAGTCATGACGTCGCCTCGATCGGATGCCAGCACCAGCTGGTTGTACGACCGGCGCTGACGGGAGGAGTCTCCCGGCACTCGTCGGTGGCGCGGTCGCAGCGGTCCCGGAAGGGGCACCCGGAGGGGAACTCGCCGAGCGGTGGGACGACCCCGGGGATCACGGGCAGCCGATGGACCTTGCCCTCCGCTCCCGGCGGGTTGGGCTGCGATCGCAACAGGCCGGCGGAGTACGGGTGACGGGGGTTGGTGAACAGCGTTCGTGCCTCGCCCTTCTCCATCACCAGCCCCCCGTAGAGCACGATGACCTCCTCGCACTGGGAGGCGATGACGGGCAGGTCGTGGGTGATGATCAACAGCGCCATGTCCTCGGATGCCACGAGTTGGGCGAGCAGCTCGAGGATCTCGGCCTGGATGGTGGCGTCGAGGGCAGTCGTGGGTTCGTCCGCTATCAACAGATCGGGGCTGCAGGCGATGGCCGCCGAGATCATCACCCGTTGCCGCTGGCCACCGGACAGCTCGTGCGGATAGGCCCGGGCCTTGGCCGCCGGGTCCGGCAGACCGACCCGCTCCAGCATCTCGACCGCTTGCGAGCGAGCGTGGCGCGTCGACATCCCGCGGTGTCGAATCAGCGACTCGGCCACCTGATTGCCGACCCGCATCAGCGGATTGAGGGCGGTCATCGGATCCTGGAACACCATGGCGATGCGCCGGCCCCGGATCCTGGCGAACTCGGCCTCGCTCTTCGCCAGCAGGTCCTCACCATCGAGCAGCACCCTCCCGGATGCCTCCGCCCCCTCCGGCAACAACCCGGCGATCGCCATCGCCGTGAGACTCTTGCCGGCACCGGACTCTCCGACGAGCCCGACCCGGCTGCCGTGACCGATGTCGAAGTCGATCCCTCGCACCGCCTCGAAGCCGCCCACCTTGACGTGCAGGTCACGAACCGAGAGGAGCGTCACCGGATCCTCCTCAGCTTGGGATCGAGCACGTCGCGAAGTCCGTCGCCGATCAGATTCACCCCGAGCACCGTGATGACGATCGCCAGCCCCGGAACGATCGCCAGGATCGGCTGTACCGCCGCGAACTGCTGTGCGTCCCTGAGCATCCGTCCCCAGGAGGGGGTCGGTGGCTGCACGCCCAGCCCGAGATAGGCGAGTGCCGCCTCGACGAGCACCGCGGCGGCGAACAGCAGGGTTCCCTGCACGATGAGGATCGGGGCGATGTTGGGGATGCACTGGCGGAAGTAGATCCATGCCGGGCGGCGTCCATAGCCCCGCGCCGCCAGGAACCAGTTGCGGTTCACGACCTCGAGGGAGACGCCGCGCACGAGGCGAGCGGTGGTCGGCGTGAAGATGGCGATGATGGCGACGATGGCGGTGAACAGGCTCGTCCCCAACACCGCGGCGAGGGCGATGGCGAGCACCACACCCGGGAACGAATAGAGGATGTCGGAGCCGCGCATGATGATCTCCTCCACCCAGCCGCGCCGCAGAGCCGCGATCCCTCCGATGATCACGCCCAGCACCAGTGCACTGACGGAGGAGACGACCGACACCAGCACGGCACTACGCGCCCCGACCATCAGCTGAGTGACGACGTCCCTCCCGAAGCCGTCGGACCCGAGCAGATAGCCGTTCTCCCCCGGCGACGACAGCCGTTTGCCGATGTCGATGGCGTTGGAATCGAACGGCGTCCAGAACAGCCCCACGACCATGATCCCGAGGATCAAGAGGAGCATCGAGCCTCCGATCACCAGATTGGGACGGAGCCAGTTGCGCCACCCGCTCGTCCGCGCCTTGACGGGAGGTCCGCTCATGCGGTCCTCGCCTTCGTCCGCGGGTCGAGCAACGTGTAGATGATGTCGGTGATGTAGTTGATCACCACGACGAGCGCCACGATCACCATCAGCGTCGACTGGACGATCAGCAGGTCACGCTGACCGACCGCCACCACCACCATGCGGCCCAGGCCGGGCAGGAAGAACACGTTCTCCACGACGACGGTGCCGCTGATCAGGTTGCCGATCTGGATCCCGAGCACGGTGATCACGGGCAGGGCGGCATTGCGCATGCCGTGACGCCACAGCGCCGCCCGCTTGGTCAGACCGCGCGACCGCGCCGTGCGAATGAAGTCCTCCCGGGAGACGCTCAGCACCGAGCTGCGGACGTGGCGGGTGAGAGTCGATGCCTGGCTCAATCCGATCGTCAGGGCGGGCAGGGTCAGCGAGGTGATCGCCGCCACGAATCCCGCCTCCCAGCCCGGAAACCCTCCGGCGGGGAACCACCCCAGCCGGACCGCGAAGTACGTCGAAGCGAGGATTCCGAACCAGAAGTTGGGGATGGCGATACCGACCAGGCTGGCACCCGAGACCAGTGCTCCCGACAGGTCCCGGTAGTGCAGGGCGTTGTAGACGCCGGCCGACATGGCGACGGTGACGGCGATCACGCTGCTGAAGAGAGCCAGTGGGATGGTGACGACCGCCCGCTGCAGCAGGGTGGGAGCGATCTCCCGCCCGGTGATGATCGACACCCCGAGATCGCCGGTGAAGAAGCCACTGATCCACTCCGTGTACTGCACATACCAGGGTCGGTTGAGGCCGAGTCGCTCCCGGATGGCGGCGATGTCGGCCGGGTTGGCGTCGTCACCGAGCATCGCCGCGGCCGGATCGCCGCCGAGCAGGTTGAGCATGAAATAGATGAACAGCGACGCCGCCACCAGGGTGAAGACGAACGAGGCGGTGCGCTTGATGAGGTAGAGGGCCACCGGGCTCCCACGGGGTCAGGGCGACACGGTAGAGGCACCACCCGCGGGCGGTGGTGCCTCCAC
>DATHWB010000188.1:0-3021 GCA_035460965.1 Acidimicrobiia bacterium
GACGAGGGCCAACACCTGATCGACCACGGTCGCCACCGAGGCGCGGGTGTCGACCACCAAGGTGGCACTGGCGCGCAACAGAGGCTCGACCGAACCGAAGTCGGCGACGATCCTCGCTCGCTCGCTCGACGATTTCCCGAAGTCGTTGGAGGTGCGGGTCGCCACTCGCTCCAGCAGCGTCTCGAGCGGTGCGGTGAGCAGCACCACCGCGTCGAAGTGCGGGTAGAACTCGCCCTGGTTCGCCACGCAGCCGGCGACGAAGAGCATGCTATCGGAGTCGAGCAGACGGCGCATGGCGTCCCGACGCCACATCGGCTCGAGCCCGTCCGGCGTCTGCACCTGCTCGATCCAGTCCCCGACGTCGGTGTCGACGGTGCGGTGGCCACGTCGGGCTAGTTCGCTCAACACCGTCGACTTGCCCGCACCGGACATCCCGGTGAGCAACACCTTGTGCTTCACCGCAGATCGCGGGTACGGAATCCGGTGAGGCCGGCGGCGACGAGCCCTCCCGCCAGCAGTGCAAGCACGACGAGCGGAACCACCGTCACGGGTTCGGGGGGCGTGGGGACATGGGTGAAAGGCGAGAGGTTCATCGCCCACTCCGGCAGTTGCAGGATCGGCCCGAGCTGGCCGAGCAACAGGAACGCGACGAGGGCGCCCCAGCTCACGGCGGTGAGATGCGGCGCCAGCCCGTACAGCCCCATCGCCACTCCGGCCATCACCCAGATCGCAGGCACGTACAGGAGAGCGGCGCCGATCAGGCCGACCACCTGCCCCGGCACGTCTCCGGAGATGATCCCGTACGTCAGACCGGCGGTGAAGCCTGCGGCTGCCATCAGCACCACGGGACCCAACCCGGCGAACACGAGGTGGCTGCCCGCCCACCGTGTCCTCCCGACCGTCGTCGCCAGGACCGGTTCCGCACGACGCCCGTCCTCCTCGGAACGGAGCGTCAACACGGCGTCCACCACGTAGACGGACACGATCAGGGCGACGATCCCCATGGCGGCGCTGAAGAACGCATCGGTGAGTGCTCCGGTCCCGCCCAGCGCCTCGAACATCTCCGCAATCTGTGGGTTGTCGTCGACCAGTTGAGCGATCGTGTCGGCCAGCCCGCCCCACACCGAGGCGAAGGCCCCAACGCCCACCACCCACCCGATCAGGGATGACTTCTGCAGGCGCCACGCCAGTGCCAACGGGGTCCGAAGGCCGGGCGAGCCCTCCGGAGGTCCGGGACGGGGAGGGAACACTCCCGCCCCGACGTCCCGGCGGGAGGACAGCACGAATGCCGCCCATCCGATGACGAACGCCAGGGCCAGGAACAGCCCTCCGACCCACCAGCGCTCGCTCCCGAACGCTTCCACCTTCGACACCCAGCCGAACGGGGACAACCACGAGACCCACCCCGCCCCGCTGGCTTCGGCGCCGTCTCCGACCATGCGGAGCGCGAACCACAGGCCGACGGCCCCGCCTGCCACGGCACGGGCTCCACCTGCGCTCTCGGTCAACTGGGCGGCCAGCGCGCCCACGCCGGCGAAAACGGCCGCCACCAGAACCCACGCCGCCCCGAACGCCGCTGCCCCCACCGCATCCTCCCCGAGCGCCACGAGACCCAGAGCGACGATGGACCCGATCGCGACACCCGCCACGACCGCAGCAATGGACGATGCGAGGAGCGGCGCGTGCCGGCCGAGCACCGTCCCCCCGATCAGCTCCCTCCGCCCGGTCTCCTCCTCCGCTCGCGTGTGGCGAATCACGGTGAACGACGCCATCAGGGCGATCAGAACCGCGCCGATCGTCCCGATCCGCCACACGGTGAGCGCCCCAGCCGAGGTTCCGTGTACCGGCCCCAGCAGTGCGACGAGTCCCGGGGACGACGTCACCGTCGCCACCAGCTCCCGGCGGGCGGCCTCGGTGTCGTAGAGGGCCAGGAACGAGGAGGCGACGGCGGGCGGCACCACTCCGAGCACCAGGACCCAGATGGTGAGCCTGATCCGTTCGAGCCGACCGATCAGCCCGAGGAGCTGCTTGGTCCCGGTCAGGGTGCTCACCGCAATGGCCCGGCCTCGTAGTGACGCATGAACAACTCTTCGAGAGTGGGGGGATGGCTCACGAGTTCCGTGACACCGAGGGTGGCCAACTGCCGAACGACCGATTCCATATGATCGCCGTCCACCTCGAATTCCACCCTTGAGCCCGAGACCGTGAACTCGTGCACCCCGGCCGCGGTCCGCAGCTCGCCAGGGTCTCGCCCCACGACCGCCGAAATGGACGTCCTGGTCAGGTGGCGGAGGTCCGCCAGGCTCCCGCTCTCGACGATCACTCCGTCCCGGATGATGCTCACCCGGTCACACAGCCGCTCGACCTCCTCGAGAATGTGGCTGGCCAGCAGCACCGTGACCCCGCGCGATCGACACTCCTCGACGGAGCGGCGGAACTGTGCCTCCATGAGCGGGTCGAGCCCCGACGTCGGCTCGTCGAGCAGGAGGAGTTCGACGTCCGAGGCGAGAGCCGAGACCAGGGCGACCTTCTGACGGTTCCCCTTGGAGTAGGTGCGGCCCTTCTTCGTCGGGTCGAGGTCGAACCGCTCGAGCAGCATCGTCCTGCGTTCGGGATCGAGCCCGCCACGCAGTCGACCAAGCAGGTCGATCACCTCGCCCCCGGTGAGGTTCGGCCACAGGGCCACGTCACCCGGTACGTAGGCGAGTCGACGATGCAGCTCGGTTGCATCGGTCCATGGGTCGCCGCCGAGCAGGACCGCTTCCCCGGCGTCAGCGCGAATCAGGCCGAGGAGGATGCGGAGGGCGGTGGTCTTCCCGGCTCCGTTCGGTCCCAGGAATCCGTGGATCTCCCCTTCCCCCACCTCCAGGTCCAGTCCGTCGAGCGCCACCGTCGACCCAAAGTGTTTGACGAGACCTCGGACGGAGATGGCACTGGACACGGCAGCGCAGGGTATCCCCGCGTTCGACCGGACGTCGTGTCGGTGGTCCTCCGCCGAGCACAGGGAACGACCGAAGATCA
>DATHWB010000189.1:0-4864 GCA_035460965.1 Acidimicrobiia bacterium
AAGTCCAGGCCCCGCGGTAACACCCAGTAGCCGAACACGACGCCCACCCCGAACAGCGCCACGCAGGCGGCGATGATCGGAATCGCCCACCGTCGTTCGCGGGTCGTGAGCGCCGGGGAGATGAATCCCCAGATCTGCCAGAGGATGACCGGACTGCCGAGGATGACCCCGCCGAAAAGACCGATCCGCATGAGCACCGAGAACTGCTCGGTCGCTCCGAGCACCTGCAACTGGCAGTCGTCACACGACGCCACGATCGGGGCTTCGATCAGGTCCTTGATCCAGTCGCTGAAGATCAGGGCGATGATGGCCCCGACGAGGATCCCTGCGGCCGCTCGTACGATGCGCCACCGCAGTTCCTCCAGGTGTTGGAGAATCGGCTGCGGTTGGTCTCGCCCGGACGCGGCCGAGGTCATCCGGCGAGGTCGTCGTGTTCGTCGGTGACGGCGCGTCCGGTGCGTTCGATCTCTTCCAGATCCTCGGCCGCGTCGTCAGGCGTCGGACCGGCGGCGGGGGTCGGACCGATCCACTTCACGGGCTTGGCCACCTCGTCGATGTCCCGGGATACGTCGTGCATCGCCTGGGTGACCTCCTTCATGGGGGCTTTGAAGTCCTCCTGGATCGAACGCAGATCGCCCACCTCGGCTTCCAGCCCCGCCCGCAGGTCACGGGCGGCTTTGCGGAGTTCGGCGGTCCACCCTCCCACCTTGCGGGCGAGTTCGGGTAGACGTTGCGGACCGAACACCACCAACGCCACCAGCAGGATGACGAAGATCTCCTGACCTTGGAGCATTCCCGGAGTGTACGGCACTCCCCCGCCTGGTCTGCAGCGGGCACGCGAAGCGGCCCCGGCAGGAACCCGATCCTGGGTTCCCGGCGGGGCCGGTTCGCTTCGCGGAGGAGGCGCGGAGAGGACTAGTTGGCGAGCAGACGGAAGGGGTTGGTCTCCCGATTGAGGTTCACGATGAAGCTCTCGATCTCGTCTTCGGTGATCGGATCGAGGCGCATGACCTCGTATGCCACCCCGGTTGCGAGCAACACACTCACGACCCGGGAGTTGGCCGGGCGGCGCTGTGTGTCACCGCACTCCGGGCAGGCGAACCGGTAGTTGCCCTCCGACTCGGTCGGATCCAGTTCGAGGACGAGATCGTCTGGTGCCAGCTCGACGTCCCCGCACTCGGTGCATGTGGTCTTGATGGTTGTCATGGTCCCTAGTCGCTCCGCTACGACGCTTCCTGTCACTTCATCGGCCCGAGCGGCTGGAACCTGAACAGTTGTTTCTGCGCGTTCTCGCCACCGGGGCCGGACGCCTACACGCCGTAGCGTGCCAGCAGGTCCTTGCGGAGTTCGCCGAGGGCGGCACGGGCTTCCTCCCCCTCCAGGAGCGTGGCTGTCGGTCCGAGACGGAGCAGGAGCTGCGCCGCCACCATCGGCTCGTAGGTCGAGAAGCGCACGACCCGCCGATCGCCGTCCCTTTCGACCTCCTCCACCCGGTAGTACTCAGGCACCCAGTGTGCCCCGCGGTGCAGTTCGATCGTGGCGACGACGTCGTCTTCGGTCGCTACATACCCGTCGGGTGGCGCCGGTCGGGGATCGGGCACGGCGAAGGATTCGTCGGTCACCGTCGCCCTACGGATCCGATCCAGCCTGAACACCCGGTCGCCGACGGCCCTGCGGCAGTAGGCGGACACGTACCAGTTGCCCATCGAGGCATACACGATCCACGGCTCGATGCTGCGCACCGTGTGCTCTCCCCGTGCCAGTCCGGTGTACTCGATCTCCACCACCCGACCTTCGGAGGCGGCGGTGCGCAGCGTGGCGGCCAGCTCGGGTTCGGCGTCCATGTCGACGATGAGCATCTCGTCGGCGTCCGGCAGCAGCGCCCGACCCAGCTTCTCGACCGCCGAACCGAGCGGGTCGCTCCCCTGCCCGGACGCCAGCACCGTCATCCCGGCCGCCAGCAGCGCCAGGGACTCTGCGGCCGTGAGGTTGGGTGCCGCCGCGAAGTAGTCGGCCATGTCGACCACCACCTCGTCCTCCTCCACGTACGCCACCATCAGGTCACCCGGTCCGTACCCTGGCAACCCGCACACGAAGACCAGGTCGAGGTCCCGAATCAGGTCCCGGCTGGAGGCATACCCGAAGCGCGAGCAGACCTCGGCGACGGAGCTGCCCGGATGGGCGATCACCCACGGGATGAGGGCGAGGATGCGGGTGAGATGCGTGGCCGTGCGATTCATGCGTCCCCCCGGATCCGGGCGATGGTGCGTTCCCGCAACTCCGGCGGCGACAGCACTTCCGCGGACCTGCCGAAGCCGAGAACCCACCCGATGAATGCGTCGGGGTTGGTGACGTCCAGTGTGATGAGGAGGCCTCCGTCGTCGAGGTGCTCCAATGTCGGGGTGCTCGCCCCCATGCGGCGTTCGGCCCACCAGGCGAGGTCGGGGTCGATCCTGACGGTCGCCGTGACCGAGGGATCCGCACCCGCCTCCCACGGATGGCTCTCGAGCTCGGCGGCGACGGTGATGGACGGGTTCCGATGGAACGTTTCGTCCGTCACCTCCGCCGACTGCATCCGATCCGTCCGGAACAGCTTCGTGTCACCGCCCTCGACCGCCACCAGGTACCAGTGCCCGCGGCGATGCCCGAGCCCGTACGGCTCGACCGTCCGTTCCTTCGTGGCGTAGACGATCCGCACCCGGCGATTGCCCGAGACGGCCTCGTAGAGGTCGGCGAGCACCTCGCTGCCTTCTCCGAGATCGGCGCTCAGCGGTTCGAGTGCCTGGCTGCTGATGGTCCCGCCCAGTTTCAGGAGGGACTGCGCCCCCGAGGCGGAACCGCCGATGCGCACGACCTGGGAGGCCAGCCACAGTGCCGCCCGCTCGTCGTCGGTCAGGTCGAGATCGGGTGCCCCGTACTTCTTGGGATCGATGGCGTAGGTGATCTCGTTGCGAGCCGCGGTGGGTGGGATCGTCTCCAGCGGTATCCCCATCTGTCTGAGCAGGACCTTGTCCCGTTCGAACATCCGCCGGAACGCCTCGTCGGAGTTCTGGTCGTAGCCCGCCACCGTCCGCCTGATCTCGTCCGCGGAGGCGGAACGGCCGGCGGTGAGGAGGAAGGCGAGCAGGTTGAGGAGGCGTTCCAGGACGTTCTTCATGCCGGCTCAGAGGTACCCGACGCGACGTCGGGGAACAAGGACCGTCACAGCGACTCGATGAGCTTGTCCACCCGCTCGTCGAACGCCTTGAACGGGTCCTTGCACAGGACCGTGCGTTGTGCCTGATCGTTCAACTTGAGGTGCACCCAGTCGACCGTGAAGTCCCTCCGCTTCTCCTTCGCCGCCCGGATGAACGCGCCGCGCAGCCGGGCACGCGTGGTCTGGGGCGGTTCGTCGATCGCCCGCTCGATGCGCTCGTCGGTGACGATGCGGTCGACCTTGTCCCGAGCCGCCAGCATGTAGTAGATCCCACGCTGGCGGTTCACGTCGTGATAGGAGAGATCCAGCATCGAGAGGCGGGCGTCTCCGGCCGGAATCTGGCGCCGGGTCCGGTACTGCTCCAGCAGCTTGTACTTGATGACCCAGTCCACCTCGCGGTCGAGGCTCATCGGATCCTTCTCCAGTCCGGTGAGCAGGTGCTCCCACCGGTCGAGCGCACCCTGCACCTCGGGAGGAAAGCCCGGACTGCGGGCGAACCGCATGGCCCGATCGAGATACTCCCACTGGATGTCGAGCGCAGACAGCTCCCGTCCGTTCGCCAGCCGCACCTTGCGCCTGCAGTCGAGGTCATGGGCGATCTCGCGGATCGCCCGGATCGGGTTCTCGAGGCTGAGGTCCCGGAAGACCACGTCCTTCTCGATCATCTGGAGCAGTGCAACGACGGTTCCGACCTTCACGTACGTGGCGTACTCGCTCATGTTCGAGTCACCGGCGATCACGTGGAGGCGCCGGTAGCGCTCGGCATCGGCGTGGGGCTCGTCCCGGGTGTTGATGATCGGCCGCGAACGGGTGGTGGCCGACGACACGCCCTCCCAGATGTGCTCTGCCCGCTGCGCCATCGAGAAGGTCGTGCCGCGAGGCGTCTGCATGAGCTTGCCGGCGCCCAGGAAGATCTGTCTGGTGACCAGGAACGGAATCAGCACGTCGACGGTGCGGTGGAAGTCCTTGTGGCGGGAGACCAGGTAGTTCTCGTGGCAGCCGTAGCTGTTGCCCGCCGAGTCCGTGTTGTTCTTGAAGAGGTAGATCTCCCCCCGGATCCCCTCCTCTTCCAGCCGCTGTTCCGCCGACTCGACCAGGGACTCCAGGATGCGCTCTCCCGCCTTGTCGTGGGCGACCACGTCCTCCAGCTTGTCGCACTCCGGCGTGGCGTACTCGGGGTGGCTCCCCACGTCGAGGTAGAGGCGCGCCCCGTTCTCCAGGAAGACGTTGGACGACCGGCCCCAGGACACGACCCGACGGAACAGGTAGCGCGCCACCTCGTCCGGGCTCAGGCGGCGTTGACCGCGCAGCGTGCAGGTGACGCCGTATTCGTTCTCGAGCCCGAAGATCCGCCGGTCCACGTCGAGCAGACTATCCGGCGGGCTCACCTGTACGTGGACTGCGCTCCGCGGCCCGGAGCACCGAACGGGCGTAGCGTCCGATGTCGGCACGGTAGATCGCCGGATCCTCGAGACGTACGGACCCCAATCTCATTGCGCCGACTGGGGACGGGCGCTCCTCCTGACGCGCGTTGCGGGAGAACTCCCTTCGCACCTGCTCAGGCGTGACGCCGTCCTCGACAAACCGCCGCAGCACCTCGACCGCTCCGGTCGATGCGCGGGCCCGTGGGTGTTGGGCCTGATAGGCCGCGACAGTCAGGTGGTGGAC
>DATHWB010000190.1:0-20872 GCA_035460965.1 Acidimicrobiia bacterium
CTTGGAGCCGCCCTTGCCGGACGACGGGCCCTGCCGCCAGGTAACCGTGGCGAGCACGAACGGTTCGCCACGGTGACGCAGGTCCGCCGCCAGGGAGAGGACATCCATCGCTACGGGCCGACCTCGACTCCGTTGATCGCCCCCCACACCCGGTGCGGGAGCACCGGCATGTCGAGGTTGACGATGTCGTGTCCGCCGTGGCGCAGGGCGTCGAGGACGGCGTTGACGTAGGCGGCGGGCGAGCCCACGGTCGCCGACTCGCCCACCCCCTTCGCTCCCAGCGGATGATGCGGTGAGGGGGTCACCGTCTCGCCGAGTCGGAAGTGCGGGGTCTCGTACGCGGTGGGCACCAGGTAGTCGAGGAAGTTCGAGCCGATGCAGTTGCCGTACTCGTCGAACGTGATCCACTGCATGTTCGCCTTGGCGAAACCCTCGGTGAGGCCCCCTGTGATCTGGCCCTCGACGATCATCGGGTTGATCCGCACGCCGCAGTCGTCGACGGCGGTCATCTCGACCACCTTCCACGTGCCGTCGGCCGGATCCACCTCGACCACCACGACGTAGGTCCCGAACGGGTAGGTCATATTCGGCGGGTCGTAATAGTGCACACCCTCCAAACCCGCCTGCATCCCTTCGGGGAAGTTCGTGTAGGCGGCGAAGGCGATGTCCTGGATCGTCACGGACGAGTCGGTCCCCCGGACCGTGAACTTGCCGGGTTCCCACTCCAGGTCGTCTTCGGACGCTTCCAGCAGGTGGGCGGCGAGCTTCCGCGCTTTCTCACGGATCGTCCGAGCCACCAGCGCCGTCGCCGCGCCGCCGACGGGCGTGGAGCGGGAGGCGTAGGTACCGAGGCCGTATGGGGTGTTGTCGGTGTCGCCCTCCATCACCTTGATGTGGTCGAAGGGGATGCCGAGTTCTTCGGCGACGATCTGGGCGAACGTGGTCTCGTGCCCCTGGCCCTGGCTCTTCACGCCGAGCTTGAGGATGGCCTTGCCGGTGGGATGGATGCGAAGCTCGGCCGAGTCGATCATCTTTAGTCCGGCGATGTCCCACTCCCGGGAGTTACCCGCCCCGACCACTTCGGTGAAGGAGGCGAGTCCGATGCCGATCAGCTTCCCGTCGGCGGTCGGGCCGTCTGCCTGCTTCTGACGCCAGTCGGCGTACGAGGAGAGGGCCATCGCCTCGTCCATCGCCGCGTGGTAGTCGCCGGAGTCGTACACGAATCCGGTGGGGGAGTGATACGGGAACTGGTCCTTCCCGATGAAGTTCTTGCGTCGGAACTCCGCCGGATCCATCCCCAGGCGCCAGGCCGCGTCCTCGGCGAGGCGCTCGACCAGGTAGCTGGCTTCGGTCACCCGGAACGAGCACCGGTACGCCACTCCACCCGGCGCCTTGTTGGTGAAGGCGCCGCGCGCCGACACATGGGCGGCGGGGATGTCATAGGAACCGGTGCAGATGTGGAAGAGGCCCGCTCGGAACCTGGTGGGCTGGGCATCCGCGAAGAACGCTCCCTGGTCGGAGAGGATCGAGGCGCGCATGGCCGTGATTCGGCCGTCCTTCGTCAGCGCCATCTCACCTTTCATGTAATAGTCACGAGCGAAGCCGGTCGAGATGAGGTTCTCTGACCGAGTCTCGATCCACTTCACGGGCTTGCCGATCAGGAGCGAGGCGGCCGTCGCCACCACATAGCCCGGGTAGATCGGCACCTTGTTGCCGAAGCCGCCACCGATGTCGGGCGAGATGATCCGGATCTTCTCCTCCGGTAGCCCGGCCACGAGGGCGAACAACGTGCGGTGGGCGTGGGGAGCCTGGGAGGTCAGGTAGATCGTCGCCTGTCCCGTCGCCGGGTTCACGTCCGCCAGCGCACCGCACGTTTCGAGGGGCGAGGGATGGGAGCGCGGGTAGTGCGTCTCGAGGCTGACCACCATCTCGGCCTCGGCGAAGGCGCGGTCGGTCAGCTCCTGGTTTCCGGTCTCCCACTCGTAGACGAGGTTGTCGGTCTGACCCTCCTTCTCGTCGCGGATCAACACCGCTCCCTCCTCCAGCGCCTGCTGCGGGGTGGTGATCGCAGGGAGATCCTCGTATTCGACGTCGACGAGAACTGCCGCGTCGCGGGCGATGTACGGGTCGGTGGCGATGACGGCTGCCACTTCCTGACCCTGATACCGGACCTTGTCCGTGGCGAGCACCGCCTGGGTGTCGCCCGACAGTGTCGGCATCCACGCCAGGTTGTGGGCCGCCAGGTCCGCGCCCGTGACGACTGCGACGACGCCTTCGACGCCGAGCGCGGCCGAGGTGTCGATCGAGACGATGCGGCCGTGGGCGATGGGTGACCGCACGATCGACATGTGGAGCATGCCGGGCAGTACGAAGTCGTCCAGGTAGGTGCCGGCGCCCTGGATGAAGCGATCGTCCTCCTTGCGGCGGACCGAGTGTCCCAGTCCACCGACCTCGGGGGTCGTGCGTGGGGGGTGGGCGGTGGTGGTCATGCCGATGCCTCCTTGGTGGCGGCGCCTGCGGCCTGGATGGCCTTCACGATGTTCTGGTAGCCGGTGCAGCGACAGATGTTCCCGCTGATGCCCCAGCGGATCTCCTCTTCGGTGGCGTCGGGGTTCTGCTCGATGATCGAGTTGCCGACGAGCATCATCCCCGGCGTGCAGAAACCGCACTGGAGCCCGTGGTGCTCCTTGAACGCCGCCTGGATCGGATGGAGGGAGCCGTTCTGCTTGAGACCCTCGACGGTCCGCAGTTCGTGACCGTCGGCCTGGGCGGCGAGGATGGTGCACGACTTGACCGGCCGGCCGTCCAGCATCACCGTGCACGCTCCGCACGAGGTGGTGTCACAGCCGATGTGTGTGCCCGTCATCCCCAGGTTGGATCGGATGAAGTCGACCAGGAGGGTTCGGGGTTCGGCTTCCGCCGTCCGTTGCGTCCCATTGATGGTGACCGTGATCTTCATCAGCCCTCCCTGATCTGGCTCATGCACCGGGCGAGGCCGCGTTCGACGTAGGCCTTCACCACCGATCGCTTGTACTCGGCCGGTCCGCGCACGTCCGATGCCGGGTCGGAGGCCGCGGCGGCAGCCGCCGCCGCTTCCGCGAAGACGGCGTCGGACGGTTCGTTCCCGACGAGGAGTGCTTCGGCATCGGTGGCCTTGAGGTTCTTGGAACCGACGCTGGTCAGACCGATCCCGGCTTCGGCGATCTTCCCGTCTTCGCCCAGCCGGAGATGGGTGGCGACGCCGACCGTGGCGTAGTCGCCGATCTTGCGCTCCAGCTTCAGGTATGCGCCACCTGTCCGCGAATCGGCCACGGGGATTCGAACTCCGGTCACCATCTCCCCCGTCTGCAGCGAGTTCGTGAAGAAGTCGACCACGAAGTCGCCGATGGGGATGATGCGTTCGCCGCTCGGTCCCCGGGCGACGACCTCTGCGCCCAATGCCAGCATCACCGAGTTCCAGTCGCCTTCCGGGTCGCAGTGGGCGATCGAGCCGCACACGGTGCCCCGGTTCCTGACCAGCGGGTCGGCAACCCACTTCGCCGTCGCCGCCACCAGCGGACTGGCCTGGGCGACGGTCGGGTCGTCGACCACGTCGGCGTGGCGCACGAGCGCCCCGATGGAGAGATGGCCGTTGGCCGTGATGTCGGACAGGCCGTCGACGCCGTTGATGTCGACGAGGTGGGCCGGCGCCGCCAGCCGCAACTTCATCATCGGGAGCAGGCTCTGGCCTCCGGCCAGTACCCGCCCCTCGTCTCCGAGTTCGGCGAGCAACGTGACGGTTTCGTCGATCGTCGTCGGGGCCGAGTACTGGAATGGTGCTGGATACACCGCTGACCTCCCGGGCCGGGTTCCGGACCCGAAGGTAGGTGGGGTGCGGCGATCGGCGTCGCCGGGTCGCGGGTCAATCTCATGACCCGATAGGGTCATTCGGGCCGAAGTCCCGAACCGATCGGGGTCAGCCCACGAGGCCGCGGCGGACGGCTTCGGCCACCGCTTCCGCCCGCCTGTTCACGCCTAGTCGGTCGAAGACGGAGCGCAGTCGCCGCTTGACGGTGGAGTCGCTGATGAACAGTCGAGCGGCGATGGCGGAGTTGGATGCGCCTTCTGCCAGAGCAGCGAGCAACTCCCGGTCGACTGCGTCGAACTCGCTGCCCGCCTCGGTCGTCTCGACGTCCCGGTCCAGCTTCTCGACGAGCCAATGGGCCATCTGCGGACCGAGGACCCGGCCGCCGGCGGCGACGGCTTCGATGGCGTTGACCAGCATCTCGTCCGAGTCGACCTTCAGCACGTAGCCGGCCGCGCCCGTGCGCAGGCTTCGGGTCAGGTACTCCTCGTCGTCGAAGGAACTGAGCATCAGAACCCGGGCAGCCGGGTCCAGGTCGAGCAACTCGTCGAGCACGGTGAGTCCCGAGCCATCTCCAAGCCGGATGTCGAGGAGCACGACGTCCGGTCGGAGGCCGCGGTAGGCGTCGATGGCCTCGTGGGCGGTCGCCGCCTCCCCCGCGACGGTGAGATGGTCGTAGTTCGACAACAGGCTGCGCAGACCGGTGCGGACGACCGGATGGTCGTCGACGATCAGGACCGAGGCGGAGATCATGCGATCGGGAGGATGGCGCGGACCGTCGTTCCCCGACCGGGCCCGGTGGCGATGTCCAGGCTGCCTCCCAACATCTCGGCTCGCTGGCGCATGCTGCGGAGACCGAAGTGCCCGTTGGCGACGGCGGCCGCCGGATCGAAGCCTCGCCCGTCGTCCCGGATCTCGACGACGAGATTCGGGCCTCGCGCCTCGATCCGCAGGCTCGCCTCGCTGGCTGAGGCGTGACTGGCGATGTTGTGGATCGACTCCTGCAGTATCCGGTACGCGCACACCTCGATGCGTGGCGACAAGTCCAGCTCGCCGGGAACGGAGACCTGGCACGTCACACCGGACTGGCCGGCGAACTCGTCCACGAGACGGCGGCTGGCCGCTGCCAGGCCGAGGCCCTCCAACACCTGTGGGTGCAGGTCGTGGACGACCCGGCGGATCTCCGACTCGACCCGCCGCAGGAGGTCCTGGGCGGCCTCGAACGCCGAGAGGGAGTCCTCGGTCGCCCCGCGCTCGATCCGGCGACGCCCCGATGTGAGCTCGAGCATCGCTCCGATCAGCAGCTGGTTGATCCCGTCGTGGAGGTCACGGGCGATCCGCTGGCGTTCCTGTTCCTGCGCGGCGACCGTCTCGCTGAGCACCCGCCCCAACTCCGCCGCCTTGTGCTCCAGCTGTGAGCCCGTTTCGCGCAGCTGGGCCGTCCGTTCCTCCACGGTGCGTTCCAGCAGCTCGTTGGCGCGTTCGAGGCGTTCGTACAACTGGGCGTTGTCGATGACGATCGCCACCTGTCCGGCGTAGGTGAGCAGCAGTCGTTCGTGGTCGTCGGTGTACGGCTCGGGGCGGTTGGCGACACCGATCATCCCGATCGGCTGGTCGTTGAGGCGAAGCGGTACCCCCAGGAAGGTGGTGACCTGGGGATGGCCCGACGGTTGCCCCACTCGGTGCGGGTCGACGGCGGCGTCCACCGACCGTACGGGACGATTCTCGAGCACCGCGTTGGCGAAGATGTTCGGTCGTAGCGGGATGAGTCGATGCCGCTTGAAGAAGTCGGGCGACGGATGGAACCCGTGGATGGCGGCGATCTCCATCGCCTCGGGATGGGCACCACCCAGGCCGATGAATCCGAACTGCGATCCCGTGAGGTCCAGACAATGCCGGAGGGCGACGTCGAGGACCGAGTCGAGGTCGCGCAGGCCCGACAGCTCGATCGACAGGTGATGGAGGGCCGCCAGCTGATGGCGGCTCTCGATCTCGAGGGAGGTGACGTCGGTCATCCTCGATCGAGACTACCGACGGCTCGGTCCGCCCGTCGGCCCCGTCGCCGTCCGGTCGGCAGGTGGCTCCCTCACAACAGGATCAGGACGGCGACGGCGGCGATGAAGAGGTTCCCCAGCACGCTCGTGGCGGTGCGGAATCCCGGCGACAGGCCCTTGCCGGCGACTGCCCCGATCCCCGCCAGAAGGATCTGCCACGAGAGGGAGGCGCCGAAGGCGGCGACGGCGAACGTCACCCCTTCCGTCACGGTGAGGGACCGGCCGGCATTGGCGCCGAGGACGACGGTGCCGAAGTAGACGACCGTCATGGGATTGATCATCGTCAATCCGAGGAAGCGCGCATACGTGAGGGCGAGTTCTCCCCGGCGGACGGTCACGGGTCCGTCGATGGGCGGAGTGGGGCGGCGAGCGGCCAGCAGCCCTGCGGCCGCCATTGCGAGCAGAACCGATCCGCTGATCCATCGGATCGGTTCCTCCCACGGCTCGAGGAAGCGGGAAGCGGCCGTGCCGGCCGCGACGGCGATGGAGGCGTACAGCAGGTCGGCGGTGGCCGCGCCCGCGCCGGCGGCGGCCCCGCAGGCGAAGCCACACCGCATCGACGTGTTCACGATCAGCACCGCGATCGCACCCACCGGGATGGCGATGCCGTATCCGGCGAGGAGACCCCGCCAAGCGACTTCCCACATGCCGGGGAGTCTCGCCGTCGCCGGCGCGACGCGGGAGCGGATTTCGACCGGCGGGGGCGCGCCGAAGCCGGCACGCCTTGTGCAAGGATGTTGCGACGTTCTGACGAGGAGCCGTGCCAATGGCCAGGATCGAAGAGACCCACCTGCCCGGGGTGGGTGTTCGCTACGAGTTCGTCACCGAGGACGGCGAACGCATCGGCGTCGTTCATCACCGCGGTGGGCGCCGTGAGGTCTTCGTGTGCCGTGCCGATGAACCCGACTCGGTCGTGCTCAGTCTCGACCTCTCGGACGACGAGGCGCATACCTTCGGCGAGATGATGGGCGTGGCCACGGTCGTCGAGAAGCTCGCCGACCTCCAGCAGTCGGTGGAGGGCCTGGCGATCGACTGGCTGAGCGTGGATCCCGGGACCCCATACGCCGGGAAGTCGATTGGTGATGCTCGTATCCGCACCCGGACCGGAGTCTCGGTCGTGGCGGTGATCAGGGGCACAACTCCATTCCCGGCACCGGGGCCCGAGTTCCGTGTGGAAGCGGGCGACACTCTGGTTGTCGTGGGGACGCCGAAGGGAATCGAGGCAGTCACCGACATCCTGTCCGCCGGCTGACGTGAACGACACCGCGCTCCTCTTCCTCGAACTCGGGGCGGTGATCGTCGTGCTCGCCGCGATGGCACGCATTGCGGTGCGATTCGGGTTGTCGCCCATCCCGCTGTACCTGCTCGGCGGACTCGCGTTCGGATCCGGTGGCGTGTTCCCCCTCGTGACGTCAGAGGAGTTCATCGACACGGGCGCCGAGTTCGGTGTCGTCCTGTTGTTGGTGATGCTCGGCCTCGAGTACTCGGCCGACGAGTTGGTGGGTGGCATGCGAACCAGTGCTGCGGCGGGGTTCGTCGACATCGTCTTGAACTTCACCCCGGGCTACCTGGCCGGCTTGATGCTCGGGTTCGGTGCGACCGGCGCGCTCTATCTGGGCGGCGTCACGTACATCTCGTCGTCGGGGGTGGTGGCGAAGCTGCTGAGCGACCTCGGTTGGACGGCGAACCGGGAGACACCGGTGGTCCTGTCGATCCTCGTGTTCGAGGACCTGGCGATGGCGGTTCTCCTTCCGATCCTCGGCGCCGTGGCCGTCGGAGGATCCATTCTGTCCACCGGGGGGTCGATCGCTGCTGCGCTCACGGCGGTCGTCGTGATCATCGTCGTGGCTTCCCGTCACGGAGACCGGCTGAGCCGAATGGCGTTGTCGTCGTCGGATGAGGTGAATCTCCTCACGGTGCTCGGGATCACGCTGCTGGTTGCGGGAGCGGCCGAACGAATCCACGTCTCAGCAGCCGTCGGTGCGTTCCTGGTGGGCATCGGCGTCTCCGGCGAGGCGGCGCACAGAGCCCGTGGGCTGCTCACGCCTCTCCGCGACCTGTTCGCGGCGGTGTTCTTCGTGTTCTTCGGTTTGTCGATCGATCCATCCGGGCTGCCGCGTGTGGCCTGGGTCGTCGTCGCGCTGGCAGTCGTGACGGGCATCACGAAAGCGGCGACCGGTTGGTGGGCGGCGGGTAGGGCGGGCATCGGGGCGAAGGGGCGACGGAGGGCCGGATCCGCCCTCATCGCCCGCGGAGAGTTCTCGATCGTCATCGCCGGCCTGGGCGTGTCTGCGGGTGTCGGTGAGAGTCTCGGGCCGGTGGCGGCCGGCTACATACTCTTGATGGCGACTTTCGGTCCCATCGTTGCGAGGTTCACAGGACGTTCCGCGGCGATTTGACGCTGGCGCTCTTCCGGATGTCCGGCGGGCAGGCACCGGGATGGCGGTGGTGCCAAGCCGAGCCGTCAGGTCTCGACGACGACTCGGCCGCCAGCTCCCACGACGATCGGCCCTGCTGCCTCGCCGGCCGCCGAGATGTGAACGACGGCCGTCTGCGGCATGCGGGAGAACAGGGCGCGGCCTCGGCTGTCAGTCACCCCCTCGATGGCGCCCCCGCGCCCACCTTCCGTGATGTAGTTCACCGAGACTCTCTCGCCGGCCACCTCGAGGCCGTTGCCGTCGACGACGTCGATGACGAGATCGGAGACCTCGGCCGGGCGAGGGAGGATGGCGTTCCTGGTCGTTGGCATGGTAGATCCCTCTCGTGTCGGAGATTCGACGCACGGTTGTGTGCGATGAAATCAAGATACCTCCAAGACGAGACGTCCGTCAAGAGATTTCTCGAACAGTTCCGTGCGATGGAATCGCCGTCGCCACGTAGGTATAGAGGAATGCGCCAAGCGACGTGGAAAAATACCTCGACGGTGGTGTAGTGTTGATTGCATGACCACCACAGAGACCCCGCGAAGCTATCGAATGGGCAAGCGGCTGGAGGACGTCGAGGAGACCAGACGCAGGATCGTCGAGGCGACGGTCGAGTTGCACGGGTCGGTCGGGCCTGCCGCCACCACGATCTCAGCCGTGGCGGAGCGAGCCGGCGTCCAGCGGTCGACCGTCTATCGCCACTTCGAGGACGAGCATGCCCTGTTCGGTGCCTGCACCAGCCACTGGCTGGCGCGCAACCCGTGGCCGCGGACGCAGCCCTGGAAGGACGAGTCCGATCCGTCCCAACGCCTGCGGTTCGGGTTGACGGAGCTCTACGGCTACTACGCCCGCAACCGGGACATGATGGCGAACTCCTACCGGGATCTGGCAGTCATGCCTCCCTTCGTCGGGGAACTGATGCGCGCCTTCGTCTCCGAGGCCGAGAATGCGCTCGGGTCGGGATGGGCCGACGGCGACCGGCGCGCCCAGCTGGCGATCGCCCACGCCGTCGACTTCCGGAGCTGGATCGTCCTCGACGAACAGGGTGCCTCCCCCGACGAAGCCGCCGACCTAATGGCGTCGATGGTCGCCTGCCTCGGCATATGAGGGGTGGGCGCCTCGTACCGGGACTCCACCAGGTGGCGCTCGGGTACGTGAACGCCTACATCATCGAGGGGGAGGCAGGTCTCGTGGTGGTCGACACCGGGCTCCCTGGGCGGATGGATCGGCTCGCTGATGCCGTGGGGGCGGTCGGGCGTGACGTGGTGGCCGTGACCGACATCGTCGTCACCCACTGTCACATCGACCACATCGGCAGCCTGGCCGACCTCGCCGCCCGAAGCGGCGCCCGTGTGTGGACGCATTCGCAGGACCGGCACGTCACCGAGACGGGATCGCTGGCCGGGCCGATGACAGGCCGCAATCTCGTCGGACGACTGATGGTGTTCACCGGCCGCCCGCGGGCGGCGTCCCCCGTACCCGTGGACGCCTCGCTCCATGATGGAGAGGTCGTGGATCTGGCAGGCGGCCTGCGAGTCATCCACACTCCCGGGCACACTCCCGGACACGTTTCCCTCCTGTGGGAACCGGGCGGGGTCCTCGTTGCCGGGGACGCGGCGATGCGGCTTTCCGGCAGGATCACGCCACCTCCCGTGGCCGAGGACCACGTCGCAGCGACCAGATCGTTCCGACGGCTCGCCACCTTCCAGTACGACGTGATGGTCTTCGGTCACGGGCGACCGGTGACGACCGGAGCAGCCGAGTCGATGCGAGAGGCGGCGGCCGAGATCTGACCGTCCCCGGGCGATGCGGACTCGATCGGAGCGGGTGGTAGCGTCGCCCGCAACGCCGAACCGGCAGGAGCCGGTGGGGGGACCCATCCAGGAGGATCCTCCGCGGGGCGAATCCCGACCTGGGTCGGGTAGGGCACCTTCCGGCCCGAGCCCGTCAGCTAACCCCCTAGGCGGCAGAGGAAGGAGAGCGACACTTGGAGACGTTCAGCGCCGCCCCGCACGACGACGTGCTCGCACTCGTCGTGCAGATCGCGGCACTGCTCTTCACCGCCAGGGTGCTCGGATGGGTGTCGCAACGGCTGGGGCAGCCGTCCGTCGTCGGCGAGATCCTCGCCGGGGTCATCCTCGGTCCTTCGGTGCTCTCGGGCCTCGTTCCCCTCATCGGCGAGTGGGTCATCCCTCAGAACGCCACCCAGGGACATCTCCTCGAGGTCGTGGCTCTGATCGGGGTGATGTTCCTCTTGATCGTCACGGGACTCGAGACGGATCTCGCTCTCATCAAACGGAGGATCAGGGTCTCGCTCGGCGTGTCGGCCGGTGGTCTCTCGGTGACCTTCGCCGCCGGTCTGGTGCTCGGGTTCGCAATCCCGGACGACCTGCTGGCCGATCCGTCGCAGAGAACGGTGTTCGCCCTGTTCGTCGCCACCGCGATGTCGATCGCCGCCATCCCGGTGCTCGCCAAGGTCCTGATCGACCTGGGGCTGATGCGACGCACCATCGGCCAGACGATGTTGGCGAGCGCCATGATCGACGACATCACCGGGTGGACGATGCTCGGCCTCGTGACGGCGCTGGCGAGCGCTCAAACGATCGGCCCTGGCACCGTGTTGGAGACCGTCGGATACGTGGTGATCTTCGTGGTCGCCACCGCCACCGTCGGCAACTTCCTCGTTGACCGCGGCCTGACCTTCGTCCAGGATCGGTTCCGGGGCAAGGACATGGTCCTCAGCTTCGTCGTGGTCCTGGCCTTCGCGTGGGGGGCCTTCACTCAGGCGCTGCACCTCGAACCGGTCATCGGTGCATTCGCCATCGGGATCCTCTTCGGGCGTCGGCCCCGACTCTCGGTCGACGTGGTGCACAAGCTCGAGGCAATGGCACTGGCCGTCTTCGCCCCCGTGTTCTTCGCCGTGGCAGGTCTCAAGGTGAACATCGGCGCGATCCTCGAACCGCGCCTGCTCCTCATCACGTTGCTGGTCATCCTGGTGGCGACCTTCGGAAAGGTGACGGGGGCGTATCTCGGTGCCCGGCTGATCAGCAAGCAGGGCCACTGGACGGCCCTGGCCTATGGCTCAGGACTCAACGCCCGTGGGGCGGTGGAGATCATCATCGCCACGATCGGTCTGTCCCTCGGCGTCCTCAGCGTGGAGATGTTTTCCATCATCGTGGTGATGGCGGTGGTGACCTCGATCATGGCTCCGGTCGCTCTGCGCTTCACACTGGCGAGGGTCGAGACCGGCGCCGAGGAGGAGGAGCGACTGGCCAAGGAGGACCGGGCGCGTGACATGTTCACCTCGCGGGTCCACCGGATGCTGGTGCCGGTGCGCCCGCGTTCCACGGTCGTCGGAACCCAGAACCTGGAGGCATTGATCGCTCGCCGGCTCGCAGAGGCGAACGAGACGGCCACCACGCTGTTCTCGGTGGTGAACGAGGCGTCGAAGGACGACGCCGCCGCCTACATGGCGATTCTGGCGGACGGAGCCTTCGACAACCCGGGCACCTCGACCCGAACGGTGCAGGCCGAGGACGCCTCCCGGGCGATCCTGGAAGAGGCGGCACACGACTACGACCTGATGATGATCGGGACGCCGGCCATGAGCGACGGGGGAGCCTCGCTGTTCGGGCCGATGTTGGACGACCTGGTGCGGCTGGCGCCTTGCCCGACGGTGGTCGTGCGCGGCGGGAGCGTCGACGAGGTGTGGACTCCGACCAGGATCCTGGTGCCGATGGACGGCAGCCCCAGCTCCCGGCGAGCGCTGGAGCTCGCTTTCGCCGTGGCCGGGGGCGAGAGCGAGGTCGAGGCGGTGTACGTGGAGACACCCACCTTGAGCGGGACACGAGGCTTCGCCTCGGACATCACCTCGGAGTTGGAGGTGCTCGCCGGCCAGATCGACCAACGGATGTCGACCGACGTGGTCGAAGCGACCGATGTGGAGCATGGGATCCTCGACGCCATCGGGTCTTTCCGGGCAGATCTCCTCATCCTGGGCACCAGCGTCCGCGCCGGGACGTCACGCCTGCATCTCGGCCCGCGAGTCGAGTATCTGGCAAGGCACGCGCCCTGCCCCGTGGTGATCCTCAACACCTAGACCGCCGCCTCGTGCAGGCGGACCGTGCGATCCAGGCCTTTCAGCCGGTGCTCGCCCAGATCGCGCACCGGCTCGAGAGGCAGATGGCGAGCGGCGTCGTCGGACAGGACGATCTGGCCGCCGCGGGCGATCGCCGTCACCCGGGCGGCGCAGTGGACCGCGTACCCGATCACCTCGCCGTCGCGGACCAGCGCCTCCCCGAGATGGATTCCCATGCGGACGCGGACCGGCAGCCGGGTGGGCCACGGTTCGCTCCCCAACGCCTGCTGGGCGGCGCGAGCGGCGGCAACGGCGTCGCGGGGAGAGTCGAACACGGCGAGGACCGAGTCCCCCTCGAATCCCACGATCGTGCCCGCGTGGCACGCCACCGCCGCCCGGATGAGGTGCCGGTGGCGCTGGAGGACGGCGGCGTACTTCGTTCCGAGCAGGAAGGCCAGTTCCGTGCTGCTCTCGATGTCGGTGAAGAGGAGGGCAAGGGTCCGCGGGCCCGAGGGCTGCGCGGGCGACCCGGCGAAGAGGGCGAGGGTGACGACCACGTTCAACGCCACGCACGCAACCGAGAGGAGGGCTTCGCCACCGATCGACACCAGCGGTCCGGCGAGAACGAGGGTGCCCAGTGCCGCCCCGATGCTCATCGCCATCTCGCCGGCGGCTTCGGCCCGCGGCCGGAGGTGGGGAGCCACGTTCGCCACGATGAGGGCGCTCCCGGCCACCACGTGGGCGCTCCAGCCGAGACCGAGGGCGACGGCCAGCAGCGTGACCGCCGGTCCGTGGAGCCCCGCGGTGGCGGTACCCGCGACGACGACGTGCAGCAGAGCGCCGGCGACGGCCACCGGTCGGGCGCCCATCCTGTCCGCTGCACGTCCGATGAGGGGCGATGCGACGTACATCGCCGCGACATGGAGACCGATCACCCAGCCGATGCGATGGAGGCCGTGACCCGCTCCGGCGAGATGAACGGGGAGTGTCGCCATGATCGCGACCATCGTGAGGTTCGCCGTCCCGAGCAGCGCCACGGCGAGGGGCGAGATGCGCACCCTGCCGCCGACCCGAGGTGCGGCGGGACGACGGCCCGCGCCGGCGTGATCGCGGCGGAGGAGCAGGGGGCCGATGACGAGGCTGGAGGCGGCCAGGAGGTAGAGACCGGAGGCGGGAGGCAGCCCCAGCGAAGCCGCCACCCGTGAGGACGGTGCCAGCAACACCGGACCGAGCACGGCGCCGATGGACAGGGCGGCAAGCGAGATGCCGATCGACTCGCCGCGACGGTGAGCGGGCCCGAGATCCGCCAGAACGAAACGGGTGAGCATCATGGCGGCGTTCCCGCCCCCCATCAGGAAGTTGCCGGCGAGGAGCAGGGTGAACGCCCCGGCCCTGGCACCGAGCACGACCAGGGCCGCGCCCACGGCGGCGGCGAGATACATGGCGGTGAGCCCGCTCCGTCGACCGCGGCGGGACATCAGACGGGTGGCGACGGGTGCTCCGACCCCGGTACCGACGACCAGCATGCCCAGCGGCAGCGCCGACGCGCCCGGGCGTCCCGTGACCTCGGCGGCGAGCAGACCGCCGGCCGTCCCGGCGGCGGCCATTCCGGCGCTGGTGAAGATCTGTGCGCCGAGTACGGCGCGGCGGGTGCGGCGAGTGTGAGCTTCCATGGCCAGGAGCATCCGGGACACGACGGCCGAACTCCAACACCCGTTGCGAGGGGATTGACACTACGCTCGTGTGAATCCCGTTCAGGAGGCCGGATCGTGCGCGATCTCGAACCCCGATTGCTCAGGTCCTTCCTGGCCGTGGCCGACGAACTGCACTTCACCCGGGCGGCCGCCTCCCTGTTCCTCGCCCAGCAGGTGGTGAGCCGTCACATCACCGATCTCGAGCGGCGGCTGGGGGTCGAGCTCTTCGAGCGGAGCACGCGCCAAGTGGCACTGACCCCGGCGGGCGAACGCTTCGTGCCCCACGCCAGAAGGATGCTCCAGGCCCAGGCCGAGGCGTTCGGGGCGGTCCGCTCCGACGCCGGCGCACTCGTGGTTGACGTGATCGGCGACGGGCTGACGGCAGCGCGGCTGGTGGCCACCGCCCGTGCCTCCGATCCGGAGGCGCAGTTGGTGGTACGCCGCTCCGGCGGCGTGGGAGCCGCCGTGACGGCCCTCGCCGAGGGTCGGCGCGACGTCGTGTTCGGTCGCGTGCGTGCCGATCGGTCACTGTCCGATCCAGTGCTCGTTCGGTACGAGCCCCTCGCTCTGCTGTTGCCGCCCCGGCACCCATGGTGTGACCTGACCGAGGTGCCGGGTCGCCTCCTGGCGGGAGAGGTCGTCGACATCAGCCTCGGCAACGAGTCGGCACCGGAGTGGACGAGTCTCGCGGAGGACTACCTGGCCGCCGTCGGCGCCGAGCCGACACCACCGCATCCCACGGTGGAGGGACCGGACGAGACGGCCCTCCACCTGGTGGAGACCGGAGTGCCGATCCTCACGATGTCCGATGCCCCGCCGGTCCCTTCGGGCGAGGTCCGGCCGCTGGTGGATCCGGTGCCGGTCTACACGTGGTCGATGGTCCATCGCCGGGGCTGGCGTCACCCCTCGGTCTCCCTCCTGCTGGAGGCCGCAGACGAACTCGCCGGTGCCGAGGGATGGCGCCGGCTGCCGGGTGATGCCTGGCTGCCGGCCGAGGACCGCCGGGCCGTGCCTTCGTGAAGGCCAGGTGCGCGGCGGTGCTGGCCGCCGCCCTCGTCGTCTCCTCCTGCGTCATCACACCCCAGTCGACCGTGCACGACTGGGCTCGGGTCGTCGACGGCGACACCATCGACGTCGTGGTCGACGGCGTCCTCGAGCGCGTCCGACTGGTCGGTATCGACGCCCCGGAGCGAGGGGAGTGCGGGGCGGACGAGGCGGCTCGGTTGCTGGCCGGACTGCTGGACGCCGGCGAGATCAGGCTGGAGTCCGACACCAGCGACCGGGACACCTTTGGCCGCCTGCTGCGTTACGTGTGGGCCGGCGAGGTCTTCGTCAACGAGATGCTGGTCGAGGAAGGTCTGGCCATCGCTCGCCGGTATCCGCCCGACACCCGCCTGTCCGGTCGGCTGGAGTCGGCCCAACTCCGTGCTCAGGATGCCCGGCGAGGAATCTGGTCGGGCGGGCTGTGCGGAAGCGGGACGCCCGCCTCGATCGAAGTCAGCGACCTCGAACCCGATCCTCCGGGAGACGACACCCTCGACCTCAACGGCGAGTGGGTCGAGTTCACGAATACGGGGACCGGTCCGGTCGAATTGACAGGCTGGTCCGTGCGGGACGAGTCCTCGAGCAACCGATATCACTTCCCGCCGGGTTTCGCCCTGTCGCCGGGCGGCGCGGTCCGCCTCCACACGGGCTGCGGAGTGGACACGGCCACGGCCCTGTATTGGTGCAACGAGGGGTCGGCGGTGTGGAACAACCATGGGGACACGGTGTTCCTGCTCGATCCGGCCGGTGACCTCGTGACCAGCCGCCGCTATCCCTGAGTCCGATCAGCGGAAGCGGATGGCTGCCGCCGACCAGTGGAATCCGGCTCCGAACGCAGTGAGCACGACCAGTGAGCCAGGCCCGGTCCTGCCCTCCTTGCGGGCCTCCCACAGCGCCAGCGGGACCGAGGCCGAGCCGGTGTTCCCGAACCGGTCCACGTTCACGAACACCCGGTCGAGAGGGATGTCGAGGCGGCGCGCCACTGCATCGATGATCCGCTTGTTGGCCTGATGGGGGATCACGAGGTCGACGTCGCCGACGCCCGCCCCGATCTCGGCGAGCACATCGGAGGTGGCAGCCGACATGCGGTGCACCGCCTGCTTGAAGACCTCCGACCCGTGCATCGTGAGATGGTCGTGCCCGGTCGGGTCGGCGGGGTCGAACGGGTGCTTCGTCCCGCCCACGTCGAGGGTGAGGATTCCAGTCATGGCGCCATCCGTGCCGCTCGCCACCGCCAGCAGTTCGGCATCGCCCCCGGTCGGTCCGAGGACCACCGCGCCCGCTCCGTCTCCGAAGAGCACGCACGTCTCCCGTTCCTTCCACGAGATCATCCGTGTGATCAATTCGACGCCCACCACCAGGATCTTCTTCGGGCGGAAAGCGATCCTCGACCGAGCCACGTCCAGGCCGAGTACGAAACCGGCACAGCCGCTTCCCCCGAGGTCGAAGGCCGGGACCTCGGCGGCCCCCAGCAGGTGCTGCAGGAAGCTGGCCGTGTCCGGCGTTCGCACTTCGGGCGTGTCGGTGGCGACGATGATCTCGTCGAGGTCGGTGGCTGTGAGCCCTGCATCGTCGAGTGCCCGCTGCGCCGCCCGATGGGCGAGCGTGGCGGTCGATTCGTCCTCGGCGGCCACCCGCCGCTCGTGGATGCCCGTGCGCTGCACGATCCACTCGTCGGACGTGTCGACGAGCGCCGCCCAGTCGTCGTTGGTCATCACGCGTTCGGGGACGTGGCCCCCGTAGCCGAGAAATGCCGTCACGTGGTCCTCCGCTGCAACCAGCCCCAGCGTATCGACGTCAGGCGGCCGGCGCGGCTTTCAGGCCTCCAGCAGATCGCCTCGGTCGACGTCGATGCCGTACAGGTGCACCGGCATCCCGATCTGGAGACGTGTGACGAGGTAGTCCATGTCGTGGAGCTCGACGCGGACGCATCCGTGGGAGTCGGGATACGGCGGGACGTTGTACGAGCCGTGGATGGCGTACCCGCCCAGGAAGTAGAACGGGCGGTACAGACCTCCCAGGTACGAGATGCGCCAGCCGTCGATGCGACGGCCGAAGACGTAGCTTCCCTCGGGCGTATTGGCCCGCACGAAGCGGCCCGCTCGACCCCGGTACACCTCGCCGTTGCCGGACGAGATCGGAAGGATCGACTCCACTTCGTTGTCGAACACCAGGAACAGCACCTGTCGGTCCAAATCGACTTCGACACGGTCCGGGTGTTCTTCGGAGGGAGGAAGGTGGATCTGCAAGCCCGCTTCCAGGGCCGCCCAGTCCTCGGCATCGAAGATTCCGTCTCGCTCCAGGCCGTGGACCTTCTGAAAGGCGTAGACGGCGCCGAGCGTGACTGCGTCGAACACCCCGTCGACGTCCCCGGGACGGAATCCGGCTTCGATGAGACGCTCCTGCAGTCGGATCACCCACGGCCCGGAATCACCCTCGGCGAGCGACCCGGGACGATCCCAACCCTCCCCGGGACCGAACAGGTCGGGGTTGTCGAGATCGATCGCCAGGCCCGTTGCCGGGACGGCGAGCATCCCCGCCACGAGAACACAGATCGCGGTGCTGCGCAGTCGTGTCATCGCCACTCCGTGTCATCGGCCGGGACGGTCCCGACCTGAAGGCTGTCAGGGTACGCGGCTTCCAGAGTGACGACGGGAAGCGTCGGAGAAACGGGTCCGACGGCCCCAGGTGGCTCGCCGGTGCGATTGCGACGGAGGTGGTCAGAGGAGGACGTTGCCGAACCGGTGGCGGGTGCGGGAGACGGCCTGCTCGCGCAGGAACGCCAGCATCTCCAGCCTCCCGTTGCGCAACACGGTGCCGTCGAGCAGATCCACGTCGGCCTCCCACGCCGCCGCATGGAGCGCGTCCGGCGCCGGTCCGATGTGCCTGACCCGGAACCCTGACAGGGAGACGAGCGACGCCGCGAACGCCGCATCGGACTCCACCACCACTGGTAGGCCGAGAGGAGGGAGCGGCACCGCGCTGCTCACCCGTACGGGCGTCCCGGCCCGGATCCCGGCAGCCGCCACCCGGGCGGTGGCAACCGGGTCCACTCCCTCCGGCGCACGTATCAGCACCACGGGACGGGGTCGATAGCGGAACACGTTCGACTCGACCTGGAGTCCGGACGGGTCGTGCGCCGCCGCGAACTCCGTCCGCCACCAGAACTCGTCGGTGGCCACCGCCGCCCGCAGCCAGTCGGAGTCGAAGTGGGACACCACGTCCCTGACCGGCGAGGAGATGTCGGCGATCTGGTGGAACACGTCTCCGTGGTCGTGCCACCGACCGAACTGCGCCACGTAGTTGGGACCACCCGCCTTGGCTCCGGGCCCGACGGAACTCCGCTTCCACCCTCCGAACGGCTGGCGGCGGACGATGGCGCCGGTGATGTGCCGGTTCACGTAGGCGTTGCCGGCCTCGACGGCGTCGGTCCAACGTTCGATCTCGGCGACGTCGAGGGAGTGGATGCCGGCAGTGAGGCCGTATTCGACTCCGTTCTGCAGTTCCAGTGCCTCGTCCAGGTCCGTGGCCGACATCAGTCCCAGGACCGGTCCAAAGCACTCCGTCTGGTGGAACCAGGAGTTCGGGCGCACCCCTTCCTTGATTCCCGGCGTCCAGGTTCGCCCACCCAGGTGGCGCGGTTCCAGGAGCCAGCGCTCCCCGGGGTCGAGCACGGTGAAGGCGCGTTCCAGCCGGTCGCTCATCGGCGCTGCCAGCGGTGCCAGGTCGGTGGCAGGGTCGGTGGCAAAACCCACGACCAGGCTGCGAGCAGCGTCGACGAGCTGGCGCCGAAACCGATCCGATTCATAGACCGAGCCCACCAGGATCGCGAGGCTGGCGGCGGAGCACTTCTGCCCGGCATGTCCGAACGCCGAAGCGACGACGTCCGCGGCGGCGAGGTCGAGGTCGGCGTTGGGCGTGACGACGATGGCGTTCTTGCCGCTGGTCTCGGCGAACAGACGCAGTGCCGGTTTCCAGCGTTTGAACAGCGATGCCGTGTCGTACGACCCGGTGAGGATGACCGCATCCACGCCCGGGTGGGTGACGAGGTGCCGGCCCACGTCGTCGTCGGGGACGCGCAGGAACTGGACGAGGCCGGCGGGTATGCCCGCGTCATTGATGGCCTCGGTGACGACTTCGGCGCACCGGGGGACCTCGGGGGCCGGTTTGAAGATCACACCGTTGCCCGCAGCGAGCGCAGCGAGCACGCCACCGGCAGGAATGGCGACCGGGAAGTTCCACGGGGGTACCACCGCCACCACGCCGAGCGGCGAGAAGCGCTGACCCTCGACGGAGTCCAGGTCGGGGATCCTGTCGGCGTAGTACCGGGCGAAGTCGACCGCCTCGCTGACTTCGGGATCGGCCTGGGCGATCGTCTTGGATGCCTCGTGGATCATCGTCCCGACGAGCTCTGCCCGCCGGCTCTCCAGGGTGTCCCCCACTGCCAGCAGCACTCGGCGACGGTCCGCGGGGGCCCAGCGCTCCCAATGCTGCTGCGCCCGACGGGCGGTCTCGACCGCAGCGTCGACCGTCGTAGGCTCGGTGGTCATCGGCGTCCGGATCGGCACCGCCTCCGAGGCGTAGACGGCTGCAGCCCACCGCCGATTGGCGGGGACGGCCGGGTCGGTGTCCGGGGTGTTGGCGAACGGCCGGTCGACGTCGGTGGCGCCCGGCGGGACGGTGCGATCCTGGTCCCGGCGCGGTGAGGTGGACACGTGGTGGCGTAGCGCCAGCGATCGCCGGAAGCGCGACTCCTGGTCGGCGAACGCCGGGCCGTGCGGATCGAGGTCGAACAGCACGCTGATGAAGTTCTCCGGATCGGAGTTCTCCTCCAAGCGCCGGAAGAGGTACGAGATGGCTGTATCGAAGTCGCTGCGAGCGACCACAGGGGTGTACAGGCGGAGGCTCCCTGCTGCCTGCCTGACGATCTCCGCCTCGCTCGGCGCCATGCCCTGCAGCATCTCGAAGTCCACTCGGTCGGCGACCGCCCGGTGGGCGGCCAACAGCAGCGACCACGCCACGTCGAACAGGTTGTGTGAGGCGACGCCGATACGCATACCGGCCAGCCGTTCCGGCGTGAGTGCCCAGTCCAGGCATCGCTTGTAGTTGGCGTCGGTCTCTTCCTTGGAGCCGTACGGCGCCTGCCGCCAGCCGTGGATCTCGGCGGCCACCCGCTCCATGGCCAGGTTGGCTCCCTTCACGAGCCGGACTTTGACTTCGCCTCCCGACCGGTGATAGCGGTCGTTGGCCCATTCGGTCAGTCGACGGAGCGCATCGAAGGCGTCCGGTAGGTATGTCTGCAGGACGATGCCGGCATCGAGGCGCGAGAACTCGTCCTCGTCGAGGAGACGCATGAAGGCCGTGAGGGTGAGGTCGAGATCTTCGTACTCCTCCATGTCGAGGTTGACGAACTTGGGAGTGTCACTGCGGGTCGCCACCCGGAAAAGGAGCCGCAGGCGCTCCTCGATGAGGTCGACGGTGTGGTCGAACGCCCAGAGGTTCAACTCGGCGACGATCGACGAGATCTTGACCGAGACGTAGTCGACGTCCGGACGCTCCAGCAGCGCGATCGTGGCGTCGAGGCGCCGGGTGGCCTCGCCCTCCCCGAGTACCGCCTCGCCCAGCAGGTTCACGTTGAGGTCGTTGCCGGCGGTGCGGGCTGCCGCCAGGTGGCGGGTGAGTCGATCCGGCTCGGCATCGGCGATCAGGTGTCCGATCAGGGCGCGCATCCGGGC
>DATHWB010000191.1:0-4710 GCA_035460965.1 Acidimicrobiia bacterium
GAATCCCTCTCCGTTCTCGATGCGCGATTGGCGGCGGCGGACGTCCCTGTCGACCGCGTCGTGTGCCATGTGGACGATCGCGACGAGTTGTGGCAGCTGGTCGGCGTGTTGGAGTCGGGGGTGACCTCGTTCGACTCCGTCGACGTGCTGGTCGAAGTGGGCCTCCAGGGGTTGGCGGCCGATGCATGGCTCGCCGCCGAGGCGCTGGTGGCGCTGGCTCCGTTTCCGGGCGTTCGCATCCACCTTGACACGCTCGTGGAGCTCGATCGGACGATGGACATGCGCGGCGGCCTGCTCAACCGGATGTGCAACCCGCGCCCGTCGTTCCGGGTGCTGCAGATCCTCAACACGGTGCTGCACGGACGGGTCGTCGCCGGAAACCTCGCCGACACCCGCCGGACCGCCTACGGGGTCCGCGCCCAGGCAGGTGACGACCACCTCATGCTCGTGGTGCCGGGCGTCGACCCGGCCGGCCGGACTCAGCTCGACCAGGAGCTGGCGGAACTCGGATCGTCGACCGTGCTGCGCTACGAGTTGGGACGGGGATGGGTCCATCGGGGTCCGGCGGAGCGAGCGGTGTTCGCACCCACGGATCCGACGGCGCCTTACGTCCTCCTGTCCCGACGAGGCTGAAGCGCAGGTCGGACCCGAGGGATCCGGGGCCGCGGCCGCCACCGTCCCTACGATTCGGCTGTGACCCGTGTTCCCCAACCTCCTGCGTGGGCATCCGAGAGCCTCGACGAGTATCTCGAGCGGTGCCGGATCCAGCGCGGGATGTCACCGCACACCGTCGATGCCTACCGGCGGGACCTGTCACAGTTCTTCGACTTCTGCGCCCGGGCGGGAGTCCGATCCATCGGCGAGGTCGACCGCAGGACGATTCGTCGATGGCTCGCCCAGCTGGACACCCGCGGGTACGCCCGCACGTCGGTGGCGCGGAAGTCGTCGTCGGTGAGGGCGTTCTACGGCGACGCGTTGCGTCGGGGGGCGGTGGAGTCCAATCCGGCATCGGGGCTCCACCGGCCGAAACAGCCGCAACGACTGCCCCGTCCTCTCCGTCCGGCGGCCGTGGCGGCGGTGCTCGACGGCATCGAAGGCGACGATCCGGTCGACCTGCGCGACCGGGCGCTCCTCGAAGTCCTGTACGCCACCGGTCTGCGAGTCTCCGAGGCGGCCGGCCTCACCGTGGCGGACGTGGCGGGGCGCGACATCGTTCGCACGAGGGGCAAGGGAGGCAGGGATCGTGTCGTCCCACTCGGCGGGCCGGCCCGCCGAGCACTGGCGGAATGGCTCGAGCGCGGGCGCCCGGCCATGGTGAGCGGTGCCACACAAGACCTGTGGGTCGGCGTGCGGGGGGGTACGCTCGACACGAGAGGCATCAGACGGGTGGTTCGGTCTCGACTGGGGACTCATCCCCATGCGGTCCGCCACTCGTTCGCCACGCATCTGCTGGAGGGTGGAGCCGATCTGAGGGTCGTGCAGGAACTGCTGGGCCACGTTGATCTGGCTACCACCCAAATTTACACTCACATCACGCGAGAGCACCTTCGAAGGACGTATGAGCGAAGCCACCCGCGGGCCTGATCCGGCGGCGGTCGACGACATCTCCTCCCTGTGGACGGAGTACAAGGCCACCGGCGACACCGGGGCCAGGGATCGACTGATCGTCCATTACTCCCCACTCGTGAAGTTCGTGGCGGGGCGCGTCGGCGTCGGCCTGCCGCGTAGCGTCGATCCGGCGGACCTGGTGTCGAACGGGATCTTCGGCCTCATCGACGCCATCGAGAAGTTCGAGCCCGAGCGGGGCGTCAAGTTCGAGACGTATGCGATCAACCGGATCAAGGGGGCCATCCTCGACGAGCTCCGTGCGATGGACTGGGTTCCGCGCTCGGTGCGGTCGCGCGCCCGTGAGATCGAGCGCTCTGTCGTCGAGCTGGAGCACCGTCTGCAACGGACGCCGACCGACGAGGAACTGGCGAAACACATGAGCGTCCGCGTGGACGACCTGCAGGACAACCTGGCGGAGATCTCGACGCTCGGCCTGGTGGCGCTGGACGAGGTGCTCGGACCGGACAGCGGCAGCTCGCTGGGAGACATGGTGGCGGACTCGTCCGGGCTGAGTCCCGAGCAGGCGTTCCAGAAGGAGGAGACCCGTCGTCTCCTGGCCGACGCAATCAACCGGCTCCCCGACCGGGAGCGGCTCGTGCTGACCCTCTACTACTTCGAGGGACTGACACTGGCCGAGGTCGGCGACGTGCTGGGTGTCACCGAATCGCGGGTGTGTCAGATCCACGCCAAGAGCGTGATGTCCCTCCGCAACCGGATGACGGAGCCCACCTTCCGCTGAGTCCGCCTTGGGCCATGCCCGACGGCGGCGCTAGCCTGCCGCGCACCAAGCACGTTTCGTGCATCCCTCTGGTCCGGGTCCGCCCGGTCGGGATGGCTCTCGCGAGAGGGCTCGCCATCGGACACAGCCGATCGGCGCGCGGGGCGGACGTCAACCAGGAAGGAACTCGAACCATGGCAGTGACCATGAAGCAGCTGCTCGAAGCAGGTGTGCACTTCGGGCATCAGACCCGCCGTTGGAACCCGAAGATGGCGCCGTTCATCTACGGCGAGCGAAACGGGATCCACATCATCGACCTGCGCCAGACCCTCGATCAGGTCAACCGGGCGGCGGAGTACGTGAAGGACATGACGTCGAAGGGCGGATCGATCCTCTTCGTCGGCACGAAGAAGCAGGCGCAGTCCCCGGTCGAGATGGCGGCACGCGAGTCCTCGATGCCGTACGTCAACTACCGGTGGCTCGGCGGGATGCTCACCAACTTCCAGACCATCCAGAAGCGGATCTACTACATGCGCGAGCTCGAGCGCATGGAGGAGTCCGGCGAGATGCAGCAGCGACCGAAGAAGGAGCGTCTGCGCCTCCGCCGGGAGCTGGAGAAACTGCAGGCGAACCTCGGCGGGGTGCGCGACCTGAACAAGGTGCCCGAGGCGGTGTTCATCGTGGACGTCAACGCGGAGCACACCGCAGTCAAGGAGGCTCAGCGACTCGGCCTCAAGGTGATCGCACTCGTCGACTCCAACTGCGACCCGGATGCGGTCGACATCGTGATTCCGGGCAACGACGACGCCATCCGGTCGGCGGAGCTCATCGCCATGGCCCTCGCCGAAGCTGCCAAGGAGGGACGCCAGGTCTCCTCCGCCAAGAAGCAGAAGTCCGACGACGAGTCCTGAGAGAGAAGACGTGGCCGACTACACAGCCAAAGACGTACAGAAGCTCCGCCAGTCGGCGGGCGTGGGGATGATGGATGCCAAGAAGGCCCTGGACGACGCGTCCGGGGACTTCGAGAAGGCCGTCGAGCTGCTCCGCGAGCGTGGCCTCGCCAAGATGGCGAAACGAGCCGATCGCGACGCCAACGAGGGCACCATCGGCGTCTACCTCCACCACCAGAACGACCACCCGGTGATGGGCGTCATCGTCGAGCTGGCCTGCGAGACGGACTTCGTGGCCAAGAGCCCCGAGTTCAACGACGTGGCGAACGATCTCGCCCTCCACATCTCGTGGGCCAACCCCACCTGGGTGCGACGTGAGGACGCCGACCAGGCGGCGGTGGACAAGGAGTCCGAGCTGATCGAGCGTGAGGCGAGGGCGTCGGGCAAGCCCGACCAGGCGATCGCCAAGATCGTGGAGGGCCGCCTGGAGAAGTGGTTCGAGGATCACGTCCTCTACGAGCAGACGTTCGTCAACAAGGACAAGTTCGACGGGACGATCGCGGACATGGTCAACCAGCTCGGAATGAAGATGGGCGAGAACATCTCCGTGCGACGGTTCACGCGGGTCGAAGTCGGGGCGTCGGCCTGACCGGCTCAGCGACCGGTACGATCGGCACCCGTATGACGGATCGACCGAACCGCGTCCTGCTCAAACTGTCCGGGGAGGTCTTCGCCGACCCCGAGATCGGGTACGGCATCGACCCTGAGACCGTCGGGCGAGTGGCCGAAGAGGTCGCAGAGGCGCATCGCACAGGAGTGCAGATCGCCATCGTCGTCGGCGGGGGCAACATCTTCCGTGGTGTCTCCCAGGCGGCCAAGGGCATGGACCCCGCCAACGCCGACTACATGGGCATGCTCGCCACGGTCATCAACGCGCTGGCGGTGCGGGACGCCCTGGAGAAGGTCGGCGTGCCCACCCGGGTGCAGTCGGCGATCACGATGCAACAGCTGGCCGAGCCGTACATCCGTCTGAGGGCCATCCGTCACCTGGAGAAGGGCCGCGTCGTCGTGTTCGCCGCCGGCACCGGCAATCCCTTCTTCACGACGGACACGACGGCCGCACTCCGTGCCGTCGAGATCGGAGCCGAGGTGCTCCTCAAGGCATCGAAGGTGGACGGGATCTACGACCGCGACCCGGTGGGGGACCCCGGTGCCACCCGCATCGACGAGATCTCCTACATGGACTTCCTCAACATGGGTTTACGGGTGATGGATTCCACCGCCATTACGATGTGCCGGGAACACGACGTCCCCATCGTCGTCTTCGACATGACCGAGCCGGGCGCCATCGTCCGGGCCGTGAGCGGAGAGCCGATCGGAACGGTCGTCCACTAGGGAGGAACGATGCTCGACGACCTTCTCGACGAGGCCCGCAAGTCGATGGACACCGCCGTGGAGCACGTCGGTTCGGAGTTCGCCACCGTTCGCACGGGT
>DATHWB010000192.1:0-4637 GCA_035460965.1 Acidimicrobiia bacterium
CCAGAACCGGCCCCAGGTGATCTCCTGCCAGATCCCGAAGTCCTTCTCGCGCATGGCGACGACGTCAGGCATCTCCAGCGCTCGATCGCGGACCCGTGCCGCCACCGTGGGATATCCGGTGACGGCGGGAGCCGAACCGGCTGCACCGAGCGTCGTCGTCATCCGAGCTGCCTCCTCCTCGCCGGACGGTGGCGGAATATAGGAGGTTCGTAGCCGATTTCGGGGCCGAACACGAGGAAATAGTCGCGAAACCTTCGGATTGTCGGGCCCGCGCGAGGGGCGGTCAGGCGCCCTCGACCCACTCGGCGCCGCCGGGCCAGTGTTCCCGCTTCCAGATCGGCACCCGGGATTTCAACTCGTCGATGACGTACCGCGCCGCCTCGAACGCGTCACCGCGGTGGGCGCTGCTGACTGCGACGGCGACCGATGCCTCTCCCACGACCACATCGCCGACCCGGTGCTCGGCTACCACGGCCAGAACCGGCCAGCGGTCCCCCGCCTCGCGGCAGACCTCCTGCAGCTTGGACTCGACGTGCTCGGCGTACGCCTCGTACTCGAGGTGAGTCACGCCGGTCTTGCCTTCCGAATGATCACGGGCGGTTCCCAGAAACAGTGCTGTGGCCCCGGCGTCCGGGCGCCCCACCTCGGCGACGAGGGCGGCGGGATCGAGCGGACCCGTGACGAGCGCGACGCGAACCGTGGCGGCCATGCCTGGAACGGTAGGGCACTGGAGACCACAAGCGCACGGCTGCCGTACCCTGGGACCCGATGAACGACGACCTCTTCTCGCAGATCTTCGAGATGTTCAACCAGCCGGGCCCGGTCAACCTGCGGCTGGCAACCGAGGTCGCCCGCCACCTCACGGGCGAGCGGCAGCCGATCGACCCGTGGGCTGCAGAGGAGTTCCGGGAACTCACCCGACTGGCCGAGTATCGGATCGAGGCGGTGGCACCATTCGCGGTCGCTCCTGCTGCCGACGTGCTCCCTCTGGACGGGCGGGAATGGGCGGATCGGAACATCGAAGGATTCGGCTACCTGGTCGAGCCGTTCGGACAGATGGTCGATCTGTCGGGGGCGGGACCCGCGGCAGAGATGCTCAAGCCGTTGGGTCCGGCGCTGGCAGGAATGCAACTAGGAACACTGGTGGGTTCCCTCGCCGCATGGGCGATGGCCGGATACGACACGGGTCTTCCGCTCCGGGGTGACGACACGATCTCCTACATCGTCCCGACCATCGACCGGTTCTCCTCCGAGCACGGGTTCGACGCCCGCTCGGTCCGGCTGTGGGTGGCGCTGGAGGAAGTGACACACCGCGCCATCTTCCGGGTTCCGTTCGCAGTCGAGGCCGTCGTCTCCCGGCTGGGCGCGCTGGCCGAGACGATGCGGATCTCGCCTGACCGCCTCACCGACCTGATGGGGGGTCTCGACATGACCTCGATGCAGACCGAAGGACTCGACCCCGAACGCCTCGCCGCGCTGTTCGACTCGCCGGAGACCCAGGCTGCGGCGGAGGAGCTTTCGGCACTGCTCGGGGTCGTCGCCGGGTACCGCAGACTGATCGTCGAAAGGGCGGCCGCCGAACTGCTCCCGGATCTCGGGCGGATGACGGGAGCCCGCGACCTCGAACGCGACCTGGGGGACTCCTTGCAGGGGTCGCCGATCGCCGCGGCCTTCGTGTCCGCCGAGGACATCGAGCGAGGGAGGTCGTTCTGCCTCGAGATCGAACGCCGGTACGGCCCCGACCGCCTGTCCTCCATCTTCACTCTCGAGGGGCGCTTCCCCACCGCAGCCGAAGTCCTCGATCCAGTCAGCTGGGCGGCGCGGGTACTGCTCGAAGACATGGATTGAGGGTTTCCGCTATCGGGTGAGATTCGCGTAGGTTTTCCCGACCGTCGGAAGGGAACCACCTAGATGCCAGCCGAGATCGGCTCCCCCGCCCCGGATTTCGCACTCCTCAATTACGACCGTTCGGTCGTGTCGCTGAACGACCTGCGGGGCCGCAAGACACTGGTCGTCTTCATCCCGTTCCCGTTCACCCGCACCTGCACTGCCGAGCTGTGCTCACTCCAGGACAACCTGGCCTCCTTCAACGGCGCCGACGCCAACTTGGTGGCGATCACCTGCGACACCATGGGCGCCAACCGGGCGTGGGCAGCGGCGGAAGGTGTGACCTACCCGGTCCTCAGCGACTTCTGGCCCCACGGAGTCGTCTCCCAGGCGTACGGCTGCTTCAACGAGAACCTCGGGGTGTCGGACAGGGCCACCTACGTGCTCGACGAAGACGGCATCGTGCGGGACATCATCCGCTCGGAGTCGTTCGGAACCGCCCGCAGCATCGAGAGCTACACGGCTGCGCTCGACATGATCTGACGGACGAGGGTGGCCGTCGTGCGTCGGAGCACCACCAACACCCCGTCAGCCGTCTACGGCGTCGAGGATCGGCTTTCCCAAGTCCGTCGGCCTGCTGATCCTGCCTCGGACTCGATCCGAGTAGTGACGTCCCACTCAGCCGAACAGGATCCGCCACCCGTCGACGAACGGGTTCGGTGAGGTCGGCGCAGGCAGCGCCGACCTCACCGCCGTCATGAGGTCGTCCGGTAACGCACCGACGATCGTCCAAGCACTGCCGTCGGATTGCCAGGTGACGGCCGGCAGGGTGCTCTCGGAGACCACGTCGGGCGCACCGCCGTCGATACGTGCCACCGCCACCGTGAACAAGCCGTCCCCGTACACACCGACCACTCCGCCTTCGACCATGTACGCGGAAACGAGGGCCAGCCCTCCCACTTCGGACGGCAGATCCGTTCCGACCGACTCGTACACCACCCGGCGCTCTTCTGCCCGCATGTCGAACGGGATCGAAGCGACGATCGTCTGGGAGGGCTCGAACTCGACGAGTTCGAAGAGACAGGTGACCGTGCCGTCTGCCGCCAGCCACTCCCGCTGCAACACCACGCCGGTGTCGTCGTCGACCCACAGGCGCGCCCGATCGATCCCGTCTCGGCCGATCGTCACCACCCTCGCCGGGCGCCCCCGGTGCTCGTCCGTCTGCTCGCCGGTCACCTCGTAGTCGCCCAGAGTCGCGGCCGAGCCGTCGACGCTGACCGTCTCGATGGGGCCCTCGACCGGCCCAGTCGATTTCGACCCGGGTCCCACCACCGTCAGTCCGGAGAGCGGGTCGGCCATCACCGTGACGTTCCCGAACTTCGTCACGTCGACGGTCACGCCCACCGATGCCGTCCCGTCCAGGCAGGCGTTCGTCTGCCGCGCCCGATACCGGACCTCCCCACCGCCGACCAGCAGACGGGCCACGTCGGACCCGTCGTCCACGACGCCCAGAGACGTGGTCGCAGCCAGGATCGCCTCGGCTTCGGCGGCGTCCACGGGGGTCTCCGCGTCTGCAGCCAATCCCAGCACCCCGAGAGCGCCCACGGCCACCACGGCCGCGGCTGCAACCGACGTGATCGTCGTCACCAGACGCCGCCGACGGATCGGCGTGACCACGTCGTGCGAATCTCCCACCAGGACCGGCAGATCCAGCATCGGAAGACTGCGAACGGCTGAGCGGGCGTCCGCCAGATCGTCGAGTTCCGCCCGGCACTCGCCGCATTCCTCCAGGTGCGTGGCAACCCAGGCGGCTTCCTCAGCGCTCACCTCACCGTCGAGGAGGGCGGACAGGAGTTCGGGTCTGTGGCTCATCCGAGCCTCTCCTTCAGGAGTTTCCGACCCCGATGGATCCGGCTGCGCACCGTGCCGATCGGTGACCCGATGGCGTCGGCGATCTCCTCGTAGCTCATCCCGACGATGTCACACATCACGATCGCCTCCCGGAAGTCGAGAGGGAGGTCGAGCAGTGCCTTCTGGATGTCCTCCCCGAGCCTGATCGAAGCGAGGACGTCGTCGGCTGCCGGCGAGGAGGCGTGGGCGAGTCGGTCCACGTCGTCGGGGAGCGGAGCGGTCGGCCGCCGTTGACGGCGCCGAACCTCATCGAGGAAGGCGTTGCGGGTGATTCGCCACAGCCACCCGTCGAACGAGCCGGGGGTGTAGCTGTCGAGCCCGCGACGGACGCGGAGGAGGACCTCCTGGACGAGGTCCTTGGCGTCGTGGGGGTTTCCGGTGAGCCGGTATGCGTAGTTGTAGATCTTCCGCCCATGGGTACGCGCCACGTCTTCCCATGTCGGGATGGAGGGATCGGTCATGGCGCCCTCGGCGGTGAGAACGTCGGCAGTCCGACGAGAGTTCCTACGCCTTCATGTCGTCGCCGGAGTCTTCGCTGCCCTCCTGCACGCCCTTGCGGAACTCCTTGGCGGACGCTCCGAGCGACCGAGCGAGTTCCGGGAGCTTGCGGGCACCGAAGAGCAGCACGACGACCAACAGGATGATGATGAGTTCTTGGCCTCTTGGCACGGTGTTCTCCTTCGGGCCTCATCATACCGACAGGCACCCCCCTACCTCGGGTGACCAGAATTCGACGCCCGGCGAGGACGAACGGTTCCGACGCGGCCAGCACAGTGGTCCACGAGTTCGCTCCGCTCACAACCCCCCTCGGCCCGGCCTTCGCCGGGCCGGTCCCCCCAGCACTCCCTCGCCTCCGTCTCGGTCGCGAGGCGGACAAACCAGTGGAAGACCCCAGGGTT
>DATHWB010000193.1:0-2616 GCA_035460965.1 Acidimicrobiia bacterium
ACGATCCGGTGTGGGCGGCGGGAGGTACCCCGGCCACCGTGTTCCCCATCTCTGTGACAGACCTGGATCGAGTCGCCCGCCCCACCTGGGCGGACATCTCGATCTAGTGGTCCGTCGCCGAAATGATGAGGCGGTCTCTCCGGCCCATGACGCCCCTGGCGGCGTCCTCCTCCTCGCCGAACGGGCCACGTGCGGCTGCGTCGGAAGTCCTTGCCAGTCGACGCCATGTGCTCGGAGACACCGCGCACCCATTTCGGCGACACACCACTAGGCCTGCAAGGCCCCCCACGTGACCTCGAGGCCGTCGCGGTCGTCGAGGTCCAACCACTGGATGTAGTAGCGGGACACACCGACGGCCTCGAGCTTCGCCATCGCCTCGGACACGACGTCGGGCGGTCCCACGGGAACTCCGGCCTGAGTCCAGCGATCGAGCAGGGCATCGGGGTCGAGGTCGCGATCGGCGGCCGCCCGGGTGAGACGCCGGCGGAAGTCAGCCTCGTCGCGACCGGTGACGACCGGCCCCATCATGGTGATCTCGATCTGGTCCGGATCCCGGCCGGCCTCCTCCGCCGATCGGCGCAGCACCTCGATCTTCGGTGCGAGTTTCTCCGGTCGGGTCGAGAGATGGTTGTACTCGTCGGCATGGATCCCTGCCAGCGTCGGGGTGCGCTTCGGCCCCGACCCTCCGACGACGAGGCGGACACCGGTCGGCTTCGGTGTCACCGAGGCGTCGAGGCGATAGTGGGAACCTTCGAAGGTGCTGTGCCCCCGGGAGAACGCCGCCCGCAGGTAGGGCAGTGCCTCCGAGAGCCGCTCGAACCGCTCCGCCCACGGCGGGAACGGCAGGCCGTACACGTCGTGTTCGAGGTCCATCCACCCGGTTCCCACGCCGAGGTCGAGGCGTCCGCCTGACATCTGATCGATCGTCGCCGCCGACTTGGCGATCACCGCCGGGTGGCGGAAGGTGATGGGGGATACCAGGACGCACAGCCTGATCGATTCGGTGTCGCGGGCGAGGCCGGCGAGCGTGGCGAACGCGTCGGTGGCATCCGGAGTCGGCTGGCGGTTGGAGTAGAAATGGTCGCTCCGGGAGAAGCTCACCATCCCTTCCGCCTCCGCCCAGCGGGCGAGATCGAGCAGTTGGTCGTAGGTACCGCCGAGTTGAGGCTCGGTCATCAGACTGAATCGCATGGTCTCACCGTATTCCGGTCGGCGGCAGGACTCGCAACGAACGGGCCGACCCGCCACACTCGTCAGCCGTGCATCGGTTGCTCGCCGTCGGCGCCCTCGTGGCCATCCTGACCCTCCCAGGGGCTTCCTCGGCCATCGAGCTCGGTCCCGGCGGAACCTTCGTCGACGACGACCGCAACGTGCACGAGGGTGCCATCGAGGCGCTCGTGGCGGCAGGCGTCACACAGGGTTGCGCTTCCGACCCTACCCGCTTCTGTCCCACTCAACCCGTGACCCGGGAGATGATGGCGGCGTTCCTGTTTCGGGCCCTGGAACTGACACCGACCGAGGCGTCGAACCTGTTCATGGACGACGACGAATCGCCGTTCGAAGCGGAGATCGACACCCTGGCGGTCGCCGGGATCACGACCGGTTGCGGCAACGGTATCTACTGCCCCGAACGCGTCGTCACCCGGGCCGAGATGGCGAGCTTCCTGGCGCGGGCATTCGCCGGGGAAGGGTCGTTCGATCCGCCGCCGAACGCCTTCACCGACGACGAAGGCTCCCCCCACGAGGCGGACATCGACCGCATCGCCGTCATGGGGATCACCCGCGGGTGCGGCGAGGGGCGGTACTGCCCGGATCAGCCGGTCACCAGAGCGGAGATGGCGAGCTTCCTGGTGCGTGCGATGGGGATCGACGAGATCGTCCCTCCGCCGCGGGCCGATGCCCTGTTCCTGCCGGGGTTCACCACCCACTTCAACTGCTGTGAGTCACGAGTGACCAACATCCAGGTGATGGCGGATGAACTCGACGGCATGGTGGTCCTGCCTGGCGAGGTGTTCTCCATGAACCAGCGCCTCGGACAGCGACTGCAAGCGGATGGTTACGTCCCGGCGGGGATTCTCCTCAACGGGGAGTCGTACTGCTGCGACCACCCCCTCAACATCGGGGGAGGAACCAGCCAGGTGGCGACGACCCTCTACAACGCCGTGTTCCGAAACGGATTCGAGATCATCGACCACCGGCCGCACAGCCGCTACATCAGCCGCTATCCGTTGGGAATCGAGGCGACGCTCGGCTACCCGTATCCGGACGTCGTGTTCCGCAACGACACCCTGACGCCGCTGACGATCGTCACGTCGCACACGGCGACTTCGATCACCGTCGACCTGCTCGGCGACGTGATGGGCAGAACGACCTCGTGGAGGGTGGACGGCTCGGCCACCTATTCGGGAGGCGGGTTCGTGTCGGTGCTGCGGACCGTGCAGGAAGCGGACGGGACCGTGCGCAACCAGTCCTGGACCTGGACGTACCTGTCCGGCTGACGGCCTCCCGTCAACACGGACTGGACGTCACCGACGAGTTGGCGTCCTCGCCGGACGCGGCGCGCCACTCCCCGAGTGTCCGGGAACTGCCGAGATAGAAGAAAGGAGCGCCTGCTCC
>DATHWB010000194.1:0-6628 GCA_035460965.1 Acidimicrobiia bacterium
GAACGTTCCCCCCGGCATCACGATGGCGCCGTCGATGATGTCAGCCATCAGCGGGATGTTGGTCACCCGGTTCTGACAGCACGGGTGATAGGTCGTGAACTCGGACACGAGATGCCGGATGCCCAGCTGTTCGAGATCCGCCGTCCGGATGTTCGGTTCGGCTCCCTCGACGAAGGGGAGGGTCCCCTGGCGCCGAACCGACGAGGCTGCCATGGCCAGAGCCTCGGCGGTCGCCTCCGGGTCGATCAACGTGCCGTTGGATCCCGGCACGATCACGACGTCGTATCCGTCCACCTCCAGCCGGGCGTCCACCGGCGGCGACTCCAGATCGCCGCGGTTCCGCTCCAGGACCTCGGCGATGACCTGCGGGTCGAATCCGAGCACCACCACCCCGTCCACGACGGTCGACGTGAAGGCTCGGGCCATGTCGGACACGGAGAACTCCATCGTCACGTCGCCCGCCGCCAGCTGTACGGGCGAGGAGAGCCACAGCTCGGCACGGGACACCGAGGTGTCCACGTCGGCACGGGTGACCCGGGAGTTCGCCACGGTCGTGTCGAGGACGGCGGTCGCAGGTCGGGGCGCCAGGGACGCCTGCAGGAGTCGGTCGCCTGCGGTGCCGCGATCTATCTCCAAGCCGGTCTCCGGGTAGACAGGGACCGGGCGATCCCCTTCGAGTGCCACGCCACCTGGGACCGGGGGCTGGCCGACGACGTCGAGGTCCCAAGTCGACAGGAGGGCTTCGATCGCCTCGGCGTCCAACGAGCCTCCGGGGTGGATGGAGGATGTCGAGAGGAGGTGGCGCAGCCACCAGCGGAACTGCTCCGAGATGCCCCCTTCGCGACCGAGTCGCATCGCCTCGTCGATCATCGCGTCGCGGTCCAGTGCGAAACCGAACTGTTCGGGCAGCACCGTCACCGGTTGACCGTCGATCTGAACCGTCACCGGGTCGACGGACAGCTCGAGTTCGAGCAGAGACAGGGCCTCGTCAGCCTCCTCGGGCGACAGGCCGCGCAGGGAAACGTCGTGTCCCGCGACAGTCACGTTGCCCAGGATCTCGCCCGATCCGAGCCAGCGCTGCACCCCGAACAGACCGAGGATCAGGATGATCAGACCGGAAACGGCCAGCAGGACCGTGCGGACGCGTGGTGACATCGAAGACAGGACGGAGACCCCCAGGAGAACGATCGATGATGATAGGTGCGATCCGATGCAAGGGATGCATACGGGCGGCGATTACCGCTCGCCCGGTAGTCCGATAGCGTCGGGTCGACGATTGGAGATCATGAGAGTTCTCATCACAGGCGCCAGCGGGTTCATCGGGTCCTCCCTGTCTGCGGCGCTGCGCGAACGGGGCGATGTTCCCGTGCCGCTCCGACGGGACGGGTCGGCCGGACCGACCTGGGACATCGCAGCCGGACGCGTCGAACCCGGGGCCCTCGACGACGTCGATGCCGTTGTTCACCTCGCCGGCGAACCGATCCTCCCTCCGTGGACGGCGAGGAAGAAGGAACGGATCCTCCAGTCGCGTGTTCGCGGTACCGACCTGATCTCCCGGGCCGTGGCGGAGGCGGGCACCCCGGTGCTCGTGTCCGCGTCCGGGATGGACTTCTACGGGGACAAGGGCGAGGACCTGGTCGACGAGACCGCATCGCCGGGCTCCGGGTTCATGTCCGGCGTGGTCTCGGCGTGGGAGGCGGCCACCGCTCCGGCCGTTGCGGCCGGAGCGCGGGTGGTACATCTGCGGAGTTCCTTGGTGCTGGACTCCGCCGGCGGATCGCTTCCCAAGATGATGATCCCGTTCCGTCTGTTCTTCGGTGGCCCGATGGGCAACGGACGCCAGTGGTGGAGTTGGATCACCCTCCAAGACCAGGTGCGGGCGATCCTTCACCTGATCGACCACGGCGACGTCGCCGGACCGGTCAACATGGCCTCGCCGGGGCCGGTGCGCAACCGCCGGTTCATGCAGGCACTGGGAGAGGCGATGGGCCGACCCTCGTGGTTCCCCACTCCCGCCTTCGGGCTGAGACTGGTCCTGGGCAAGGATGCCGCCGACGCGCTGCTGCTGGAGTCGAAGCGACTGGTCCCCGCCGCGCTCGAACGGTCCGGGTTCGTGTTCGACCATCCGGTGATCGACGGCGCCATGGAGGAGGCCGTGGGCGGCTGACGGTCACGGACCGGCCACCACCTGCAGGGGCTTCGGCCTCTTGCGGTCGACTTCGAACTCGAGATCGTCGAGGTGCGCCAGGAGATCGCGACGCATCCCGTCGAGTCCGTCCCTGACCCGGTTGATCGAGTCGATCGAGTCCGTCAGCGTCCGCCGGTGGGTGGAGAACGTCTGCGCCATCCGGCGTATCCGGTCGGCCGTGGTGCGGATCGAGTCGATGTCGACCTGATCACCGGCGCTTCCGCCCATCCCCGCCATCAGTGCCACCCAGCGGACCGCAACCTCGAGCAGCGCCCCGTCGCCGTCGTCCACCACCAGAATTCGGTTGCCGTAGACCGCGAACGGACCGACCTCGGCAGGGAACGCCTCTACGGCCGAGACGCAGATGCCGAAACCGGCGCTCCGGTTGGCCATGGCCCGGTCGAGTTCGGCGAGAATGCCGCTGGCCCCGTCGAGGCCGATCCGACCGGTGTTCTTGGCTTCGATGACGACGGCCGTGCCGTCTGCCAGGGTGAGCACGAAGTCCCCGGCGAGGTCGTCGCCGACCGCTCCCACCGTTGCCGAAGTCCGAGAGACCACGGCTCCGAACGGGCGGGCGAGCTCCCTCAGCCGCTCGTCCAGGACGTCCTCGAAGTCGAACCCCTTGCGGGTGCCGTTCTGGGCCTCCTGGCGCCGTCCCCGTTGCTCCGACAGCAGGTCACGGATCTCGGAGAATCGCCTGTCCACCTCCGAGCGCAGGACTGCCAGGCCCGATCCGTCCAGGGTCGGATCGAGGGCGGCCACCAGCCTCGCCTCGAGCAGACCGCCCGGTCCGAGCATCTCGGCGATCGTCCCGAGCGTCCTGGCGAGGTGGGAGTCCGCCCTGTCCGGATCGACACTGCTGTCGATGCTGCGGCCGACTTCGGCGAGTTCGGCGATGGCGCGCGCCATGACGGAAGTGCGGGTGTCCGGATCGAGCGATGTCTGCACCGCCCGCTCCGCATCCGACACGATGCGCAGGACGGTGGCTTTCGCCGCCTCCGTGGCGTGCTCGATGGTTCGGCGGACGCGCTCGTCGACGGCCGCCAGGTCCACCCCCACCGACGTCTCGACCATCGCCCGTGCCCCGATCTCCAGCATCCTGCACACCGCCTCGGCTCGACGCTCTGCAGGAAGACGCGCCAGTACGGCGGCGACCGTGGGATCGTCGACCCGGAGACCGTCGAGGACGACGGCGTCGCCGAGCACCGCGACTTCTGCGCCCTGGCGGCGCGCCTGTCGATGGTCGTCGGTCGTTGGCGGGTTCGAGATCTCGGCTGCATCCATGCGGCCAACGTATCGGAGGGGTGTGACACGAGTGTCTGCCCCCGCCCGGCCCGTGTCACAATCGAGGGCGGTATGTCGACCATCGTTCCCCAAGCCCGCCTCCGCGCCGAGATCGACGCACTGGCAGATGTCGCCGAGGCGATCGGATTCGGGCTGCCCGGGCCGGCACGCTCGTGGCGGGAACGTCGGCGCGAACACCTGAGCGGGGTGGTGCGGCGGTATGTCGAGCCGCGCCTCGCCGTGCCCGACCTCCCGATCGTGATCGCCCTGTTCGGACCGACCGGGAGCGGCAAGTCGACGATCTTCAACACCCTGGCGGGCCGCACCATCTCGCCGGCAGGCGTCCTTCGCCCCACCACGTCGCGGGCGGTGGCCTGGGTACATCCGCGGCACGCCGCCGCCGTACAGACGATGGCAGGGGGCGAGGGAGCGGTCGAGCTGGTCGCCGACGAGCATCCCGTACTGGGGTCGATCACCCTCATCGACACGCCCGACATCGATTCGATCATGGAGCACCATCGCGAGCAGACCCTGTCGATCCTCGAGGCGTGTGACATGGCGATCGCGGTGACGACTCCGCAGCGATACGCCGATGCCGTCCCGTGGGAGGTGCTCGGTGATCTCTCGGAGCGTGCCCTCGACGTCGTCGTGGTGATGAATCGGGCGGCTCGCCGGTCGTCCGGCGCGGTCACCGACCTGGCGCGCATGCTCCGGGAAGCTCGGGTCGGCGAAGTGGAGTCGGCGGACGACGTCGTCGTGATCCAGGAGCAGCGCATCAGGGCGGACGGGCGTCTGCACGGGTACGCCCTCAGACGCCTCGCCGGCCGGCTCGAGTCGCTGGCATCCCGCCGGTCGAGCGTCACCGCCCGGGCCCTCGCGGCGGCCGTTCGTCATTGCGCCGCGGTCGGACGGGAACTAGCCGACGAGGTCGACGCGCAGCACCGGGAGGCGAGTGCCCTGCTCCACGTGGTCGAAGAGGTCCGGTCGACGCATGTGGCCGAGGTGGCCGAGCGACTCGAGGCCGGTCGACTGGTGAGAGACGAGGTCGTGGTCCGCTGGCAGCGGATGATCGGCCTCACCGACCTGGCTGCGTTGGTGGACCGCGGGTTCGCCAGGGTCCGGAACCTGACACGGTCCGGTTCTGTCGTGCCCGACCCCGTGATCGATCGCGTGGATCGCGAGGTCGTCGACGAGTTGGCGGAGCTCGGTGTGCGATACGCCGAGCGGGCAGCAACGGCGATCGAGCTGTCCTGGGGCGTCTCGGAACCGGGCATGACTCTGCTCGAGGGACTCGAGAGAGTCGACGTGAGGCCTGAGGCGACCGAGGCGGTGGCGGCCTGGCGGTCGCACGTGGTGTCGCTCGTGGCCGAGTCGGGGGAAGGGTCGTTTCGGGTGGCGCGCATGGCGAGCCTGGGGGTCAACGCGGCGGCCACGTTGCTCCTGCTCGGCGTGTTCGCCTCGACCGGCGGAGTGACCGGGGGCGAAGTCGGCATCGTGGCCGGTGCCGCCGCCGCCCAACAGACCGTGCTGGAACGACTCTTCGGTACCGCCGCCGCCTCGCGCCTGGCGGACACCGCCCGCACCGAGTTGGTCAGCCGCATCGGGGACATGATCGTGTCCGCCACGACCCCGTACGTCGAGGCGCTGAGGCGGTTGGCGGACGACCCCGAACTGGCCGAACGGCTGCGGGAGCAGGCTTCGGTGGTCGAGTCGGTGCTCGGGGACTACGTCCGTGCCTGATCTCAAGAACCTCCTCGATCTCTACGACCGCGTCGTGGCTGCCGCGGCCGACGGGGTGGTGCCGGCGGCCGAGGTCGAACGCGCCGCCGAGGTGGGACGGGCGGCGCGACGTCGCCTGGGCTATCTGGGCGACACGGTGGTGGTGGCGCTGGCGGGCGGAACCGGCTCGGGCAAGTCTTCGCTCCTCAACGCCATCGCCGGAGAGGAGGTGTCTCCGCCCGGGGCCCGAAGGCCCACCACCTCCGAACCGGTGGCGTGGATCCCGGCGAACCCCGAGCCTGGGTTGACTCGTCTGCTCGACGACTTGGGTGTGACCCGTCGGATCGGACACGAGGACCACCCCTGGCTGGCGTTGATCGACCTGCCTGACACCGACTCGGTGGTCGACGACCATCGCCGACTGGTCGATCGGCTCCTCCCCCTGGTGGACGCCGTGGTGTGGGTCGTCGATCCCGAGAAGTACCAGGACGCCAGATTGCACCGCGACCAGTTGCGCCCGCGGGCGGATCGTGGCGACCGCTATGTCTTCGCCCTCAACCAGATCGATCGGGTTCCTGCCGAGTCGGTCGACGAGATGATGGACGATCTGCGGGTCTCGCTCAACGCCGACGGTATCGACACCGCCTCCATCGTGGCCACGGCGGGGGATCCGGTCGACGGCCTCAGCCTGGGTCTCGAAGAGTTGCTCGATGAGATCCGCGGGCTGGGATCGACCGCCGGAATCGTCCGTCGGCGCATCGTCGAGGAGCTGGTGGGCTCGGCCGACATGCTCCTCGGACATGTCGAGGGTTCCACGGGTACCGGGCTGGCGGCGCGCTGGACGGCAGTCCGCGACGAAGTCGCCGGCATCGTCGAACGAGAGCTCGACGCGGGTGCCCGTCAGGCAGCGTCACGCGTCGAACGCGGCGACGCGATCGCCGTCACGTCTTGGATCGGTGGCAGGAGTCCGGCAGAAGTGATCGCGTGGGGGGATTCCGGCGTGTCGTCGCACGCTTCCCGTCCGTTGCGGGAGATGGTGGACGAAATCGGACGGACGCTGGAGCCCGCCACCCGGGCGGAACTCCTGGCGGTCTCCGACGGGTTGGAGGCGGAGTTGGCCGCCGCGACGACCGCGGTGGCGGCGACGACTTCGGTGGTGCTCTCGCCGCCGCCGGCTTGGTGGGGGCGGATCCGTGTGCTGTCCTGGGGGCTGGTGGCGGTGATGATCCTCGGGTTGGCGGTCGTCGTCGACGGGGTCGTCGGGGACGGGGCGGTGACGCCGGGCGTCCTGATCGTCCTGCTGGCGCTGGCGGGGCTCTCCGCCGCCAGGTCGGCAGTGCGTCGGACGTCCGCCCGCCGGGTGGCAGCGGCGGGGGCCGGGCCTCGCGGGGGGGGCAGGGCGACGAGGGGCGCCGGGCGGGCGCGGCGCAACGGCCG
>DATHWB010000195.1:0-3197 GCA_035460965.1 Acidimicrobiia bacterium
GTCGATCCGAACATCACCCGCAAGATCGTCGCCGTGGCGGGAATCGCACCGGGTGACGGAGTGGTGGAGATCGGGGCTGGTACCGGCACGTTGACCCTGGCGCTGGCCGGGGCGGGCGCCGACATCGTCGCTTACGAGATAGACGCGCGTCTGGAGCCGGTGCTGCGCGAGGTGTTGACCGGGGCATCGGTCGATCTGCGGATGGAGGATGCCACCGAGGTCGACCTGGCCGCTGCGCTGGACCCCCGTCGGAGTTGGACGATGGTCGCCAACCTCCCCTACAACGTCGGGACGACGGTGCTGCTGGATGCGATCCGCCACACCCCGCAGATCGCCCGGTTCGTGGTCATGGTCCAGAGTGAAGTGGCGGACCGGCTGGTGGCCGCACCCGGTTCGAAGGCGTTCGGGCTGCCGAGCGTGGTCGTCGCCCTCCACGGAACCGCCAGGCTCGAGTTCAAGGTGCCACCGCAGGTCTTCCTCCCCCCTCCGGCCGTCGGATCGGCGGTGGTCTCGATCGTGCGGAAGGCGGCTCCGGTGGGAGCGACGCGAGCCGTCGAACTGGCAGCCGCAGGCTTCGGGCAGCGTCGAAAGATGCTCCGTTCGTCGCTGGCGGGCGTGCTCCCGGATCCGGGGGAGACCCTGGCGGCAGCCGCCATCGATCCCACCGCTCGTGCCGAGACCCTGTCGGCAACGGACTGGTTGCGCCTGGCGGAGGTCGCACCGTGACCGTGTGGCGAGCGCCGGCCAAGCTCAACCTCTCGCTCGAACTCCGATCCCCGGACCGAACGGGATACCACCCGCTGCGGTCCCTGTGCCAGACGATCGAGTTCTGTGACGAGCTCGCCGTCGACTTCGGGGAAGAAGAACGGTTGGTCGTGGAAGGGTCGGAGGACGTGCCCGTCGGGGAGGACAACCTCGTCTGGAAGGCGGTCCGGTGCCTGGTGGGGCGGCCCGATCGCCCGCGCCTCGACCTGCGACTCACCAAGCGGATCCCGGCGGCGGCCGGTCTGGGTGGAGGGTCGTCGGATGCGGCGGCGGCGCTGGCAGGGGTGGCGGCGGCGTACGGAACATCCGACGACGAGGTCGTGGCGTGTGCGTCCAGCGTGGGATCAGACGTTCCGTTCATGCTGGTCGGGGGAAGCCGGATCATGGAGGGGTACGGGGAGATCCTGACGGAGGTCGAACCGCTCTCCGGATTCGCCGTGGCCGTCGCCGTACCCGTTTTCGAGATTCCCACCCCCGCCGCCTACCGACGCTGGGACGAACTCGGCGGTCCCGTCGGACCCGCCATACCCGAAAGGGCACTCCCGCCCGCTCTCCGGTCCCACGGCGCGCTCCGCAACGATCTGACCCCTGCGGCATGGTCGATCGAACCCGAGTTGGCGGATTGGGCAGGGGACCTGGCGGCCGACTGGGGCAGACCGGTGGCGATGACCGGGAGCGGATCGGCGCACTTCGCCTATTTCCACGACCTCGACGAGGCCACCCACGCGGCCGGGCAGGTGTCCGGTACTCGGGCCGTGTTCGCCGCCGAGTTGCGCGGAACCGGTGTCGGTGCGGAGGATGACACGGAATCCGCCTGAGGCATCGATTCCTATAGTCCCGCCAGGCGAGTCGGTCGGACCGGGGGAAGAGGAGCGATGACGAACGACGGTCCGATGGTGACGATGTTGGGCACCGGCGGTCCGCATATGTCGGCGGAGCGGTACGGGTCGGCGATCGCGATCGAGGCGGCGGGAGCCCTCGTGCTGATGGACTGCGGCCCCGCCACGACCTACAAGATGCTCAGGCACGGCCTGTCACCGGTGAACCTGTCCGCGCTCCTCATCACTCACCACCACTACGACCACACGGTCGACGTCGCCAACCTGCTGCTGGCCCAGTGGGAGGCATGTCTGGGCGAGTTCCGCCCGCCCTCCATCATCGGCCCACCCCCGACGGCCCGGTTCGTCGACCAGCTCGTCGGCCCGCAGGGAGCGTTCCGCCCCGACATCGACGCCCGCCGCCACTCGCCGCAGAGCCAGTTCTTCTACGAGTACCGCGGCGGCAGGTTGCCGCGCCGTCCGGAACTCGTGACCGACGTCAGGGAGATCCAGCCTCGGCAGGAGGCCGAACTGCCGTCCGGCTGGTCGGTGACCACGGCCCGCGCCCAGCACGTCCAGCCGTTTCTCGAGTCGATCGCCTATCGCGTGGAGGTGGCGGGCAGGACCATCGTCTACACCGGCGACACCGAGTATTGCGAGGACGTCATCGGGCTCGCAGAGGGCGCGGACCTCCTGATCTCGATGTGCGGGAGCGTGGAGGGAATCGGGGAGAAGCCGGCGCAGATGGGAACGGAGGGTGCCGGCCGGACCGCCGCCGAGGCGGGCGTCGCCCGGGTCGTGCTGACACACACCGGTCCCCGCATCGCCCAGCCCGGGCAGCGGGAGCGTGCCGTGACCGAGGTCGCCCGATACTTCGACGGCGAGATCTACTTCGCCCACGAGGGTCTGCGCGTGTCGCTGGGGGATGAACGATGAGCATCGTCGACGTGGTCGTGATCGGCGGCGGGGTCCACGGGAGCGCGCTGGCGTACGAGCTGTCGGATCGGGGTCTCGAGGTGGTGGTCGTCGAGCGGCGGGCGCTGGCGAGCGGCGCGTCCGGCGGCGCCGGCAAACGTGGTGTGCGCGCCAACGCCCGCGATCCGCGAGAGCTGCCGCTGGCGCGGGCGGCGCAGGAAGTGTGGCCGGATCTCGCCGAGATGCTCGGTGCCGCCACCGGCTACGAGCGCACCGGCGGGCTGCAGGTCGTTCAGGTTCGGGACGGCGTCGACCGATGGCTGCTCGACAAGGTCGAGGCCGTCGCCCATGTGCAGAACGCATGGGGGGTGACGACCGAGGCCGTCGGGCGTGAGCGCCTCGACGAACTCGAACCGAAACTGGCGGACGACGTCGTCGCGGCCACGTGGTGTCCGGAGGACGGAATGGCGGACCAGACACTGGTGACCAAGGCGTATGCCGGAGCGGCCGAACGACTCGGCGCACGGTTCCTCGTCGGCGCACCAGCCACCCGCGTCACCGCCGGGGAGCCGCTCGGGATCGAGGTGGAGTCGGCGGAGCCGTTGCGGGCCAGACGGGTGGTGATCGCCGCCAACGTCCACGCCCCCGGCCTGGTGCGGCACTCGTTCGGCCTACAGCTCCCGGTCTGGACCGCCAGCC
>DATHWB010000196.1:0-8720 GCA_035460965.1 Acidimicrobiia bacterium
TCCGGGGTTCAAGTCCCCGAGGGGGCTCAACGGCCCGGTTGCAGAACCGGTCCGGAGGGCGGGGCCGTCAGGTCCCGCAATCGAGGCGGCGTAGCTCAGTAGGTGAGAGCGCTCGACTCATAATCGAGAGGTCGGCGGTTCGAGTCCGCCCGCCGCTACAGCCGGAAGCGGGCGATACACCAGCCCACGACCATGCAGAAAGGGAAACGCAGATGGCGAAGGCGAAGTTCGAGCGTAACAAGCCGCATGTGAACGTTGGGACGATGGGTCACATCGATCATGGGAAGACGACGTTGACGGCTGCGATCACGAAGACGTTGTTTGAGCGTGTTGGTGGGAATAACGCGTTTACGGATTTTGAGCATATTGATAAGGCGCCTGAGGAGCGTGAGCGGGGGATCACGATTTCGATTTCGCATGTGGAGTATGAGACGGAGAATCGTCATTACGCGCATGTGGATATGCCGGGTCATGCTGATTACATCAAGAACATGATTACGGGTGCCGCCCAGGTGGATGGTGCGATTTTGGTGGTGTCGGGGACGGATGGTCCGATGCCGCAGACTCGGGAGCATGTGTTGTTGGCCCGCCAGGTTGGTGTGCCGTCGATTGTGGTGTTTTTGAACAAGGTCGACATGGTTGATGATGAGGAGCTTCTCGACTTGGTGGAGTTGGAGGTGCGGGATCTTCTGACTGCCTATGAGTTTGATGGGGATGACATTCCGGTGGTGCGTGGTTCGGCGTTGAAGGCTCTTGAGGGGGATTCGGCGGCGCAGGATCAGATCATGGAGTTGATGGCGGCGGTGGATTCGTATGTGCCGCAGCCTGAGCGGGATACGGATAAGCCGTTTTTGATGCCGATCGAGGATGTGTTTTCGATTACGGGTCGGGGGACGGTGGTGACCGGGAAGATCGAGCAGGGTCTCCTCAAGGTGAATGAGGAGGTGGAGATCGTGGGGATCAAGCCGACTCATAAGACGGTGGCGACGGGCATTGAGATGTTCCGGAAGCTGTTGGATGAGGGTCAGGCTGGTGACAATGTCGGTGTGCTTCTTCGTGGGGTGGGCAAGGATGATGTGGAGCGTGGTCAGGTGTTGGCCAAGCCGGGGACGATCACTCCGCATACCGATTTTGAGGCTCAGGTGTACATCCTGACCAAGGAGGAGGGTGGCCGGCACAATCCGTTCTTCTCCGGTTACAGGCCGCAGTTTTATTTCCGGACGACGGATGTGACGGGGAATGTGACGTTGCCGGAGGGCACTCAGATGGTGATGCCGGGGGATAACACGGAGATGTCGGTGGAGTTGATCACCCCGATTGCGATGGATGAGGGTCAGCGGTTCGCGATTCGTGAGGGGGGTCGCACTGTGGGTGCGGGCCGCGTCACCAAGATCACCAAGTAGGAATGCAACATGCCCAGTGACAAGAGGCCACCGATCACGTTGGCGTGCGACGAATGCAAACGTCGCAACTACGTGACAACCAAGAGCAAGGCGAACACCCGCGACAGGCTGCAGCTGAAGAAGTACTGCAGGTGGTGCCGATCGCACACCTCGCACCGCGAGACGCGATGAACTGTTCCCGGCCGACTTCGGCCGGGAACCACCCATGGCGGGGGCCGATGTACTGCTGTACTCTCGGCAACCGCGGAGTCAGGGGTCCGGGAGCGAGGCGCAGCCGCAAGCTCGCCTCGCTCCTGACGCGTCCGGACCGTTGCGGAGGTGACCGCGGGTGAGCCTGGAACAACTCCAAGGGGTCGTCTACGGACCCCACTCCTACCGGGCGGACCCCGAGAAGATGTCCGAGTACGCGGCGTCGGTCGGTGCAACCCGCCACCCCGACCTGGCTCCTCCGTCCATCGCCGGGGCACTGCTCTTCGTCGTCGCTCCCCACTTGCTGGCCGATCCCCGGGCAGGAACGGCGACCCGTTCGGTCATCCACGGCGACCAGACGTTCCGGTGGGACCGGGGCATACCCCTGGGCGCCGAGCTCGAGGTGACAGGGACGGTGGGGCGGGTACGGGAGCGGAACGGGGTCTACTTCACGGTCTTCGAGCTCGAGGTGAGCGACCGCCGGGGTCCGATCCTGGCGGGTACCTCCACCTTTCTGATGTCCGGCGGGACACCACCGGCAGGTGGGGGAGCGGAACGCGACGAACCCGCTCCGACGGCCGGGTCGGTGGTCGAGGTCACCGGATCTCTCGGTGAGGAGCGTTCCTCGCTCGGGCGGTTCGCGGCATCCCGAGCGGACCTGATCAGGTATGCAGGGGCGTCGCGTGACTGGAACCCGATTCACTGGGATCACGCGGCGGCGGTGGCGGCCGGCCTCCCAGGGGTGGTGGTGCACGGCCTGTTGCAGAGCGCATGGGTGATCGAGGCCGCCGCGGTCTTCGGGATCGAGCCGAAGTCGGCCAGGTTCCGGTATCGACGACCGCTGGCGGCGGGGGTCGTGGCGGACTTGGTCGGCGAGCGGAGGGACGGGGTGGCGACGTTCGAGCTCACCGATGACGAGGGCCCGTTCCTGGTGGCGACCGTCGACTGACGGGAGTCCGCACAGCAGGTACCATTGTATGGTCATCCGAATGCCAGCCCGGCATGCGGTTGGCCAGACAATCGAGGGATTTCCCCCGTTCAGAGGCGCTCCGTATACTGACGCGGCCCTGCGCCCCGTAGGGGTGTAGCTCGAACTGGTTAGAGCGCCGGACTCCAAATCCGGAGGTTGGGGGTTCGAGTCCCTCCACCCCTGCCAAGTACGAATCACCGCGGCGAAGCCGCGAGGAAAGAGCCATGAACCGAGAAACACGCCGCATGATCGAACGCGAGGAGCGGCGACAGAAGTCCAAGGAAAAGGCCGACGGCGGCAAGCGGGGCGCCGCCGGGCGCGCAGCCGCCGCACGCGCCCAGGCCGCCCGCCAGCAGGGTGGCGGCACCGCCGGCGGCTCCCCTCAGCCGGTGGTCGAGAAGCGCTCGTTCTTCCGTCGTATCGCCCATTACCTCCACGAGGTGCGGGTCGAACTCCGCAAGGTGTCCTGGCCGACGAGCGAGCAGATGATCGTCTTCACCGCCGTGACGATGATCACGAGCGTGGCCCTCACCCTCGTCATCTTCGGCCTCGACTTCGGACTCAAGACCGTCGTGCTGTGGATCATCGATGGAGGAATCAGTGGCTGAGGACGCCGTCTCCACCGCCGACGCCGAGGACATCCTCGAAGAGGCCGTCGCGCCCCCGAAGCCCGCGAGTCCCTACGACCTGCCGGGCGACTGGTACGTGATCCACTCGTATTCCGGGTACGAGAACAAGGTCAAGGTCAACCTCGAGACGCGGACCAAGTCCATGCACATGGAGGATCGGATCTACGACGTCCAGATTCCCATGGAGGACGTCGTCGAGATCAAGAACGGCAAGAAGGTCACCGTCAAGAAGAAGGTCTTCCCCGGCTACATCCTCGTGCGCATGCGCCTCGACGACGACTCGTGGTACACGGTGCGGAACACGCCCGGCGTCACGGGCTTCGTCGGCGGGAACAACACGCCGACCCCGCTCTCCCGCCGTGAGGTCGAGCGCTTCCTCGGAGTCGAGAAGGAAGAGGAGAAGCCCAAGCCGCGCTTCAAGCCCGCCTTCGACATCAACGACATGGTCCGGGTCGTCACCGGGCCGTTCGCCGACTTCAACGGCCGGATCGAGGACATCGACCTCGATCAGTCGAAGGTCACCGTGCTCGTCAACATCTTCGGACGGGACACGCCGGTGGAACTCGGATTCGAGGACATCCAGCGGGGCTGACGGGTCGTCGCCCCGCTTCGAACACGAACAGGACTGAGAGACAATGGGTAGAAGAAGACTCGCTGCCGTCGTGAAGATGCAGCTCCCGGCAGGACAGGCCACACCGGCTCCGCCGGTCGGAACCGCGCTGGGCCCGCACGGCGTGAACTTGATGGACTTCGTCAAGGCGTACAACGACGCCACCGCCAACCAGCGTGGCCAGATCATCCCCGTGGAGATCTCCATCTTCGAGGACCGGAGCTTCGACTTCGTACTCAAGACCCCACCCGCCGCCGCCCTGCTGCGACAGGCCGCCAAGGTCGACAAGGGGTCGTCGGTTCCGAACAAGGACAAGGTCGGCAAGGTGACCCGGGCGCAGGTGCGGGAGATCGCCGAAATCAAGATGCCGGATCTGAACGCCATCGACATCGATGGCGCGATGAAGATCGTGGAGGGCACGGCCCGCTCGATGGGCATCCTCGTCGAGGGCTGAGCCCCCGGCACACGTACAGACACAGAGTGGGAGGCGGGCAGACCCCGCCGTCCGGACCACAGGAGGTGACCGCCATGAGCGGCAAGCGATACGCCAATGCGGCACGCAGTTACGACAAGCACGCCGCCTACCCCGCCCAGCAGGCACTGGAGCTCGTCAAGTCGTTGAGCACGGCGAAGTTCGACGAGACCATCGATGCCGTGTTCCGTCTGGGGATCGACCCCCGCAAGGCCGACCAGCTGATTCGTGGGACCGTTGCTCTGCCTCACGGCACCGGCAAGGACATCAGGGTGGCGGTGTTCGCCCCGGCCGATCGCCACTCGGAGGCGACGGCCGCCGGCGCCGACCTGGTGGGAGGCAAGGAACTCGTGGAGGAGCTGGCCGCCGGGCGGGCCCTCGACTTCGATCTCGTGATCGCGACGCCGGACATGATGGCCGAAGTCGGCAAGCTCGGACGAGTGCTCGGCCCGCGCGGGCTGATGCCGAATCCGAAGGCAGGGACCGTGACTCCTGACGTCGGCAAGACGGTGGAGGAGTTCAAAGCCGGCAAGATCGAGTATCGCAACGACCGTTACGGCAACGTCCACGTTCCGGTGGGCAAGAGTTCGTTCGACGTGGATCAGCTGCTCGGGAACCTGGCGGCGTTGAGCGGCGAGTTGTGGCGGGCGCGTCCGGCTTCCGCCAAGGGCCGGTTCGTGCGATCGCTGTCGGTCAGTTCGACGATGGGCCCCGCCGTGAAGATCGACCCGTCCCAGGTGGAGGATCTCGCCAAGAAAGTGGCGTGACCCCCGACTGTTTCGTGCTCGGCCCCCGCTCCCAGGCGGGGGCCGACCCGCGTTCCGACCATACGGCGGCTGTCCTATATTCTGTAGGTCGTTCCAGTCCGGTCTCGTGGCTCGTCGCGAAGATCCTGCTGACACGGCGCATGAGCAGGCCGAATCGGGAGAGCCATCGTGACCGACGCACAAGCCGCCTACGACGTCATCGTCGAGCACGACGTGGTCGTGCCGACCCGCGACGGCACCGGCCTGAGTACGGACATCTACCGTCCCGCCCAGGAGGGCCGCCTGATCGATGGGCCGCTCCCCACCCTCCTCAGCCGTACGCCCTACGGCAAGGCCAGATGGCAGGCGGAGGGGGAGTTCTTCGCCCGCCTCGGCTACGCGGTGGCCCTGCAGGACTGGCGACAGACCCAGCACCAGTTCGACACGGATCAGTGGAGGCCGAAGCACGAGGCCACCGACGGGTACGACGCGATCGAGTGGCTGGCGTCCCGGTCCTGGTCCAACGGCAAGGTCGGGATGTGGGGCCACTCGGCCATGGGGCAGGCAATCCAGGCGGTGCTACCCCTCCAGCCGCCCAGCCTGGCGAGCGTGTTCATCATCGACTCGGGCCTGAACTACGGGGCGGGGTACGCCCGCAAGAACGGCACGTTCACGCAGGCGTTCCGACTGCGCCACTCCCTGGCGATGGCCAGGCAACTGGCATCCGATCCGCAGGTCAAGGAGATCCTGAACGACGCATACCGCAATCCCGATCACTACTTCTCGTGCTTCCGGCGCCCGCACGCACCCATCACCCGAGGGACGACGGTGCTGTCGCTGTCCCCCTTCCACGAGGATCGATACCTGCGCGTGGCGACCACCCCCGACCTCGACGACGACTACTGGAAGGACTCCGGTACGAGCGACGAGGACCTCCTCCTCCAGTGGAAGGACATCCCCATCTACTTCGTCACGGGTTGGTACGGGAACCATCTGCAGGCGAACTTCGACAAGTTCCGGTCGTTGGACGAGCGCCTCGCCAGTCCGGTGAAGCTGGTGGTCGGCTACTGGGAGCACAACATGGACTCGACCTCCGCCGGCGGGGTGGACTTCGGCCGCGACTCCGACATCGACGTCTTCTGGACGGAGCGTCGTCGCTGGTTCGACGAGACGCTGCGTGGTGCCGGCCGCGGAATGCTCGACGGTCCGGCGGTGCGCTACTTCGTGATGGGGGGAGGAAGCGGGGCCAAGAACTCGGCGGGTCGGCTGGACCATGGCGGCCGGTGGGCGGAGAGCGACACGTGGCCGCCCCCCGGTTCGACCGAGATCCGTTACCACCTGCACGCTGACGGCACGCTCGCCGAGTCCCCGTCGGAGGAAGCGGACTCGAGCACCACGTTCACGTTCGATCCCCGAGACCCGGTACCGACCGTCGGCGGGACGTTCATGGAGTACTCCCGGCCGGACTTCAAGAATCGAGTGACGTGGATGCCTGACGGAGCGGCGCAGAACCAGCGGGCCAACCCTGACAAGCCATTCTCCCGGGACGGGCTGCCGTTGAGCACCCGTGAGGACGTGCTCGTGTTCCAGACACCGCCGCTGGAAGAGGCGGTGGAGGTCACGGGCGATCTGGTCGCGCACCTGTGGGTCTCCAGCACGGCACCGGACACGGACTTCACCGTCAAGCTGATCGACGTGCACCCTCCCAGCGCCGCCTACCCCGAGGGTTTCGCCATGAATCTGCAGGACGCCATCGTTCGAATGCGATATCGCAACGGTCGACGGAAAGCCGACCTGATCGAACCGGGGAAGATCTACGAAGTGGAGCTCCGGGTCAACTGCACCAGCAACCTGTTCGGGAGAGGTCATCGCATCCGGGTGGACGTCTCGTCGTCGAACTTCCCCCTGTACGACGTCAACCTCAACACCGGCGGACCGTTGGGAGTGCCCGGTCCCGTCCACACCGCCGACAACACGCTCCACCACGACCGCGAACACCCGTCGCACGTCGTGCTCCCCGTGACCGCCTGAGGGTCGAGGGAGAAGGAGAGAGGGGGCCTCCGGGTCCGGTCCTTGAGCAACGGCTGCCAGGTCTGCCGTACTACCGGATGCGGGCCGGGGAGGTAGGGATCTGTCCCGACTGTCCGACATCGCTGGTAGGCCCAATTGTGCGGTCCGGGAGGTGGGCGGAGGCGGTTCGGTGTGACCGCCCAGGTTTCGTCCGGAGACCCCCTGACCGGGCTCCACTATCTCGCGCCGGCCCGCGCATGTCCAGACAATTCCTGGCAATCGGAGGCGGAATGGCTCTTTCCGGGGCCCAGGGCGATCATGGAGACCAGAGAAACCAGGGGAGCATGCCATGCGGATCGCGGTCGGACGCTTCGACCAGGAGACCAACACCTTCAGCCCGTCGGCGACGGACCTGGAGGCGTTCCGGCGGCAGGGTTACGACATCGGCGACGAGTTCGACATCCGGGGAGGGGCGAAGGTGCGCTCGACCCTCTGGACATTCGCCGAGGTGGCGGACGCACGCGGGGACGTGGAACTGGTGCCACTGGTGAAGGCCTGGACCGGTCCGAGCGGTCGGGTAACGAAGGAGGCCTTCGACGACATCACCGGGCAGTTCCTACGACGCCTCGACGAGATCGGACACGTCGATGCCGTGTACCTGTCACTGCACGGAGCCATGGCCGCCGAACACCACGACGATCCCGAGGGGCTGCTTCTCCGGATGGTGCGCGAGAAGATCGGACCGGATGTCTGGCTGATCGCCTCCACCGACCACCACGCCTGTGTCACCGATCTCATGATGGCCGAAGCCGACATCATCCTCGGCCACCGAACCCAGCCGCACGATCCGCCTCACACCGGCAAGGAGATGGCCGAGGCGTTCTTCCGGGCGGTGGACGGCAACATGAAGCCGACCGGTGCCATGCGCAAGGCGCCGATGATCACGCATCAGGAGCAGTACCTGACGCGCAAGCCGCCGATGAAGATCTGGTTCGACCTCGCCCGTGAGATCGAGACCCGGCCGGGCGTCATCACCGCCTCCACCTATCCGATGCAGCCGTGGCTCGACGTCGAGGGGGGTGGCTGGGCATCGATCGTGTACACCGACGACGATCCGGAACTGGCCGACCGGTTGGCCAAGGAACTGACTCGCACCGTGTGGGATCTCCGTCACGAGCTGATGGTCCAGGAGTCTGTGCCCGTCGAAGAGGCTGTGCGGCGCGCCGTTGCCGCCTCCGAGGGGATCGTCGTCCTGTCGGACACCGGGGACAGCGCCGCCGGTGGAGCGACGGGTGACTCGAACCTGATCCTGGCCGAGATGATTCGTCAGCAGGTGAGCGGGACGGCCCTGGTACCGATGGTGGACGCTCCAGCTGCGTTGGCCGCCGCCGAGGCCGGTGTCGGTGCCACGATCGAGGTTCGGCTCGGCCGCTCCCTCGATCCTGCGTGGGGTGATCCGATCAGTGTCACCGCCGAGGTCCTGAATGTCACCGACGGCAAGGTGGATGCGGGGGACGACCTCTACGAGGCGTACGAACAGGGCACCTCGGCACTGCTGCGGGTCGGCAACGTGCTCGTGGCCGTCACCCGATTTCGGGGACGGACCATGAACACCCCCGGGTTCTGGGCACACTTCGGGGTCGATGCCACCGACAGGAACCGAATCCAGATGGTGGTCGTCAAGACCGCCT
>DATHWB010000197.1:0-5059 GCA_035460965.1 Acidimicrobiia bacterium
GAGTCCACATTCAGCGAGGCCCTCGACTATCACCAGCGGGGGAGACCCGGCAAGGTCGAGATCCGCCCCACCAAGCCCACCGCTACCCAAGCCGATCTCAGCCTGGCCTACTCGCCGGGTGTTGCCGAGCCGTGCATGGCCATCTATCGGGAGCCGCTGGACGCCTTCAAGTACACGAATCGGGGAAACCTGGTGGCGGTGGTGTCCAACGGCACGGCGGTGCTCGGCCTCGGGAACATCGGGGCGCTGGCAGGCAAGCCCGTCATGGAGGGCAAAGCCGTGCTCTTCAAGCGCTTCTCGGACATCGACGTCTACGACCTGGAAGTCGGGTCGGAGGACCCCGAGGACGTCATCCGCTTCTGCGAGCTGCTCGAACCGACCGTCGGTGGCATCAACCTCGAGGACATCAGGGCTCCCGACTGCTTCCACATCGAGTCGACGCTCCGTGAGCGTCTGGACATCCCGGTGTTCCACGACGATCAGCACGGGACCGCGATCATCGGCGGGGCCGCCTTCATCAATGCGCTGGAACTGGTCGGCAAGGACATCGCCGAGGTGAGCGTCGTGTTCAGCGGCGCCGGCGCCGCCGGGATCGCCACCGCCCGCTTCTTCAAGGAGTTGGGTGTCCGTTCGGAGAACATGGTGATGCTCGACAGCCGGGGCGTGATCCACTCCGAGCGCGACGACCTCTCCGACATCAAGCGCGAGTTCATGCGGGACACCGACCTGCGCACGCTGGAGGAGGCGCTGCGGGGGGCCGATGCATTCGTCGGGGTGTCCGTGGCCGACACGGTGACGAAGGAGATGGTCAGGTCGATGGCGGAGGATCCGATCGTCTTCGCCCTCGCCAATCCTGATCCGGAGATCACCTACGACGATGCGAAGGAGGCGCGTCCGGACGCCATCGTGGCAACCGGCCGATCCGACTTCCCGAACCAGGTCAACAACGTGCTGGGCTTCCCCTTCATCTTCCGGGGAGCGCTCGACGTGCGGGCGAAGGGTGTGAGCGAGGGCATGAAGATCGCAGCCGCCCGAGGTCTCGCCGCCCTGGCCCGTGAGCCCGTGCCCGAGTCGGTGCTGAAGGCCTACGACCTCGATCAGTTGTCCTTCAGTCGCGACTATCTGATCCCCAAGCCGTTCGATCCGCGGGTGCTCTGGACGGTGGCCCCGGCGGTGGCGATGCAGGCCACGGAAGAGGGACTTGCCCGGCAACCGTTGGAGGACATCGACGCGTACCGCGATGCGTTGCGGGCGAGGTTCCAGGCCACCTACGGCCTCATCCAGTCGATCACGGTACGCGCCAAGCGCACCCCCAAGAAGGTCGTCTATCCCTACGGCGACGATCTGCGAATCATCCGGGCCGCCCGGAGGGTGCTGGACGAGGGGATCGGAAGCCCGATCCTGTTGGGGGACACCGGCGTCATCCGTGAGTTGTCGACGGAGTTGCGCATCCCGCTGGACGGCATCACGGTGCTCGACCCCGTGACGGAGGCTCCCCTGCGCTCCAGGTACGCCACGCGGCTGGAGGAACTCCGCCGCCACAAGGGGATGTCGCTCGCCACTGCGGAACGGGCGGTGTTCGACACGAATGTCTTCGCCTCCCTGATGGTCGAACAGGGTGACGCCGACGCCGTAATCGGCGGTCTCACCACCTTCTACCCGGAGACCATTCGTCCCGCCCTCCAGATCATCAAACTGGAGCCGAACCGGACCATCGCCTCGGCGATCTACGTGGTGCTGGCGAAGGGGACGCCGTATTTCTTCACGGACTGTGCGGTGAACATCGAACCCGACGCCATGCAGTTGGCAGAGATCGCCGCCGGTGCGGTGGAGGTTGCGGAGGAGCAATTCGACCGTGATGCCAGGGTGGCATTCCTGAGCTACTCGGACTTCGGTTCCGCCCTGGGCGAGGAGCCGGCGCGGGTGCGGATGGCGGTGGAGAAGTTCCGGGAGATGCGTCCTGACGTGGCGGTCGACGGCGAGATGCAGGCCGACACCGCCGTGGTCGGCGATCTCATCCGGTCGAGGCGCCCGCACGGGCCGCTGCAACGTGCCGCCAACGTCATCGTGTTCCCGAATCTGACCGCCGGGAACGCCGCGTACAAGCTCCTCCACCATCTGGGTGACGCCGAGGTGATCGGGCCGATCCTGACCGGTCTGGCGAAGCCGGTGCACGTCCTCCAGCGGGATGCGGAGGTCGGTGACGTGGTGAACCTCACCGCGTACGCTGTTGCGGACGCCCAGCGGAAGAGTTCCGACGGGTAGACACTGACCGACAACCGAGAGGACGCTGTGGCGTTCGTCCGCGGACGTTCGATCGATCGCTGGATAGAGCCGCTGATCGGAGCGGTGCTGGTGTTGCACGGCACCACCCTGCTGTCGAGCGCCTACGAAGGAAGCGTCGTCACCTGGGCGTTGGTGGCCCTGGTCGCCGTCGTGGCGGCATCGGGTCTCGTGACCACGCGCGGTCCCGTCGATCTGCGCGCTTGGCTGCTGCTCGCCACCACCGTGGGGTTGATGGCTGCCACCGGCGGTGTCGGTTCGTTCTTCGCCTTGTGGCTCTTCATTCTCGCTCCCCTTTATGGGGCGCTGATGCGGACTCCATGGTCGGTCGTGTACCCCCTCGTCGCCGGCGCGGTGTACCTGTCGATGGTCATGGTCCAGCACCTGAGTGTGCCCCTTCCGGTCGTGATGGGCAGGACCTTCGCGTACTCCGGCATCGGGGTGGTGCTGGCCATCTTGACGGAGCGATCGTCGCGAGTGGCGGAGGAACTCCAGCGACTCTCGGACGCCAAGGACTCGTTCGTGGCAGCCGTGTCACACGAACTCCGAACACCCCTCACGGCGGTCGTCGGCATGACGTCGGTCCTGGCCGACGATGCCACGCAGCTCGAGCCTGGCGAGATCGCCGAGTTCGCGGCGACGGTGCACCGGCAGGCGGTCGAGGTGTCCGACATCGTCGAGGACCTCCTGGTGGCTGCTCGCGCCGACATCGGCCGCGTGTCCGTCGTCTCCGGCACCGTCGAGCTCTCCGGGCTGCTCTCAGATGTCGTCGATGAACTGGTCGGGCGCGGGATGGGCACGGTCGTGGTCGACGGTGCCGAACGCGTCACGGTGGTCGCCGACGACAGGCGCCTGCGTCAGATTCTCCGCAACTTGCTGGTCAACGCGCACCGCTACGGCGGGGACGAGGTTTGCGTCCGAGTCACCAACAGAGGCACCACGGCCATGATCTCGGTGGAGGACGACGGTCCCGGGTTGTCGTGGACCGAGCGGACCAGCAGCTTCGAGCCGTTCGCACACCATCAGCCGCTCGGTTCACAGCCCGAGTCGGTCGGCCTCGGCCTCTACGTGTCCTCGCGCCTGGCGCAGATGATGGACGGGAGCCTCGAGTATCGACGGGCGGCGGGCACGACGTCGTTCGTGGTCGAAATGCCGCTCGCTGTCGATTGAGGACGGTTCGGGGATCGTCCGTGCCCGACGCCGCCGGGAACTCCCCTTCGGGGGGCGATCGGTGAAACCTGTTCATGTTCCTCCGCCTCCGACCGAAACAGTTCACCGTGGAGCAGACCGACGAATGTCGATGCAGACCCAACTGAGGGTGCCCGAGCAAGGGTCCCGACGCGTGAACGTGGCCGCGCCCGCCGGTTCGCGACCGCTCGAGGCGATGATCGAGGCCGAACCGTTCTGGTCGTCGTTCGGCCGGGTGCGCCGCCGCCCCCCCGTGTATGCGGCGGCATCGATCGTCATGGCGGCCACCGCGTGGTCCACCGACACGACTGACGCCCTGTGGATCGCGGTCGCCCTGGCGATGATGACGGCAGCGGCGGTCATGCGGCGGCCTGCACCGGAGACCATCGTGACGTACGCCGGCGACGTGGCGGCGCTCGCTGCGGGAGTCGTGTTCATCGGGCTCGAGCCGACGTCGGCTCTGTCGTTGTGGTCGGCGATCGCGGTGGTGGGGTTCTTCGGGCTCGCTCGTGCTCAGGCGTATCTTCTCTTCGGACTGGCGATGGGCGCCATCGCCGGCACCTTCGCCGCTGGGACGGACCTCGCGCTGGTCGACCTGTCCGACAGCCGGCGGTTCGCCGTGAGTGCGGCACTGACACTCATCGGATTCGCCTACCTGGGCACCGTCGTGCCTTCACTGGCGGATGCAACCAGGACGGTGCTCCGATCGGCCGATGCGGCGGCGGAATCCCAGCGCCGTCAAGCCGAGTTCCGGGCCCAACTGGCCTCCACCGTCGCCCACGAGCTGCGGAATCCGTTGGCGGGCATCCGCGGGTTCGTGGACGTGCTGGTCGAGACTGGCGAACAGCTGCCGGCCGAGGAGCGGTTCGAGTACCTGTCGATCGTGGCCTCGCAGGCGGCCTCGCTGGAAGGGATCGTCGAGGACCTGCTGGTGGCCGTGCAGGAGGAGAACGACCGCATGACGGTCGACGAGCGGATCTTCGATGCCGGCGAGCTGGTCGGAAAGGTGGTCACGGAGCTGGGTCCTGGTGCCGCCGAGCAGGTGACCGTCGAGGCGCGGACGGGGTTGCTGGCGATCGGGGATCCGCCGCGTGTTGCCCAGATCGTTCGCAATCTCCTCTCGAACGCCCGGAAGTACGGCGGTTCGAACGTGCTCGTGTCATGCGAGGCAGGCGATGGGTGGCTTCGGATCATCGTGGTGGACGACGGGCCGGGAATCGCCCCGTCCGAGGTGGCCAGGGTCTTCGAGCGTTTCGAGGGCACGGCCCGCGGCTCGGGCGGCTACGGGCTCGGCCTCCCGATCTCGCGGCAATTGGCCCAGGCGATGGGCGGCGACCTGACCTACGAACACGGCACCGGCGCCACGTTCGTCCTCACCCTCCCCACCCCCTGACCGCGCCCCGTACCCAGGGTTCCTGGGGCTTCGGAAGTTGGTGGGGCGCAGCCGCGTCATAGTTGAGCGGTCGGCGGTGCTCGGACAGACACAGGGACTCCGCGAGAGTGGAGGTGTCGAAGCCATCCACCGCTGGAGTCCCTGTGCTCTTCGAGCCTACGTCGATGTGTCGTGCCCTGGTCGGACTCGCTGACG
>DATHWB010000198.1:0-12749 GCA_035460965.1 Acidimicrobiia bacterium
CGAGATCGGCATCCGTTACTCCTGGTATCTGGGGTTGATCTCGACGGTGCTGTTCGGATCACTGGTGGCGTCGGGCATCTACCTTATGTTCTTCTACGTGCCCAGCCCCGGCCAGGCATACACCAACATCCAGACCATCCAGACCGATGTGGCGTTCGGCCAGTACATCCGCAACGTCCATCGCTGGTCGGCCCACCTGATGGTGCTGGCGGTGTCGGCGCACATGGCCCGGGTGTTCTACCGGGGCGCCTACAAGCACCCCAAGGAGTTCAACTGGGTGGTCGGCGTGATCCTGCTGGTGCTGACCCTGCTGATGTCGTTCACCGGCTACCTGCTCCCCTGGGACCAGTTGGCGCTGTGGGCGGTGACCGTGGGAACCAACATGGCCGGCTTCGTGCCGGTCGTCGGGGACCAGGTGAAATTCGCCCTGCTGGCGGGCGTGGAGGTGACGGCGGGCACGTTGTTGCGCTGGTACGTCCTTCACGTCCTCTTCCTACCGTTCATCATCGTGATCTTCATGGCCGTCCATTTCTGGCGAGTCCGCAAGGACGGCGGCATCTCCGGACCGCTCTAGAGGAGTTCCCATGGCAGACATCCCAGAGAGCCTCCTCCGGCGATCGGCCGAGGCGAAGGCCAAAGCCCTCGGCGTCCCGGTCGAGCAGGTCTTGGCGGAGATGAAGGGCGAGGCGCCGCCCTCACCTCCTCCTGCCGCCCCCGAACCGCCCGCTGCTTCCGCCGAGTCGGCCGACCCGGCGGACGAGGCGGTCGAGGAGGTGCCACCGGTCGAGGAGGTGCCACCGGCAGCAGACGTGTCGGAGACGGCTGCCCCGCAGACCCCGTCCGGGACACCCGCCGAACCCGAGGATGCCCCGTCGGCGGTGGCGACCGCCACCGAGGAGCCGCCCGCCGCCGAGGTATCACCGGCGGTCGTGGAGTCCCCCGCGGAGGAAGGGTCGTCCGTCGCCGAGGAGCCGCCCGCCGAAGGCGGTGGCAACGGCAACGGTCGGAGAGCTGCCGTGGTCAGCGCCCGACCGGTCGCTCCGCCGAAGGACATCCCCGAAGGGGTGAGAACCCAGCGGCTCCTCACCGTCGTCAGGGCCAGGGCGATCCAGAACGTCAAGGCCGAGCCGCAGGACAAGGTCAACACCTGGCCGCACCTCATGTTGGCCGAGTTCACCGCCCTGTTGGCGATGACGGCCTTCCTGCTGATCCTCTCTGTGATCCTGCAGGCGCCGCTGCTGGAACCGGCCAACTTCAACGCCACCCCGAACCCGTCGAAGGCTCCCTGGTACTTCCTCGGGCTGCAGGAACTGCTGTCGTACTTCGACCCGCAGATAGCCGGTGTCACGGTCCCGACGATCGTCGGACTGGTGGGTTTCATGATGATCCCCTACGTCGACAAGAACCCGTCCAACAAGCCGTCGGACCGCAAATTCGCCATCATGCTGTACACGATCTTCCTCACGGGATCCGCCGTGCTGACGATCATCGGTGTGCTCTTCCGGGGACAGGGTTTCAACTTCGCATACCCGTGGCGTGACGGCGTGTTCTTCGACGACCTCAAGGACTGGGTGCACTTCGAATGAGTCCCGACAATCTCCTGCTCATCGGGGTGGCGGTGGTGGCGGTGGCCGCCGCGGTCGCCGCGTTCGCCATCGCCTGGCGCCGGTCCGGCGGGGACTGGCGCGGCAACGTGTCTTCCGAGACCAGGGCTGCCGACCGGTCCACTCACCTGGATCTCCCGCCCGTGCCCCTGGCCGTCGACGAGGCGCCCATCGAGGTGGCTGCCCCCACCGAGGAGCTCGAGGAAGAGGTCGAGTCCGGTCCGGTGGCGGTGGCGGTCGCCACCGAGCGCCGCCTCGTCGAAGCCACCCCCGAGGAAGCCGGTGTCACCCGCCGCCAGTTCTTCAACCGTGCGCTCGGGTCGGTCTTCGGGGCCTTCTCCGGGATGCTGGGACTCAGCTTCCTGGCCTTCCTGTGGCCGAAACTCTCGGGTGGATTCGGTGCCGACGTCAACGCCGGGTCGGTGAGCGCCCTGCTGGACCAGGCGATCAACGACGACGGGTCCGTCACCCCGGTCTTCATCCCCGAGGCCAGGGCCTACGTCGTGCCCGCCCCACCCACCCTCAACGAGGACTTCGCCGATGCCGGAGTGGAAGCCGGCGGCGTGATGGCGCTGTTCCAACGCTGCGTGCACCTCGGGTGCCGGGTGCCCTGGTGCGGGCCCTCGCAGGGATTCGAGTGCCCGTGCCACGGCTCGAAGTACAACAGCATCGGGGAGTACAACGCCGGGCCGGCGCCCCGCAACCTCGACCGCTTCCAGATCCAGCTCAATCCCGCCAACGAGCTGATCATCCGCACGGGAAGCATCATCCAGACGCCGCGTGCTCTCGAACCGTCCGTCGAGTATCCGCAGGGCCCTTCCTGCATCGGTGTGGGCTGACATGGATTCGTCAGTCGTCATCACCATCGTCGTCGTCGCGGCGGTCGCCTGGCTCGCCTTCCTCGGGGTGTCCGCCTTGCGCAGCCGCGGTCCGGAGGAGGTTCCTTCGAACCTCGCACCCGGTGAGTCCGACGACGTCCTCGAGACCAAGCGCCTCGAACGCACCCAGCAGGCTGCGGTGCTCCTGTCGGCGTTCCTCGCCATCGGACTGCCCTTGTACTACCTCGGCGAGACCAACCGCCAGGAGGGCTTCGTCGACCAGTTCGACCAGGAGTCCGTCACCCGCGGCGAGCATCTGGTCGTCGAGTTCGCCTGCTACAGCTGCCACGGCCCCGATGGCGTCGGAGGGGTGGCCTCGTACATCGAGAAGAGGACGGGAGCCACCGTGCAGTGGGCCGCACCGCCCCTCAACAACATCTTCTACAAGTACGACCGCGACGCCGTTCGCTACTGGATCACCTACGGCCGGGGCAACTCTCCGATGCCCGCCTGGGGTTTGGCGGGAGGCGGTCCCATGAACGAAGCCCAGGTCGAGGACGTCATCAACTACCTCGAGGCACACCAGGTTCCGCAGGCGGTCTCCGCCAACGCGGTCGAGGCCGGGATCGCCAACGCCCTCGACGACCTGGAGGACGCCGAGACGCGGCTCGATGCCGCCATCGTCAACCAGCGCCAGATCATCGCGAACCTCCGCCGCTCACCCGAACTGGCGCCGATCGCCGTCGATCTGGCACGGCGGGCGCGGGCGATCCTCGACGGAGCCGGGGAGGGGATCGACACCGACGGGGACGGACTGAGCGACGCCGCCGAACAACAGTTGTCCGCCCTCACCGCAGAAGCTGCCGAGCGATTCTCCCTGCCGGGCCTCGACCTGATCGAGCTGGACCCCGAGAACCCCGAATCCGAGGGGATCCCCGACGCCGATCGGGTGGCCGAGATCGTGGCGATCCTCACCGACCTGGCGGCCGACCAGGCGCCGGCGGTCGTTGCACAGTTGACTGCCATCGAGGCTCTGCTCGAGTCCGAGGGCGACGACACGGACGGTGACGGGATACCGGACGCCGCCGAGGCACAGATCATGTCCCAGATCGAAGCCGCCCGGACCTCGGTCGTCCCGTCCGAGATCCGCGTCGTCACGCTCGACCCCACCAATCCGGAATCCGTGGGAGGCGTCGCCGATCGAGCCACCGCCACGACCGTGGTGTCCGGCTTGGCATCGTTGGCGTTGAACCTCGAGGTGCAGGCCAACAACCTCGACTCGCTGTTGATACCCGCCGAACAGGCACTGGCGAATCTGCTCGAGGCGAAGGAACGGCGAGCATGGGAGTTCGACTTCCAGGGCATCGCCGATCACGTGTTCGACGGGGACGTCGAGAAGGCGCGGCGGATCGTGGGCGTCTACCAGTCCAACTGCGCACGCTGTCACACCTCCGGCTACTCCGCCGGCGTGGCGTTCGCCCAGGAGGCCGGCTCGGGCGGCTTCGGTCCGGCGCTGTGGGACGGTCGACCGGCCATCCAGTTCCTGACCGAGGAGGACCTGGTCGAATTCATCATGAACGGCGCCGAAGCCAACGCTCCCTACGGGGTCAACGGGTTCGGCAATGGTCAGATGCCGGGATTCGGGGCGACGCTGTCGAGCCAGGATCTGGCGGATCTCGCCCTCTGGCTGCGGGCCGGCAACCTCACGGGGATGGAGGGCAACTGATGAGAGAACTCTTCCGCGAACTGCTGTCGGCGAACTTGTTCGTCACCGGCATCATCCTGACCGTCGCGTCCTTCATCATCTTCTTCGGTTCGGTCTATCTCCTCAACTACACGAACCTCGGAAAGAAGCTGGCGTTCCTCGTCACCGGTGCGGGCATCTTCGCCTGGAGCACGATCGGATCGCTGTTGTTCGTGCTGTACGCCCCCCGGGGCCCTCGCCCCGAGAACATCGAGGGTCTGAACGCCTTCGAGATCAGGGTCATCCCGATCGCCTACATGCTCGTGTCGTTCATCCTGTTCATCATGTTCCTCGTCGCGATGAACCAGTACGAGGAGTCCCAGGAACGGGCCTGACCGCCGCGGCGCCGCTTCAGCGCGCCAGGTAATAGCTGAGGATGCGGAACTCGGTGGCGAGGTCGACGTTGCGGACCACCACCTCGGGCGGCACCCGAACGTTGACGCCCGTGAAGTTGAGGATCGCCCGGATGCGAGCCTCCACCATCCGGTCCGTCACGGATTGAGCGGCCGAGACCGGAGTGGCGATCACGCCGATCTCGTAGGGCGCCGCTAGTGCGTCTGCCACCAACCGCCCGATGTCCCGGACCGGCATCCCGCCGACCATGGCGCCGATTCGCTGCGGGCTCTTGTCGTACACGGCACTGATGTCGAATCCCGTGGCTGCGAATCCGCCGTATCCGGCGAGGGCGGTACCCAGGTTGCCGGCGCCGACCAGTGCCACCCGCCGAGTTCGCTCCAGACCGAGCGCCCGCCGGATCGCCGACGTCAGCAGCGGCACGTCGTACCCCACGCCCCGCGTGCCGGAGTAGCGGACGTGGGACAGGTCTTTGCGCACCTGCACGGCCGAGCCACCCGCGGCGGTGGCGATGTCCTCGGAGCCCACCGTGTCCCGGGTGGGCGCGATGTCCTCCAGGAACTGCAGGTACTTCGGGAGTCGGCGGACGGTGGCGTCCGGGATACGGTCGGTCACCGTCAGGAAGGTACCGGCTCCGATTCCCGGATTCGGGTTTCCGACTTCTATTCTCGGCGGCGATGGAACTCGTCGACTATCTGCCGCTGGCGGTGATGTTCGTTCTGGCGGCCGGCTTCGTTGCCGTATCGCTGGGCGTGTCGAAGCTCTTCTCTCCTTCGAACCCGTCCCCCGAGAAGACGGCGCCGTACGAGTCGGGCATCCTCCCCGAGTCCGAGCCCTCGCAGCGCTTCCCGGTGCGCTTCTACCTGGTCGCCATGCTGTTCGTCGTCTTCGACGTCGAGATCATCTTCCTCTTCGCCTGGGCCTCCCGGTTCAACGATCTCGGCTGGTTCGGCATCGGCGCAATCTTCATCTTCAGCTTCTTCGTCCTCGAGACCCTGGCTTACGTGTGGAAGCGCGGGGCCTTGGACTGGAACGTGCCGAGCAGCCGCTACCTGTCCGAGCGGGGCTGATCCGATGTCCGATGTGCCGCGCCCACCCGGAATCCTCATGTCGACGGTGGAGACCGCCGCCCGGTGGGCTGCCACCAGGTCGATGTTCCCGGCGACCTTCGGACTCGCCTGCTGCGCCATCGAGATGATGGCCACCGGCGGGGCACACTACGACCTCGCCCGATTCGGGATGGAAGTGTTCCGGGCATCACCCAGACAGGCGGACCTGATGATCGTGGCTGGTCGGGTCAGCCAGAAGATGGCTCCGGTACTCCGCCAGGTGTACGACCAGATGCCGGATCCCAAGTGGGTCATCTCGATGGGGGCGTGCGCCTCCACCGGCGGCATGTTCAACAACTACGCCCTGGTGCAAGGCGTCGACCAGGTCGTTCCGGTCGACATCTACGTCCCCGGCTGTCCGCCCGGCCCCCAGAGCCTGATGCACGGGATCCTGACCCTCCACGACAAGATCATGTCCGGTGAGATCCTTCGACATGGGGCGGTGCCCGCATGAGCGACGACGGCAAGAAGGTCGACGGACCTCCGGCCGCCCCGGGAGGCGTGACCTCGGGTGACGACACCACCGGCGGTGTCGACAGCGCCAGCGCCGCCTCCATCTCGGCGCCCGCCGCCCACCCGGGCACTGCCATCGAGGGCAACCCCGAACCGCTCGAAGATCAGGAGCCTGTCCTTCCGCGAGCCCTGCCCGACCACGACCTGCTGCGCGGCCTGATCGAGCCTTTCGACGACGCCGTGTGGGAGCTGTCGGCCGGCCAGGACATCGTCCGGATCGCTCCGGATCGGTTCGCCGAGTTCGGCACTGCCGCCCGCCAGGCAGGATTCGAGGTGTGCGTCGATGTCACGGCAGTCGACTGGTTCCGCCAGCGGCGCCCCCGGTTCGATGTCGTCGCAAACCTGCTGTCGCACCGGCACGTGCTCCGCCTCCGGGTGATCGCCGGCGTCGACGGAGACGAACCTCACATTCCTTCCCTCACCCCCATCTGGCCGGGAGCGAACTTCGCCGAGCGTGAGACCTACGACATGTACGGGATCGTCTTCGACGGCCATCCCGACCTGACCAGGATCCTCATGCCGGACGACTGGGTCGGTTTCCCGCTGCGCAAGGACTTCGCCGTCGGGGCGGTTCCGGTTCAGTTCAAGGACTCGCACAAGGTCACGTGAGGACGAGATGACTGACACCACCACGGACGAGCAGTTGGAAGTGGTCGACATGTGGGTGTCCGGCACCGAGGAGCCGGAACCCCGCGAGTGGGACATCGCGCCCACCGACGAGGGTGCACAGAAGATGCGGCTCACCGAGCCGGACGGCCGCCTCCGCGAGCAGCGTGGGACCACGCTCGACGGCGACGTCCAGTCCGACGGCGATCCGGAAGACGACGAGCGGATGCTCATCAACATGGGTCCGCAGCACCCGTCCACCCACGGAGTCCTGCGCCTGCAGCTGGAACTCGATGGTGAGACGGTGCGCCGCACCAAGCCGATCATCGGCTACCTCCACACCGGGATGGAGAAGACCGCAGAGACGCTGACCTTCATGCAGGGACCGACGAACGTCACCCGCATGGACTACCTGGCTCCGTTCCACAACGAGCTGTGTTTCTCGTTGGCCGTCGAGCGGCTCCTCGACATCGAGGTGCCGGAACGCGCCCAGGTCATGCGCATCCTCCTCACCGAGTTGAACCGGATCTCGTCGCACCTCGTCGCCCTGGCCACCAACGGGATGGACATCGGTGCGCTGTCGATGATGATCTACGGGTTCCGCGAGCGCGAGCAGATCCTGGCGTTCTTCGAGAAGACCACCGGTCTGCGGATGAATCACAACTTCATCCGTCCCGGCGGCCTGGCCGCCGACCTGCCGCCCGGGTGGAGGCAGGACGTCAGGGAGATCCTCGACACGCTGCCAGGGCGACTCGGCGAGTACGACGACCTCCTGCGCAACAATCCGATCTGGCTGGAACGCACCCAAGGGGTCGGCGTGATCACCGGTGACGAGTGCCTCGCCTACGGCATCACCGGTCCCACCCTGCGGGCGGCGGGTGTGGACTGGGACCTGCGTCGTGCGTTCCCGTACTCGGGCATCGAGACCTACGAGTTCGACGTGCCCGTCGGGGAGCACGGCGACGTGTACGACCGCTACCGCATCCGGGTCGACGAGATCTGGGAGTCGATGAAGATCGTCGAACAGGCGATGGACCGGATGCCCAAGGGCGACTACCGGGTCGACGACCGCAAGGTCACGCCGCCACCCCGGGCGCGGATCGACGAGTCGATGGAAGCCCTGATCCATCACTTCAAGATCTTCACAGAGGGCTTCACGGTGCCTGCCGGGGAGACATACGTGGCGGTGGAGTCACCCAGGGGCGAACTCGGCTGCTACCTCGTGTCGGACGGGGCGGGCAAGCCGTGGCGGATGCACACCCGGGCGCCGTCGTTCACCAATCTGCAGGCCCTTCCCATCATGATGGCCGATTCCCTCGTGGCCGACACCGTCGCCACCATCGCCTCACTCGACCCGGTGATGGGGGACGTCGACCGTTGAGCGGTTGCGCCACCCGGGCCTGGCGCTGGGGCGCGGCAGGACCGACACACGTCAAACGGGCGGCGTGACTCCGGACCACGGGCCATTTCGAAGTTGGGCTTCCACCAACGATCGGTCGTCCTCGTCGGAGATCGCCGCTGCTGCTTCGACCGCTCTGGCGTAGGTGGCCCGAGCTTGGTCGGTCTCCCCCGCACCTGCCTGTCCGCGGGCGAGCGCCTCCAGCGCGAAGGCCAGGTCCCAGTCCTCCATCGCCTCGGGGTTCACCTCGACCAGTTCGAGGCACCGGGCGGCGTGGCGGATCGCGACGTCGTACCAACCGATCTGGGCCGCCGCCCGCGAAACGAGGTGCTCGGCCCGTGCCCGATTGGCCACGGTCCCGACCTGTCGCCAGTGGTGGGCGGATGCGTAGGCGGCGTAGATCAGGTCCTCGCGTTCGTGCCTGGGACTGCTCGCTCCGATGGCACCCGACTCGAGTGTGTCCCACACCCGGTTGTTGAGTTCTACTCCGATCGCCCGATGGTCTGTCATCGCCGGCGATCGGCCAGGATCGTGAGCGCGGCATTCCTGCCGTTCACACCGATCACGCTCCCTCCCGGGTGGGTGGCGGCACCGCACAGGTAGACGCCCTCCGCCTCCGTCCGATACGGCAACCGTCCGTCCCACATGAACTCCGGCAGGATCTCGCCCTGGAAGATGTGTCCTCCCGTGAGTCCGATGGTCTCCTCGATGTCGGGGGGACCCTGGACGTGGACGTGCTCGACGAGGTCGCCGAATCCGGGTGCGAACCGTTCTATGGAACGCGTCACCACCTCGCCGACCTCGTCGCGGTGCTCGTCCCACGAACGGCCGTCCGCCCAGCTGTACGGGGCGTACTGGCAGAAGGCCGAGAGCACATGGGCATCCGCCGGAGCGATCGACGGGTCGTAGGGGGTCTGGAAGTAGAGCTCGCACCAGATCTCCTCACTGATCCGCCCCTGTCGGGCGGCGAGATAGGACTCGTGCATCGCCTCGGCACTTCTGACGATCTCCACCTGGGCCCGGGTGGCGTGTGGCTCTCCGAAATCCGGTAGGTCTGCCAACGCGTACGTGACCTTGACCGTGGCGCTCTCCATCGGGAGGGTGTTCGCGAGGCGCCCGCCCAGCATCGCCGACGTCCTGACCGGATCGGCGTTCGAGACCACGAGAGACGACTCGACCACTGTTCCGTCGGCCAGGACCACACCATGACCCGGCTCGATCCGATCCACTTCGGTGTCGGTGACGATCACCGTCCCCGCCTCCTCGGCCGCCCGGGCCAACGCCACCGAAACGGCGCCCATCCCGCCCATCACGAACCCCCACTCGCCGGGCATGCCCTCCTGCCGTCCAGACGAGTGGTGGAAGTCGATCGACGCGGTTCCCGCATCGAACGGGGAGGCATTGGTGCCGATGATCCCCTGGCCGGCGTAGGCGGCGACCATGCGGTCGTCGGAGAAGAAGCGCCTGAGGTTCTCGACCTGCGAATCCGTGAACATGGTGGCGAGAGCCACGTCGTCACCGGCGAGGCGCCGCTCGACCTCCGCCCGGGAGGCAGTCGGATCCAACCAGAGGTCGCGGTCGTCGGCGGGTCGCACCGCCTGGCGAATCCGGTCGAAGAGCCGGTTGCGGGCGATCCATCCCTCCACCTGATCCGGGGCGAACGCCGCGATCGACCGATGGGTGGCTTCGTCGTCGTTCCAGACCGTCAGCGAGGTCCCATCGCCGAACGGGACGAAATACGTGGGATCCCCCATGACGATCTCGAGACCCCGGTCCCGCAGGCCCAGGTCCTCGATCACCCGCTCGTGCAGCAGCCCCGCCAGGTAGGCACACGGCGAGACGACATACCCGGGCCACATCTCCTCCAACGTGGCGGCCCCTCCGATCCGGTCCCGTCGTTCGAGCACCACCACTGCCAGGCCGGCTCGGGCGAGGTAGGCGGCGGCCGCCAGACCGTTGTGTCCGGCACCGACCACCACCACGTCCCACCGCCGGCCGAGTGTGGCGGCACGGGCGGGGCGGAAAAGGTCGTGGAGCAGGGGGTTCACGTTCGGAAGGATGCCAGCACCCCGGCCATCGTGTCGATCGACTGCTCGTCGATCGGATCGAGCACCAACTGGACTTCACCGATCCCGGCGGCGGCCGTGCGGTGGAGCGCATCCGCCATCTGGGAGAGGTCGCCCTGGATGGGATTGGCCGATCGGGAGCGGCCCGTTCCGCCCTCCAACTGGAACCACAGGGCCACCGACTTGCGAACGTCCTGGCGTCCGACACGCTCGCAGGCCTCCTCGATCCGTTCGAGCAGCGGCGGCAGCCGGTCGGGGTCGTTTTCGAAGTCCGTGAACCAGGAGTTCCAGGCGGAGACGTGGGGGAGGGCGATGGAGAGCATGCGTGGGCTGTTCGATCCGATCATCAGCGGCGGTCCGCCCGGTCGATTCGACGGCGGGAGGAGGACACACTCCTCGAGGTCGTAGAACTCGCCGTGGAAAGTGACCGTTTCGCCGGCCAGCAGTCTTCGGATGATCTCGAAACCCTCCTCGAACCGACTCACCCGGCGTTCGTACGGGAGTCCGAATGCGTCGAACTCGAGCCGGTTCCATCCGGCGCCGAGGCCCAGCACCAGGCGGCCACCGGAGATCTCGTCGACGGTCGCGGCCTGCTTGGCGAGGATTGCGGGTTCGTGGAATGGCTGGGCGGCCACCAGCGGCCCGAGTTCCACCCGCGAGGTCACGGCTGCCAGCGCCGCCAGCTGGGTGAACGCCTCCCAGGGTCCGGATCGGATGCCTTCCTCCTCGTACAGCAGGTGGTCGCCCACCCAGATCGAGTCGAAACCGGACTCCTCGATGCGGACGGCCATGCGCCTGATCTCCGGCCATCCGACCACGCGCTCCGCCTCCGGCAACTGCACTCCGACCCTCATGCGACTCTCCTTCGGAATCCGGCAACCCATTCCTCGCTCCTCACCCACAGTCTCTCCCCGGCATCGTCGTCCCGGGCGGGAGCGCTGGGTGGGTGCAGCGTCCGCTTCGAGTAGTAGCCGCCGGAGGCGAGCCCTTCTGCGGTGGCCGCCCAGCACGGAGTGTCCGCACCGACCTCGGGTGGAGCCATGCGGCGCGTGACGAGTGGCCGGACCGGCCACGGAAGGCGCCGCCAGATGTCAGTCGCCACCAGGCCCGGGTGAACGATGACGGTGGTGAACGGAAAGCGCTGTGCCAGCTGCCGCCCGAACAGGACGTTTGCCAACTTGGAGTGTCGGTACTCACGGATGCCGGCGAAGGAGGGCGTGTTGCGCTGTACCCCTCCGAGATCGAGACCGTCCGCCTCGTGATGGGCGTTCGACGAGACGACGACCACCCGGTCGAGAATCCTGTCGGCCAGTTCGGTCACCAGCAGATGGTGGGCGAGGTGGTTGACCCCGAAGTGCAGTTCGAATCCGTCCTCGGTGATGCCCCGTCGTCCTGCCACCCCGGCGTTCGCGATCAGGACGTCGACGGGACCGATGAAGGAGGCGGCACCGGCGACCGACTCCAGCGATGCCATCTCGCATTCGACGAACTCGACGTGGGTGCCGGCCCGAGCGAGCTCATCGATGACCGGGGCGTGTCGGTCCGGGTTGCGACCCACGAGCGTGACCCTCTCGAAGTCCTTCGCCAGGCCGCCAGCCGTGGCGCGGCCGATTCCGGTGCTGGCCCCGGTGATCACGAGGTGACGATCCGACACCGGACCGAATGTAGGGCGTCGGCGAACGCCGGGCTGAAACCGAAGTGCTCGGTAGACTTCGGACGTCGAGATGTCGCCGAACCCACGCCAGACGCCGTCCGCGATCCGGATGGAACCTCAACGTGATTCGTCTCGAGTTGCCGCCGGCGGAAGGCGCAGTGTCGCGTCGGTGACGGTCGAGGCGAAACGATCGTCGTGCGAGACCACCACCAGCGCCCCCGGATAGTGCCGCAGGCCGTCCTCCAGTCTCTCGACCGTGTCCAGGTCGAAGTGGTTGGTCGGCTCGTCGAGGAACAGACACCACACCTGCCGCTCCAGCGCGTCCGCCAGCATCAGCTTCCTCAGCTCGCCGGGTGACGGCTGTCGGGAGACCATCACCGTCTGCGGCTCGCCTCCGAGCCGGGCGAAGAGCTGCATGACCTGGCCCAGGTCGTCAGCCGGGCGATCGAGTACCGCTCTCAGCGCTTGCCGCGCATCCTCGTCTGTCATGTCCTGAGGGAGCACCGCCATGCGGTCGGCGGGAAGGTCCCAGTCGCCCACCAGGTGCGAGAGCAGAGTCGTCTTCCCCGCCCCGTTGCGACCCTCGATCCGCAAGCGGGTGGTGCGTTCCACAATCACGTCGAGTTCGGTGGCGAGTCGCTGACCGCCGACCGTGAGATCGCCTCGGAATCGGACCAGTACCCGTCGGGGGGCAGGGGTCCCGTCGAAGGAGATCGGACCCCGATGGCTGCGACGGACGGTATGAGCCCCGAGCGCCTCCTCCGCCCTGACCGCCTGCTCCCGGACCGCAGTGATCCGTCGCCCGGCCGCAGCCTGGCCGTCCCGGTACTTCTTGGTCCGGGAGGCCGAGGTGGTGTCGTGGTCACCCGGTCGGGCGTATCG
>DATHWB010000199.1:0-11114 GCA_035460965.1 Acidimicrobiia bacterium
CTTGGAGAGCACCTCCATCTCGCGTTCGGTGAGGAAGCGGAGGCTGGATGATCCAAGCCGGTTGTTGTGCGCAACGAGCGAGACAACGACCGTGGGATCGATCACCGAGTCCCCTCGGGCCACGGTGCGGACTGCGGCGGCGAGATGCTCGGGATCTCCGATCCGCTCCTTGAGGAGGTAGGCGATGCCGGCGTTTCCGTCGCGCAGCAGATCCAGCGCGTAGGTCGCCTCCGCGAATTGGGACAACACCACGATTCCGATCTCCGGGTGGCGCTTCCTCACGCGAAGTGCGGCATCGATTCCGTCGCTGTGGTCGTCCGGCGGCATGCGGATGTCGGTCATCAACACGTCGGGAACGTGGGCATCGACGGCTGCCTCCAACTCCGGCGCTGACCCTGCGGTGGCGACGACCACGATTCCGCCAACAGACTCCAACGTCTGGCGGATCCCTTCCCGAACCAGATAGTGGTCCTCGGCGACGACGACGCGTAGTTCTGTCATCACTCCGCAATCCCGAACACAGCGGTGACGATGGTCCCATCACTGGTCCCTTCGACGTGGAACGATCCGCCGAGCGCGGTGACCCGATCCGCCAGGTTGGCGAGTCCGTTCCCGAGAGGTCGATCGTCGGGAACCCCGATGCCGTCGTCTCGAACTGACACTTCGACCGATCCGTTCCGACGAGCAAGCGTGACGTGGATGGACTGCGCCCGAGCATGCCGAAGCGCATTGGTGAGGGACTCGGCGACGACGTAGTAGGCAGCGCCTTCGACTGCCTCTGGGAGGCGGACACCCCGCAGGGATGGATCGGCACGAACGCCGACCTTGGCCGGGAGCCGGGCGGCGATGTCCTCGACGGCGATGAGAAGCCCGCGATGTCGAAGAAGGTGGGGATGGATCCCGCGCGCCAGGTCGCGGATCTCCCTGAGCACCCGCTCAAGCCCGTGTTGGAGATCAGCGAGGCCTGCATCGATCTCGTCTCGAGCCCCGCGCCGCAGGCGTCCCGCAAGGGCAATGAGAGCGACGAGTTCCTGTTGTGCCCCGTCGTGCAGGTCGCGTTCGATGCTCCGCCGCTCTTGTTCCTGTGCATGGATGAGGCGGGCACGTGAACGCTCGAGTTCGGTCACGTGTTCGGAGAGGGCGCGTGTGAGGTGAAGGTTTCGTACTGCCAGCGCCGCCTGACGGGCGAAAGTCTCGACGACAGTCCGATCCTCGTGGGTGATCCGTCCCCGTCCTCTCGGACCGCAATCGACCATCCCCAGAGTCTCTTCGCCGTCGATGATCGGAACCGACAAGGCCGCCGGGTCCGACGGTGCTGCATCGAAGGGCGTCAGCCGGATCCGAACCCACTCCAGGTCGAGGCCGTCGCAGAGTGCCGTTTCCATTCGTGGAACAAGTGTCGGGAGATCGTAGGTTTCGGTGAGGACCGACCCGAGCCTGGCAACGGTTCTCGCCGGGTCGGCCCGCACACCGAAGATCCAGCGGTCGGCTGCGCTCTCGAGGCGGGCACGGAACGGCTGAAACGCGAGTGCCGCGACGGCTGTTGCCGCCACCGCCCAGGTGGTCGAGAAGCGTTGTCCGGCGGCGAGGCCGAGCGCGGACGCGATCCCGATGTATCCGGCGCTGATGAAGAGCCAGATCGACCCGTAGAGCACCGTGCGGCGCAGCACCCAGTCGACGTCGAGGCGAGCAGGAGCGAGCAGGCCGCCCCACAGTGCAAGCGACACGGCCAGCGAGGTTCCGACGAGCATCGCCGAGAACAGCCAATTCGGCCAGTCGAATACGGCATAGGCGGTGACAGCGAACGACCCGAAGACGACCGGGACCAGCAGCCATCGAGTCCGCTTCCGGTCCTGCCCTCCCATGCGGCGGTAGCGGGCGACGAGCATCACCGCCGCAACGACCAACGAAAGGGCTGCCAGCTCGACCACGGTGATCCCCAGGGCGGCCGGGAGCTCCATCGGGAGGATGTACAGAGGGCTCTCGACCGCCGACAGCCCGTGGTAGGCGGGCAGCGCGAGGGAAGGTGCCACAAACGGGAGCAGCAGTGGCAGGACCACCAACCAACGGATCCCTGACAGAGCGATCCCTTGCCACCGCCGGTCCGTCCGGGAGTCGGGAAACAGGCCGAAGACGTGGGCGGCTCCGGCCATCGACATGAAGGTGAGAAGTTGACTTGGGACCGACACTCCCAAGAGAAGCCATGGGTCGGCGCCTCGCTCGCGGACCACAGCGAGGAGGGTGTCCAGCGACTGGGCGATGACCGAGCAGCCGGCCATCACCGCCAGCCATCCCCCGACCGGGTTGTCCGGCAGCTTTCTGAGCACGACCGCTGCGACGACGAGCGATACAACTCCGGAAGCGATCCAGGGGACGGGGCTGAGGACGTCGTTGACGAGCACTGCCACGAGTTCGGCGAACGCGCTGACGGCGGCGACCAACAGAAGCCCGTTGAGCGTTCGTTGCGGAACCCTCAGCCGGAGCTGCCTCGTTCCGGATTCGTCCGCCTCTGCGGAGCGTCGAGTCTCCATCGGCCTTCCTCATCCTCGCCGAATCGCGGCCTCACCGCCATGGGGTAAGCCAGAGCCGATTCTGCGGACAGCCGGAACCGCGTCGGGGGTCTCCTCCGTGGTCGGGGTGGTCGTCGCGGCATACGTTTCTCGATGGCACGAAGGGAGATCGATGAACACCCGGAACGGGTCCGATACCGACAGCGAACTGCCGCGGCTCAGAGGGATTTCCTGGCTCTTCTTCGCTGCGGCGGTTCTCTTCTTCGCTGCGATCTTCAACCCGGTGATATTCGGGTATTTCGACGCTGCCTCGGAGTCCGATCGGCTCAGCCACGTGGAGGAGAATCTGACCGCCATCCGTTTGATCTTCGCGGGAATGGGGCTGACAGAACTCGCGCTGGGAGTTGCGTTGTGGCTGTGGGGGAAGCAGGTGGCCGATCACACTCCGGGGACGCGTGGGGGCGTGGCACGGGCCTTTGCGGTGGTCGGTCTCGTTGCCGGAGCGTTGTCGATGATCGGACGGCTTAGTGCATGGTTCGAGGATCCCCAAGGACTCGCATCGGATGATCCGGGGCTTTTCGAACTTCTCGTGGGTGTGCCTGCCTGGATCGGGTTCTCCGTTGCACTCATCGTCTTCGGGGTCTTGATGATCCGGGGCTCGATGCCGATGTGGCTCGGAGTGGCCTGGATCGTGTGCGGTGTGCTCTTCTGGGGCGGTCTCATTCCCTTCTGGTTCTTTCTTGCCGCGTTCGCCTTCGGCATCCGCGGGATCGTGAGGTTCCGACCCGGCAAGACGACGGCCGAGCAGGTCAGCGGCGTTCGCCCCGTTTGACCCTTCCGTTCCGGATTTCCGGAACGGCATTCGGCGGCCAGCGGGATGGTCGGCCACCCGTTACAGGCATACGTTCAGTTCGCCTACCGAAAGGGAGAGGGAATGTCCACGTTCAAGCGAGCAGCCACTGTCTTTGCGTTCAGCGGCCTGCTGATGCTGATCGCCGGACCGGCGCTGGCGCACATCTGCACGAATGCGAACAAGACAGACGGTGCGGGCTCCGGCGCGGTCGTCGAGATCGATCTCTTCCACGACTCGTTCGAGTTCGTCGAGGGGAAAATCAATCCGCAGGGTCGGGTCCAGGGTGGGTTCATCACCCTCGTCTTCATGTTTGACGGACAGACCATTGCGTCGTTCGACACCTACACCCACTTGACACTGCCAGAGATGGCCCAGAACGCCGGACCGGGAGACAGCGGTTGCGATGGCGTCGGGGTCGATGACATCGAGGCGTGTTTGACCCAGATACTGGGCGGGTAACGGGCAGTACCGAAGAGGGGAGAGACGGCGCCGGCATTCACCCGGTCGGCGCCGTCTCTTCGGTCCCACGACGCCCGTCGTTCGGGATCACCCTTCACGAGCGGAAGGACTGAGCGCCGTCCTGTACCGAGTTCGGCATCTGCGGGGGAGGACTAGCTTGGACTGGTGCGACACGCCCGGCGTGTCAGGAGCATGAATCCCATGAGCCCCGTTCGGAGGCACCGATGCTCGCCCCCTCGTTCACGCTGTCCGACCAGGACGGCAAACCCCACTCCCTCAAGGACCACGCCGGCCGGCGTGTGATCCTCTTCTTCTATCCCAAGGCGATGACCCCCGGCTGTACCGGGGAGGCCTGTGACTTCCGTGACTCCTACGACGATTTCTTGGCCGGCGGCTACGACATCGTCGGCATCAGCCCCGATCCCCCCGAGTCCAATCGGCGGTTTCGAGACAAGCACGGGTTCCCGTTCCCACTCCTCTCCGACCAGAAGCACAGCGTGGCGGAGGCGTACGGGGCGTGGGGGACGAAGACCAACTACGGCAAGGAATACGAGGGCTTGATCCGTTCCACCTTCGTCGTCGGTCCCGATCAGACCGTCGAGCGGGAGTTCCGCAACGTGCGAGCCAAGGGTCATGTCGACAGGTTGAGGAAGGAACTCCTCGAAGCCTGAGTTCCATGCGCAGGTAGCCTCATCGTCGTGACCTCGACGCAGATCTTCCGACGGCTCTCGGCGGTCGTCGTCATCCTGCTGGCGGTTCTCCCCGTGGCGGCCGCGTCTGCCCAGTCGGTCGAAGGGATCGCCGAAGAACTCGAACTGCGTGGCTATCACATCGGGGCCGGGGCGGACATCACCATCGAGGAGATGGAGCGGCTGGTCGACCGGTTCCCTGGGTTCGGGTTCGTGGCGCTGGGCGCCACCCCTTCCGGCGGCGCAGACCTGCTGGCGGATCGGCTCCTGAATGAAGCGCCGTCGACCCGGACGGTCGTGGTGCTCACGGCGGACGAGGCGGGCGCGGCTTCCGCCGACCACGACGACGCCGCGCTGGACCGGGCGTTCGACGCCGCCTTCGCGACCACCGGGGACACGTACCTGCGGGACTTCGAAGAGGTGGCGGAGGCCCTGGCGGGCGGGGGGGTGTTCCCGCCCGGGTCCGGTACCACCGGCACGGCCCCCGGAACCCCGAGTTCCGGATCGAGAGGGTTCCCGATCATGTGGGTGATCGTGCTCGGGGCTGTCGCCTACTTCGGCTTCAGGATGTGGCGCAACAGCCAGGACGACGAGCGGGCAGTGGGCCGTCGTGCCGCCGAGGCGAAGCGGGAGATCGAGTCGCAGATGGCGGCGGTTGCCAACCAGATCCTGGAGGTTTCCGACCGTCCGGCTCTCGCCGACAACCGGGAGGCCACCGCCCACTTCCGGCAGGCCTCCGAGATCTTCCGTTCCGCCGAGGCCCGGTTGGAGTCCGCCACCACCGCCTCCGACCTGGCGGCACTGGCTGACGACCTCGACGACGCACGGTGGGAACTGGCGGCGGCGGAGGCGCTCCTCGACGGCCGTCCGGTCCCGGACCGTCCCGAGGACGAGCACCCGGAACCCTGCTTCTTCGATCCCACCCACGGTGCGGGAACCGAGGAGGCACAGCTGTCGACCGCCACGGGTACCCGCACCGTCAAGGTGTGCAGGGCCGATGCGGAGCGGTTGCGTCAGGGCGAGCGTCCGGAGCCGCGCACAGTGAGTGTCGACGGGCGAGAGGTACCGACTGCTTCCGCCCCGCGGTCGTACGGCGGCCGCGGGATGGACGCCCTCGACATCTTCTCCATCCTCGTGGGAGGGATGGGGGACGCCGCCTCCTACAGGTGGGGTGGCGGTCGTCGACGCTCACCCACCATCGGGGGACTTCCCGGTGGGTTCGGCGGGAGCCGCACCCGCGGCTCGGCCGGTGCCGGCCGGGCGGCGCGAACGGTGGGCAGGGCGGCCCGCTCCGTCGGCCGGGCGCGTCGGGGGCGCTGAACCCGTAAGCTTCGTGTCAGTCGAAGATCGAGGAGAAACCGACGTGCTGCGCCGAATCTGGGGTTACCTCAAGCAACTGTTCCGAACCACCGCCGAAGCGGCGATGGATCCCGAAATCGAGATCGAGCAGGCGATCACCGACGCCCGCAGGCGGGATCAGCAACTCCGCAATCAGGCGGCGAAGGTGATCGCCCACCGCACCCAGCTCGAGCAGAAGATCGAGCAGGCGGCGACGCAGGTCGGCGAGGCCCGTGAGACCGCCAAGCAGGCGCTCACCCGAGCGGACCAGGCCAAGCAGGAAGGCGACGAGGAGGGTGTCCGCAAGTGGACCCAGGCGGCCCAGTCGCTGGCACTCCGTTTGCAGGCGGCCGAGACGAATCTGGCCGGCCTGAAGGATCAGTACGAGGTGGCGATCAGCCAGGCCGACGATGCCAAGTCGGCGGTGCAGTCGAACGCCATGCGCCTGCAGGAACTCGCCGCCAAGCGCATGCAGCTGGTCGGTCAGCTGGAGCAGGCCAAGATGCAGGAGGCGGTCAACACGGCCGTGGAGTCCATCTCGGTGTCCATGGAGATGGACACCCCCAGCCTGGACAAGGTGGAGGACAAGATCAACCAGCGCCTGGCCGAGGCCAAGGCGCGGACCGAGCTGCGGGAAGCCACCCCGGAGGGCGCCGAGGCCGAGTTGAAGGAAGCGATCTCGTTGGCGCAGGCCGACGCCAGGTTGGACGAACTCCGCAAGGAGCTCGGACTCTCCTGATCCGCCGTTGACACCGGTGCCGGTGCGGGACGGCACCGCCTTCTACACTCGCCGCCCATGACCGCCACCGCCGACGTCGAGCAGGGCACCGAGGAAGCGCCGCGTCGGCTCCCCACCGCCAGTCAGGTGTTGCTGGGCATCGGGGTCGCCAGCGTGATCGGGACGCTGGGGCTGTGGTTCCTCGGGACCCTCCCCGAGAAGCACGAACCCGAGGTCGGGCGGGTCGTGTTCGGCAACATCCCCGGAGCCCTGGTGGCGGTGTTCTACATCGTCACGGCCACGGCGTTGGGCGTGTGCTTCTACCTCTTTGCGTTGCGAGCGAGGAACTGGCAGCGCGGCCAGAGCGACGACCGCACCGGCGACTGGGGGGCCCGCCTGCGTCGACTCGAGCAGGGCCTGCGGATGAAGACCCTGCTGCGCGATCGGCAGGCCGGGATGATGCACGCGATGGTCTACTACGGCTTCGTCGTGCTGTTCCTGGGGACCGTCACGCTGGAGATCGACCATCTGTTGCCGTTGCGATTCAAGTTCCTCGAAGGGAACTTCTACCTCGGTTACTCGTTCATCCTCGACCTGGCCGGAGTGGTCTATCTCGCCGGCTTGGCGTGGGCGATGGGGCGGCGATACGTCCAGCGTCCGTGGCGGATCCGCTCCAAGAGCAAACCCGAGGACGCCGGGATCCTGCTGCTGCTGGCCCTCATCGGGGTGACGGGTCTGCTGACCGAGGGTGCCCGTATCGCCGTGGACGGCCGCCCCGACTTCGAGGTCTGGAGCTTCGTCGGTTACCCGCTCTCGATGCTGTTCGCCGAGGGGGCGGCGTCGGAGTGGCACCGTGTGCTGTGGACGACGCACGCCGCTTCGTTCGTGGCCTTCCTGGTGGTGCTGCCGACCACCAAGCTGCGCCACATGGTGACCTCGCCGGCGAACATGTTCCTGTCGCCCAACGACCGCCCCAAGGGAGCGATGAAGCCCGTTCCCAACCTGATGGAGGTCGACGACATCGACGTGATCGGAGCTTCGGCGATCTCCGAGTTCACCTGGAAGCAACTCTTCGACACCGACGCATGCACGGTGTGCGGCCGCTGCACGTCGGTGTGCCCGGCCAACATCACGGGCAAGCCGCTGGACCCGAGGGAGATGGTCATCAAGACCGGCGAGGTGATGGCTGCCTCCGGTAGGCCCGTGGTCTCGCCTCCGGTGGGGCTCGCTCCCGGAATCGTCATCGAGGGCGACTCCGTCTTCGAGAGGGTGACTCCGGAGGAAGTGTGGTCGTGCACCACCTGCAAGGCATGCGACGAGATCTGCCCTGTGAACATCGAGATCCTCGACAAGATCCTCGACATGCGCCGCTACCTCTCCTTGATGGAGTCGAACTTCCCGAGCGAGCTCGGAAAGGCGTACATGGCGATGGAGAACCAGGGGAACCCGTGGGGAATGGGCCAGCAGAACCGGGCGGACTGGACGAAGAAGCTCGACTTCGACGTGCCGGTCCTCGGGGAGGATGGCGTCGACCATGCCGAGTACCTCTGGTTCGTAGGGTGCGCCGGCAGTTTCGACGACCGGAATCAGAATGTGACCGTCTCCCTGGCGAAGCTGCTCCACGAGGCGGGCATCGACTTCGCCATTCTCGGGCCGCGGGAGACGTGCAACGGCGACCCGGCTCGGCGGTCCGGTAACGAGTACCTCTGGCAGCAACTCGCTCTGCAGAACATCGAGACCTTCGACGATCTCGGCGTGAAGAAGGTCATCACGCAGTGTCCGCACTGTTTCAACACCCTCGCCAACGAGTATCCGCAGATGGGCGGCGAGTACGAGGTGGTCCACCACACTCAGGTACTGGCCGAACTGCTCGCGCAACGCAGGATCACGCCGGCCGGCGGCGCGGCCAAGCGAGTGACCTATCACGATCCCTGCTATCTCGGGCGCCACAACGACATCTACCTCGCTCCGCGGGAGGTGGTGGCGGCGTCCGGGGAAGTGGACATGGTCGAGATGCCCCGCCACGGCACGCGCGGGTTGTGCTGTGGGGCAGGTGGGGCTCGCTTCTGGCTGGAGGAGCACACGGGCAAGAAGGTGAACATCGAACGGGCGGAGGAAGCGTTGGCTACCGGCGCCACCGAGATCGCCGTCTCGTGTCCGTATTGCTTCGTGATGATCGACGACGGAGTGAAGGAGTTGGGGCGCGGAGACGAAGTGCGGGTCCGCGACCTCGCACAACTGCTGACCGACGGCTACACGGACTAGTCACCCTGGTAGGAGTGTCGGATCCTCCTGGCGCCGGCTTGCCCGCCCCGTACCTTGGAGCCCGGGACAAGAGGGCTATCGGAGTGTCGGACCCCGACGCGTGATGCCGGAGGGTCCGGTCGGTCGGTCGAAGGACCTCCCCGACCGCACCGGATGGGCCGAGCGATCACGAGAGTCTTCCATCCGACCGGGCGAAGGGGCACGGATTCAGGGCGGCATGGGGCATGCCGCCCTGAGTCGCGTCCGGGCGGGATCGCTTCAAACTGTCTCGAACCGCGTCGGACAGCGCCGGCGGTAGCCTCGCTTCGATGTCCCGCCTCGTCCCGGCGCTCCTGCTCCTCGCCGCGTGCGCTCCGAACACCGAATCGCCGACGACCGTCACGACGGCCCCGACGACGACCACCACCAGCATCCCCAGTGTGGCGGAGGCGGAGGAGGCCTTCGTGCGCTGCGTGGCCGACGGCGGGATAGCACTGCCGGACGTGACCGATTCCGATCTGCCCCTGTTGGATCGGCTCGCTCCTCATCTCGACCTCGGCGACCCGTCGGTGCGCCAGGTGGTCGTCGACTGCTCGCCGATCCTGTTGCTCGCCGGTGCGATCCAGTTCGACCCGGAGGTCGCGGAGCTGGTCGAGGCGAACCTGGCTGCGTTCTCCGAGTGCATGCGAGCGGAGGGGGTCATCGAGTTCCCCGATCCGGTCGGCGATCGCTCGTGGCCGCTGGCGGAAATCCCGTTCGACGACGCCGGTTTCGAGGACGCGTTGGATGCATGCGTCGCCGGGTTGATGGTCGATCCGTGAGCGAACTCGGTGCCCGTCCGATCGTCCTAGGGTCCAGCCGACCATGAAGATCGGATTCCAGGGCGAGCGCTTCTCCTACTCGGACCAGGCGAGCGAGGAACTGTTCCCCGACCACGACCGGATCGGTTTCGAGACGTTCTCGGCTGCCTTCCAGTCGCTCAAGGATGGAGAGGTCGATCGCCTGGTGCTGCCCATCGAGAACTCCACCACCGGCAGCGTGCTCCCGGTGCTCGACCGGTTGCTGCCGGGCAACGTGCACATCGTGGCGGAGCATCTGGTCGAGGTGCGCCACTGTCTGCTCGTCGCCCCCGGCACCACCCTCGACACCATCAAGACGGTGCATTCCCATCCTGAGGCGCTCTCCCAGGCCGAGTCCTTCATCGCCCGATACGGCTGGACGGCGATGCCTGAACACGACACCGCCGGTGCCGTGCGGCTGGTCGCAGACCGGGCGGACCCTTCGGAGGCGGCCCTCGGCCCCGAGCGTGCCGCGGAACCCAACGGTCTCGAGGTCCTCGTACGCGATGTCGTCGATCGGGAGCACAACACGACCAGATTCGTCGTGGTCGCACCGGGTGAGACTCCGGTGCGGGCCGACGCAGACAAGTCGACCGTCGCCTTCACCACCGCCCACACCCCCGGGGCGTTGGCGCTCGCCCTGACCGAGTTGGGTCTGCGGGGGGCGAACCTGACCCGCATCGAGTCGCGTCCGTCCGAAGACGCCTGGCAGTACCGGTTCTTCGTCGATCTGCGCCACGAGCCGGGTGAGGAGGGACTGCGCCGCGTGTTCGAGCCGCGTCCGTCGTCGCTCGGCGACATCCGGTTCCTGGGGACCTACAAGGCCGTTCGCTGAGTCGCTGCACCTCGCAGCGCCGCTCGCATCTTCGCTGCCGGTCCACGACCGAGTGAGACCTCGGGCAGGAACGGGATCACGGCCACCGGTTCGAGGCCCGTGGCGTGGCGGACCCGGCGCAGGTCCTGATCGGCCCGGTGCCGGTTGATCACCAGGAGGGGTGTGGGACCGAGCCAGGTGTCGCACAACCTCGCCAGCCGCACCACGCCGACGTCTGTCGCCTCTCCCACGATGACCACCTCGTCCACCTCCATCGTCCGGTGCCAGCTCGAGTTCGGCCCGGCGTCGATGACGGTGGCGGCATGGCCGCTCCGTACGTGCCAGACGAAGGGACCTACCGGATCCTCGACCCTCGTTCCGACCGGTGCCGGGGACAGGGTCAGGCCGTCGGCGGCCTGCAGGGTGCGAGCGGGAGTCGGATCGAGGCCGACCCGCAGCCCCAGCGACGGGGCGACGTCGTCCGCTTCGATCAACGCCGTGCCTGGGCCGAGGGCGTGGGCGAGAGCCAGAGCCACCTCGCTGCGACCCGGAGCACCGCGTGGCCCGGTGACCTCGATCAGTCGGCCGGGAGGCATCTCGGCGATCAGGACGAGCGACAGCATCCCGGCGGGGGGAGTGGAGGCGTCGAT
>DATHWB010000200.1:0-27961 GCA_035460965.1 Acidimicrobiia bacterium
TCACCTGCCTCGCCGCCTGGGCGGCAGCCTCCCTCCTCGGCGGGCCCGACCACCATCGAGACCCGCTCGACGCTCGGCTTCGAGTGCGGACCCACATACAGCGGCCGGGGTCATGAACGTCGACAACCGATTCGCTCAGGCGTTCTCATCGTTGGACATCGCCGATGAGGCCGTGAGGGAGCTGCACGAGAACTGCTGCCAACCCCTGAAGAGTCCGCGCATGGAGGTGCTCACCAGCACACTCGCCTCCGCCCGTGCGCAGCTGGCCGACGCTGCGCATGATGCGGAGGTCGCTGGCGAGGTGGTCGCGATCCTCCAGGACGCCGGAGCTCAGCTCGGACACCTCCAGGTCGACTGCTGCGCACCGGCCAGGATGAAGCTCTACGCCACCACACTCGAGAACCTCTCGAAAATCCAACGTCTGCTCAAGAGGACCTTCGAGCTCGAGCACTGACCCCCGCTTGGCCAGCAGCGGCCTGGACACCCTTCGTAGCCTGCCACTGCCAAACGCGTCAGCGGCCATCCGAGGGGCGACGGGTCGCTCGCGGGCACCCCTCTTCGCACATCGGAGTGCAGTCTCGGAAGCGGCCGCTGGCTCTTGACTCCGGCTTGTAAACGGGTCTACAACGCGCAGATGAGGCCCCCGAAAGGACCTCATCTGCTGCGAGTCCGCCTGTAAGCCGGATTCTGTCCGGAGCGCGGAGCTCCGGGGCGATCATCCATCTGGGGCCGGCATCACTGCCGACCTCGGTGCGGTCTACCCGGGACTCGATCGGCGGGCCGCCGGCGTCCCTGTCTGACCTTGCTCCGGGTGGGGTTTGCCGAGCCACCCCGGTCACCCGGGATGCTGGTGAGCTCTTACCTCACCGTTTCACCCTTGCCTGTGCCTCGCGGCCATCGGCGGTCTGCTCTCTGTTGCACTTTCCGTCGGGTCACCCCGCCTGGGCGTTACCCAGCACCCTGCCCTGTGGAGTCCGGACTTTCCTCGGCAGGCGCCCCGTGGGGCACCGACCGCGATCGCCCGGCGAACTCGCCTTGTGAACGCTACCGGAGCAGGCGCTGTTCCCAGCTCCTGAGGGGTTGTTGTGGCCCGGAGGACAGAAACGGGACGTCTGTGTCGAAGAATCGACTCCTGCGCGGACGCCTCTCACCCGATGGCGCCTCTTACGGATAGGTCACTCCGGGCCACGAATCCACTCTACGTCGACGGTCGGCGGCCTGCGGCCGCACCGCCCGCGCCCCCGAGCAATATCGCCAGCAGCGCCAGCCAGAGCACCTGTCCGCTGGGGGCGGGACTGCCTCCCAGGCGGGCGATGACCAGCACGAGTCCTGCGAGGAGCAGACCGGTGACCGACCCGTGGAAGCGATGGGCTACGAACGCCATTCGTCCAGCGGAGTAACCGCCGACGGCCAGTCCCACGAGGATGGACACGGTCAGCCCGGCGAGAGCGGCGTCGTCCGATCCGAGGGCCGCGAGGACGCCCCAGAACAGGAGTGCCAGCAACGTGGTACTGAGGGCGCCCACGCCGAGACCGGTCAGCAGAGCAAGGATGCGGAGTGATGCGAGCACGAAACCTCTCGTTCTCGGCGAGCGTAGGGGCTCGCCCCCGACCGACGAACTCCGCCGAGCGCGTCAGCTCCGATCGGCTGGCGCAGCCACAGCTGTTGGACCATCGCCGATCGAGCGTCACGGGATCGTTACGGGCACGGTTCGTGGTCAGCGCCGAGCCCTTCGTACACTCGCCCGATGCAGTGGGCTGACATCCTCGGTCGGTTGGCGACGGGCGACGACCTGACGCGCATCGAGGCGCGGGAGGCCATGGGTGCCGTGATGGCGGGCGAGGCGACGCCCGCCCAGATCTCCGCCTTCATCGTGTCGCTGAGGATCAAGGGAGAGACCGTCGACGAGATGACCGGCCTGGTGGAGGCGATGCGGGCGGCGGCTGTGACCGTCCGGATCGACGCACCGATCGTGGATGTGGTCGGCACCGGTGGCGACCGTTCCGGCACCTTCAACATCTCGACCACTGCCGCCTTCGTGGCAGCCGGCGCCGGGGCGAAGGTGGCGAAGCACGGGAATCGCTCCGCTTCCTCGAAGTGCGGCTCGGCAGACGTCCTGGAGGGCTTGGGTGTCAGGATCGACCTCGAACCGGGACAGACGGCGCAGATGGTGGAGGACGTCGGGTTCGGGTTCTTCTTCGCGCCCCGCTACCACCCGGCGATGCGCCATGCTGCCCCGGTCCGCTCCGAACTCGGTATCCCCACGGTGTTCAACTTCCTCGGACCGCTGGCGAATCCGGCCGGGGCCACCCGTCAGGTCATCGGGGTCTCGGACAGGCGCATGGCGGAGAGGATGATCGGCGTCCTGGCCAGCCTCGGTTCCGAGTACGCCTTCGTGCTCTACGGGGAGGACGGGTTGGACGAGTTCACGACCACCGCCCCGACGTTCATCCATCGTCTCCGAGCCGGGGAGATCACGACCGCCGAGTTCACCCCCGAGGACCTGGGCGTGCCACGTTCGGTTCCCGATGACTTGCTGGGCGGTGAGGTGGCGGACAACGTGTCGATCACCCGGGCGGTGCTGGCAGGGGAGAAGGGCCCGAAGTACGACGCCGTGATCGTGAACGCGGCACCGGCTCTCGTGGTCGCAGGCCTGGCGCAGGGCTTCGTCGACGGTGTGGCACTGGCGCGGGAGACGATCGATTCCGGTGCCGCCGAGGACGTTCTGGAACGCGCGATCGCGGTGAGCAACTCCTTCGACACCTGATGGCGGCCCCCTCGTCCTCCGACCTCGTCGAGTCGCTCCGCTCCCGGGGGATGCGGGTCACGCGTGCCCGCTCCGCCTTGTGCGACGTGCTGGCCGCGGCCCGACACGAGCATCTCACGCCGCAGGAGTTGCACCGGCGAGCCCAGGAGCGCATCGGTGGGCGGATCGACCCGTCCACCGTCTACCGCACCCTGGAGGCGCTCACTGAGTGTGGGGCGGTCTACCACGTCCACCTCGGGCACGGTGCGGCGGTGATCCACCTGACCGATCTCGAGGCGCACCATCATCTGGTGTGCGAGGTGTGCGATCGCACTGTCGATCTGCCGCTCGGCGAGGTCGAGGCGCTGACCGTCCACATCGGTGACAAGTACGGGTTCGTGATCGATTCGGTGCATTTCGCGATGATCGGTCGTTGCGCCGATCACGATCGAAACGAAGCGTGAACTCCCGGGCGTGATCTTCCCCGTTGTCCGGGCAGCCGGATAGCGTCTTCCCGATGCGCATGTGCCTGTTCGTCTTGGTGGGACTCGTCGCCGCGGCATGCAGCGGTGCCGAGGACGGCGCCCCGTCGTCGACTGTCACGCCGGTGCCGCCCACGGCGACCTCCACGACCTCGGCCGCTCCGTCCACGACTTCGGTCCCGACCACCGAGGCGACCCCCACCACTGCCCAGAATCCCGACCGCCAGCCGGCACCGGACTTCACGCTCGAGCTGAGCGACGGCACGGTCTACGCGTCGGCCGACGAGGTGCGACCGGTCTACATGGTGTTCTGGGCCGAGTGGTGAACGACATGTCGACGGGAGTTGCCCGTCGTCGATCGGATCGCTCTCGACTACGCGGACGTGGTGTCGTTTCTCGCCCCGGCTTGGAAGGGGACATTCCCGGCCACCTCCCAGCGGGCGGACGAACTCCTTCCCTCCGGCACCGTCCGATGGGGACTCGACGCCGACGAGTCGGTGTTCGAGGCGTTCGCGGTTCCGTACCAGCCGGTGACGGTCCTGATCGCCGCCGACGGCACGATCTTCGAGCGGTGGGCAGGGTTCAGGGACGAGCAGTCCATCCGCCGCAGCCTCGACGAACTCGTCTCCGACGCCCGATAGGACCGCTACCCTTGTTGCAACCAGCTTGCAACAAGGAGAAGGCACGGTGCACATTCCCGAGGGATTCATCAACCTCCCGACCTCGCTCGGCGCCGCCGCGGTGGCCGGCGGATCGGTGTGGGGATCGCTCCGAGCAGCCAGCCGAGACCTGAAGGACCGCCTGGTTCCCTTCGCCGGATTGACCGCAGCATTCATCTTCGCCCTGCAGATGCTCAACTTCCCGGTGGCTGCCGGCACGACCGGACACCTGTTGGGTGGAGCGCTCGCGGCCATCCTGCTCGGCCCCTGGCTGGGGATCGTGGCCGTCACCGTCGTCGTCGTCATCCAGGCACTGCTGTTCGCGGACGGTGGACTGGTGGCGATGGGGCTCAACGTCATCAACATGGCGGTCATCACCGCCCTTTCCGGCTGGTTCGTCTTCCGGGCGGTGGTCAGGCTGTTACCCGGAAGGTCCGGCCTCCTGGCCGGTTCGCTGCTCGGGGCGTGGGCGTCGGTGGTCGTGTCGTCGGTGGGCTTCTCGATCCAGTACGCCATCGGAGGGGTCGGTGGCGTCGATCCCGGCCTGGTCTTCACCTCGATGGTGGGGGTCCACGCGCTGATCGGCATCGGCGAGGGCCTGATCACCGCGGCTGCCGTGGGGGCGGTGTTCGCCGCCCGCCCCGATCTCGTCGTGGGTGCCCGGGGTGTGGACGGCATCGAGGACGCATCGACCTCGCTGTCCCGCCGTGCGGCTGGAGGCTTCATCGGTGTCGGCCTGGCCGTGGCGGTCACGCTCGTGGTCTTCGTCGCCCCCTTCGCGGCATCCGATCCGGACGGCCTGGAGCGGGTGGCGGAAGACACCGGGTTCGCCGCCGTGGCCGCGGACAACGCCTATGACGGTCCGTTCGCGGACTACGGGGTGGCGGGCCTGGACAACGAAGCACTGGGCACGGTCATCGCCGGGCTCCTCGGTACCGGCCTCACGTTCGCCGCCGGCATGATCCTGGTCGGTCTGGTCAGACGCAGGAATCACGAAGCCGAACACGTATGAGCGGGGGCCACCTCCATGCCCTTCACGTGCACGGTCACAGCGCGGTGCACAGGATGGCCCCGGAGGCGAAGGTCGCCGGCCTCCTGGTCTTCGTGCTCGGCGTGGTGGCGACCCCGCGCGAGGCCATGTGGGCGTTCGGCGTCCACACCTTCCTGCTGCTGGCTGTCGTGGTGTTCGCCGAGCTGCCGCTCGGATTCGTCCTGCGCCGCATGACGATCGAGATCCCCTTCGTCGCTTTCGCAGTGTTCCTGCCATTCCTGGGCGGCGGACCCGAGACCCAGGTGCTGGGGATGTCGCTGTCGGTCGAGGGGCTGTGGGGGGCGTGGAACATCCTGGCCAAGGCCACCCTCGGCGTGGGAGCGTCGGTCACGCTGGTGGCGACCACCGAGATCCCGGAGATCCTCCACGGACTGGACAGGCTGCGGGTTCCGCGATTGTTCACCGCCATCGCCGGGTTCATGGTGCGGTACATCGACGTCGTGGCCGGCGAACTCCAGCGGACCCGGACTGCCATGACGGCACGCGGTCACGATCCGCGTTGGCTGTGGCAGGCGGCTCCGCTGGCCACCGCCGCCGGAGCCCTCTTCGTCCGGTCATACGAGCGGGGCGAGCGGGTGCACCAGGCAATGGTCGCCCGCGGCTACGACGGCCGAATGCCCGTCATCGACCATCGCACCGCCACCGCCCTCGAGTGGACGGGGGCGATGGTGCTGCCGGCGACCGCCTGGATGACCGTCCTGTTGGTCTTGGTGACCCGATGAGTGCACTGTCGGTTCGGGACCTCAGATTCAGCTACCCGGATGGCACTGAGGTGCTGCGTGGCATCGATCTCTCGATCGACCCGGGGGAGAGGGTGGCATTGCTCGGACCCAACGGCGCAGGCAAGACGACGTTCGTGCTGCACCTCATCGGCATCCTGCGCGCCTCCGGGGGAACGGTGGCGGTCGACGGGATCGAACTCTCGGACGACACGCTGCGCGACGTCCGCTCCCGGGTCGGGTTCGTGTTCCAGGATCCGGACGATCAGCTCTTCATGCCGACGGTGCGCCAGGACGTGGCATTCGGCCCGGCCAACTTCGGGGTGCAGGGCGCCGACCTGGAAATGCGGGTGAAGGAGGCGCTGACGATGGTCGGGATGGAACACGCCTCGGACAAGGCGCCGCACCATCTGTCGGGCGGCGAGCGTCGCCGGGTGGCGATCGCCACGGTGTTGGCGATGCGGCCGTCCATCCTCGTGCTCGACGAGCCCTCCTCGAATCTCGATCCCGCCGGGCGGCGGGAACTCGCCGAGATCCTCGCCTCGCTCGACGTCACGTTGCTGATGGTCACCCACGATCTCCCGTACGCGTTCGAGGTGTGCGGGCGGGCGGTCGTGATGAGCGACGGTGTGATCGCGGCAGACGGTCCGACCGCTGACGTCCTGTCCGACGCGGCGGCGATGACGAGGCATCGCCTGGAGTTGCCGAAGGGCTTCCATCCCCATCATCTCTGACCATCCCGGGGCTGTGACTGGCATACTCGGCGGGAACCGAACGCCCGGACGGAACGTCCCAGGAACATGAGACGCCTCGCACTGGCCCTGTCCCTGCTGCTCGCCGCCTGTGCCGCGGGTGACGTCATCGTGGTGCCGGATGGTCTGCCGCGCTGTGACGCCGTGCCTCGCCTGACCGCCGACGAATCTTCCTATGGCGACCGCCCCGTGTACGTCTCGAACGAGATGCCGATCGAGGCGGTCCAAATGTGGGCGAGCACGCAGCCCGGCTTCGAGACGCTCTGGATCGATCGGGATCACAACGGTTGGATCACCGTGGCCTTCAGCCAGGATGCCGAACAGCGCCGGGCCGACGTCGCGGAGCTGTTCGCAGACGACGGGGTCGTCGTGGTGGAGGTGGACTGGACGATGGAGGAACTCCTCGAACTGCAGGCCTCGATCGTCGGGCGCTTCGACGAGGGATTCATCCAGTCCACCGGTGTGTACGAGGACCGCGGCGTGGTCGGGGTCGGCATCGGCCCCCTGACCGAGGAACGACTCGCCATCGTCGAAGAGCAGTTGGCCGGCGAGCCGGTGTGCATCGAGGGGTACGACCCCGCGCTCGTCCCCGAACCCGGTCCGCAGCCGGAGGCGGGTGACGGCTGGCGTCTGCTCGCCGACGAGAAGACCGGGTTCGCCTACCGAACCGGGTTCGCCAGCGACCGGGCGGACCTCGAAGCGCTGTGGCAGATGGCAGGGATCTCGTCCCCGGTGCCGGAGGTCGACTTCGACTCCGAGGTGGTGATCTGGTTCGGAGCCGTGTACGGGTCGAGCTGTCCCAACCTCCGCATGGACGACGTCGTGGTCGGTGGAGATGTCGTGTATCCCGTGATCGTGGATCTGGACGGTCCCGGACCTTGCACGGATGACGCCAACCCGCATGCCTATGTCGTGGCGATGGAACGTGCCGTGCTGCCTCCCGACGGCTTCGTGATCCGGCTGCAGGCCGACGACCCCTTCCCCGGGGTCGCCGACCAGCAGACGTTCGTGCACGGAGATGTCACGGTCCCGGGGTCGTATGTCGCCGGGGTTCCCGGGGAGATTCTGGGGGAGGAGCCCGGGCCGCCCGTCGCCCAACCGGGTGGCGTCGTCGAGCCCGGGATCGTCTGGTCGTACGGGCTCTACACCCACTGCGGAATCGAGTGGCTGGGCGAGCTGAACGGCGTCCAGTGGCGCGCAGAGGCGATTCCCGACGAAATCGACTACGTCCCTACCGAGTGGCGGACACTCGTCGACGACGCCGAGTACGTCACCGTCGAGATCGTGCTCGAACCGGGCGATCCGCCCACCTTGGAAGCCACTGCAGCCGGAGTGACGGTGCGGTACCTCCCCGCCGACGAGGATCCGCCCGGCTGCGACTGAGCCGGGAAAGACCGCCGGTACATCTAGCGTGCCCCGTCGTGCGTACGTGGGAGACGGTTCAACTCGGTGTCGTCGTCACCGCCGTGCTGCTGCCGGTTCTGCTCGGATACCGGCTCAAGCGGGGGCGGATGGCGGCGCTGTTGCTGGGAGTCATGGTCGTCCAGCTGGTGGTGGAGGGGTATCGGTGGCAGTTGTTGCCACTGGAACTGACCACCATCGGGCTGGCGGTCGGGGACATCCTGCGAGACGAGCGTCGGGTGCGCGGAGTGCAGCGGTTTCGGCGGGGGGCCCTCGGACCGGTCGGGGCGGCGACGCTGGCGATACTCCCGATGGCCTTCCCCATCCCCGAGTTTCCCGTACCGGGGGGGCCCTTCCCGGTGGGAACGCAGACCTTCGTGGTGATCGACGAGGAGCGCCTGGAGGAGTACGGACTCCCGGAACGCGAGGGCGGCGAGGACGCCCCGCAACCGTCTGAACCGCGCAGGTTCGTGGTCCAGGTCTGGTACCCGGCGACCACGGTGGGTGATCTCGATCCGCTCCCGTGGAATCCCGACTTCGAGGTGGTCGGCCCGGCCCTGGCCGAACGGCTCGGACTCCCAGGGTTCATGCTGTCGCACGTTGCGGACGTCCCGTCGCACTCCTACCCGGACGTCCCCGCCGTGTCCGGGCGGTTGCCGGTGGTCATCTACTCGCACGGCTGGACCGGGTTCCGCACCATCGCCCTCCACCAGATCGAGTCGCTCGCCAGTCGTGGATTCGTCGTGGTCGTGCCCGACCACACGTACGGGGCGGTAGCCGAGGTCTTTCCCAACGGCACGGTCGTACCCTACGACCCGCGGGCCCTCCCCGACGAGGAGGAGGTGGGGACCGCCGACTTCCTTGAGGCCGGCGAACAGTTGGTGGAGACTTTCGCGGGCGACATCGTCGCCATCATCGATGCCCTCGAGATCGGAACCACAGGACCCTTCTCGAGGTTGGCGCCGGAAGTCGATCTCGACCGCATCGGCGTCTTCGGTCACTCGACGGGCGGGGGAGCGGCGGTCAGGGCGTGCATCGAAGACGGGCGGTGTTCGGCCGTCGTGGGCCTGGATGCATGGGTGCGGCCCATTCCGGACCGGATCGTGGCCAGAGAGTTGAGCGTGCCGAGCATGTTCATCCGTTCGGACGAGTGGCGGTCCTCGCCCAACGACGGCAGGTTGCGCGGTCTGGCGGAGCGAAGCCCTTCGGACTCCTATTGGATTCACATCGAGGGTGCCGGCCACAACGACTTCTTGTTGACGCCCCTGCTGTCGCCGGTGGCCGATCGCATGGGGCTGAAGGGCCCCATCTCGGTGGACCGGATCGTGCCGATCGTCGACACCTACCTGACGGCGTTCTTCCAGCGCCACCTGATGGGGATGGCGGGGACGGCGCTCGACGAGCCGCCGCCGTCGGAGGCGACTGTCGAATATCTCCCTTGACCCGGGCCCGATTCGGCCGACAGGTAGACCAATGGAACTTCCCTCCGGTCAGACGATCCTCGTCATCGAGGACCACCCTGCCATACGCCATCTGATCGACGTCGTCTTGGACCGCTTGCCGGTGCACCTGGTCTTCGCCCCCGACGGCTTGTCCGGTCTGGAGGCGATCGATGCGCACGATCCGGCGCTGGTGCTGCTGGATCTGCGCCTCCCCGACATCGACGGATGGGAGGTGCTCGAGTGGATCCGCGCCCGACGATCCCGGGCGGAACTCCCCGTGCTCATCGTCACGGCCTACGGCGCGGATGGGGACGAACACAGGGCCGAAGCGTCGGGCGCCGACGGCTACCTCACCAAGCCCTTCGACCCGGGCGATCTCAGGGAGTTCGTCACCAGACTGCTGGGCGGCTGCCTGACGGGCTGAGTCACCCCTCCGGTGAGGTCTGCACGTCTCCCACCACTTGCTGACCGGGATCCTCGCCGCGCCGGATGGCATCGATCGTCTGGCCCAACAAGAGGGCGTTGGACTCGCCTTGGATCTTTCCGACGACCACGCCCGCCCCGTCGATGAAGTAGGTCTCCGGAACACCGAACACTCCGAACGCGATCGCCGCCCGTCCACCCGGGTCGTCCAGGTAGAGCGTCGCCTCGCTGCGGCCCAGTTCGTCGAGGAAGCGATTGGCTGCCGTGACGTCGTCCTGGAAGGCGATCTGTACCATTTGCACCCCGGCCTCCCTGAACCCCTCCGCCACGGCGATCAGGTCGGCGTGCTCGGTGCGGCATTCCAGGCACCACGAGGCGAAGAAGTTGACCACGACGATCCGGTCGTCGCCCACCGGGAGGGGGACCTCACCCGACCCGTCGAGCAGCGGCAGTGTCAGAGCCGGGGCCGTTCGTCCGATGAGCGGCGACGAGACGAGATTCGGGTCGGCGCCGAAGCGCGATGCCAGTGCCACGCTGAGGGCGATCGAGAGCGCCACCGCCCCCCACGCCGCCCGCTTAGCCCACCGACCCCTCATCAGCAGGGTTCTCCGGCCGATGTTGCGATCAGGTCGGCGTTCACCTGCTCGCGAATCTCGGGTGTGAGAGCGTCGGACTGCAGGATCCGTTCGAAAACGGAGGCTGCCGCCTCGGTGTCCCCCGACCCGCACCAGAGGATCTGGCCCTTCACGTACAGCGCTTCGGTCGATCCGGGTGCGGCCTCGATGGCCCGGTCGATCACGTCGAGCGACAACTCCACTTCACCGTTGCCGACGAATGTGATCCAGGCGATTCGGGTCATGGTCGCCGCGAAGAGGTCTGCGGGCGGCTCGGCGGACAGGATCGCCTCGTAATGGCCGAAGGCACGCTGGAACTCGTCGCGCTCGAAGTACCGCTCGGCCAGAGCGAAACGCATGAATGGAATCTGGTCCGCCACGGCAGGGTCGTCGGCCGAGGCGGCGATCACCGCCTCGAGCGTCTCGTCCGAGTAGTCGGTGGGATCGCCGGTGGCAGCGATCCCCTGCAGGGCCCCGTCGACGTCAGGCTCAGCGGTCCAACCGAGCACCGCCACCGTCACGGCGAAACCGGTGACCAGAATCAGCGCTCCCACGAGCATGCGAGGTCGGGACCGGGCGGCAGCGGGGGGATCCGGCATCGCCCGCGCCGCCTCCAGTTCGGCCAGATAGGTGGACCGAAGCCGGGCACCCGTCTCGGCGTCGATCTCGCCCTCCTCGACCTGCCGGGCGAGTTCGACGAGATCCACCTGCACCTGCGCTTCCAGGTCACTCACGATGTTCCCCCGGAGGGAGCGTTGCCGGCGTCGATTCGGATTCCGGGCGTGTTCGGGAGAGGGCGGCGAGCGCGCCCAGCAGCAGCACCAGGGACGGGATGACCCAGAGGGCCAGGGTCTCGACGGTCACCGGTGGATCGAGGAGCTGGGATCCGGAGTACGAGGACACGAGTTCTTCGATGATCTGTTCGTCGCTCAGCCCCTCGTCGATTCGCAGGCGAACCAGGGCCATCATGTCTTCGGCAAGGGCGGCGGGTGAGTCGGCGATCGATTCGCCTTGGCACGACGGACAGCGGAGGAGGCTCCCGATCTGTCTGGCTCGATCCTCGGCGGGGGGATCGGCCGTGACGAGACCGAGCACGACGAAGGCGGCGAGGCCGATCGTGATGGCCAGCCGGATCCGGGACATCGTCCTCTCAGGCATCGGCGGTCGCCCGCGCGCGGCTGGTCAGTCGAGACCGGAGGGAAATGAAGCCTCCGGCCGCGGTGAGTAGACCTCCCAGCCACACCAACCATTGCAGCGGGGAACTGTCGAGAGCCACGATCGCCTGCCGGGTCGAGGGATCGATCGTGCGGAGGGTCGTGTACAGGTCGCCGGTGGCCGTGGTGTGTACGGCCGGAGTGAGAATCGCCTGGGCCGAGTTGGCGAAGGTCGCCAGGCGGGGGGAGAGGGTGGTGACGTGGGATCCGTCCCGTGACACGTCGAGCCTCACACCGACGATGGTCCGGTTCGGCTCCGATCGAGTGAAGGGCGTGTCGTACGTGATCTCGTAGCCGTTGAAGAGCACCGTATCGCCCGGGTCGACGGTGACCTGATCATGGACGGCGAGATTGGAGGCGGCGGCGATACCGAGAGCGATGACGGCGACACCGATATGGGAGACCTGTCCACCCCAGTAGCCGGGGTCCTTGGCGAACAGCCCGCGTACCTCCGACCACAGCCGGGTGGCGCGCCCTGCTGCCGCTCGTCTTGCCTGTGTCCACATGTGGCTGATCACCACTGCGACGACGAAGGTGGAGAGGACGACGGAGACGACCACCCACCCGATGGTGGTGGTGGAGAGGATCGTGATCGCCCCCGCCGCCAGCGCCACCTGGAGTGGGCCGTGCACGCGGGACCACACCAGGTCTGGGCGTGCCATCCGCCAGGGCATGACCGGTCCCACGCCCATGCCGAGCAGCAGCGCGAAGCTCAACGGCACGGCGAGACGGTTGTAGAACGGCTCGCCCACCCGCACCGTCGATCCGGTCAACGCCTCGAGGAAGAGGGGGTAGACGGTGCCGACCAGCACGACGAAGGCGTACACGGTGAGGACCAGGTTGTTGTACAGGAACGACCCTTCTCGGCTGGACAGGGACTCGAGGCGCGACGGCTGGGCCACCTCACCGGCCCGCATGGCGAAGAGCGTGAACGATCCGACCAGCACGACCACCAGGAATGCCAACAGCACCGGACCGATGGCCGACTGGGTGAACGAGTGGACGGAGGCGATCGTCCCGGACCGGGTGAGGAACGTGCCGAGGATCGTGAGGGAGAAGGCGGCGATCACCAGCACGAAGTTCCAGGACTGGAGCATCCCGCGTCGTCGCTGGACGAGCGCAGAGTGGATGAACGCCGTCGCCACCAGCCACGGCATGAAGGAGGCGTTCTCGACCGGGTCCCAGGCCCAGTACCCGCCCCACGACAGCACCTCGTACGCCCACCATCCGCCGAGGACGATGCCGAGCGTGAGGAAACTCCAGGCGATCGTCGTCCAGCGCTTCGAGCGGTCGAGCCAGGCCGGCCCCGTGACGCGCAGCGCCAGCGCCGAGATGGCGTAGGCGAAGGGCACGGTGAGCCCCACGTACCCGATGTAGAGCATCGGAGGATGGACCGCCATCAGAAGGTGGTTCTGCAGCAATGGATTCGGCCCGGCTCCGTCCGCCGGAGACACCGCTCCTGCGAACGGGATCGGCGACGAGTCCAGACAGCGGTTGATCCCGTCGAGCACAGCCGTGCACGTTTCGAAGGGGTTCGACACCGTGATCATCAACCCGAAGAAGAACACCGACACCGCCCCCATCACCGCCACCGCACCGGCGCCGAGCCGGTCCGGGGAGGCGAGGTAGTCCCGGATCACCAGCCACGTGAACACGGCCAGCACCACCCCCCAGAGCACGATGGATCCTTCCAGCGCCGCCCACGCGGTCGCAACGTCGAAGGGAAACGGCGTCGCCCGGGAGTGGTTGTTGGCCAGGTAGGCGATCGTGAAGTCGTCCACCTGCAGCGCGATCTGCAGGACCACCATCGACGCCACCGATGCCCAGACGAGAAGGCGACCGGGACGACGCAGGTCGCGCGGTCGCTCGTGGTCGCGGGCCGCCAGCACCGCGTTCACGGTCAACACCACCGCCGCGCCGAGTGCCGCGAGCACGGTCACGGTGCCGGCGGCAGCGAGCATCAACCGGTCTCCAACTCGGGTGCGTTCCCGCTGGGAGGTGCCTCGTACTCGGCTTCGTGGCGAATCAGTGCCTGGTCGGCCTCGAAGACCTCACCGACCCAGCGCCCTTCCAACAGCACCTCGACGTTCTCCTGGAAGAGCGGTGGCGGCAGCGACACCAGGCGGATGTCCACCACTGCCGCCCCGTCGGAGATCTCGAAGGTGGACTCGCCGTTGCCGGGGACGATCGTGCCGGGCACGACGTGTCCGGCGATCCGGAATCGCTGTCCATCGGCGAAGTCCTCCCGCACCTCGACCGCCTCGGAGGCGTACAGGTAGTACACGGAGGCGTCACCGGCGGCTCGCACGAGGAACACCGACGCCACTGCGATCCCGACCAGGGCCGGGATGACGAACAGGCGCTGCCGGCTCACGGTCCGGGGTCTGCGGACCGCCGGCGCCGGGTGCGGATCCGGTTCCAGACGGTGACGGCATAGCCGGCGATCAGTCCGTAGGTGGCCAGGTACGAGGCCCAGATGAAGCCGTCGCTCACGACAGTCCCTCCAGGTTCGGCTTGGCCACCGTGCGAGCGGCGTGTTCGGTGTCCGCCACGGCCGCCGCCTCCTCGAGACGCGCCAACCGGACGCGCTCGACCATCAGGTACAGGTAAAGGATCGTGAACGCCGCCAGGTTCACGAGCAGCGCCGCCACCATCGATCCGTCCATGGCGATGCCGTCCGGCCTGACGGTCATCCCCTGGTGGAGCGAGCGCCAGAGCGTCACCGAGAAGTAGACCAGGGGGACCTGGACCACCGCCACCAGTCCGAGGATCGCCGAGCGGCGTGCCCGCGTCCTCGGGTCGACGATCGCACGGCGTAACGCCAGGTACCCCAGGTAGACGAAGAACATGAGGGCAGTGGAGGCCATGCGCGGGTCGCTCCAGTCCCAGAACGTGCCCCACACCGGGTACCCCCACAGCATGCCTGTGAACAGGGAGATGGCGGTGAAGAGGACACCGATCTCGGCGGAGGCCTCGGCCAGCCGGTCGAAGCCCATGCGCTTGGTGATCAGCCACCCGAGCGACCCCAGAGCGGTGACCCCGAAGGCGAGGAACGCCAACCAGGAGCCGGGGACGTGGACGTACATGATGCGGACGTAGTCGCCCTGGAAGACGTCGGGGGCAGACGTCATCGCCAGCCACAGGCCGGTGGCGATGCTGACCGCGGCGAGGGACCCCAGAGCTGCACGGGCCGGCGTTCGGTTCATGTGTTCGCTTCCTCCAACGACCGGGCCGTGATGACGCCGGTGACGGCGAGTGCCAGGTCCGTGACGACGAGTGTCAACACCCACGGAAGGGTAGTTCGGCCCCGGACAAGCGATTCCAGGGCCTGGGCGGCACCCAACAGCAGCGGCACCGACACCGGGACGACCAGCAGCGGGGCCAGCGACGTGCGGATGGCGAGGCCGGCGGTGACGTCCCCGGCCAGCGTCGCCAGCATCGACAGGCCGACGGCGAACAGCACGAGCACGCCGATCATCCCGGTCGGCCGGGCGATCGGTTCGGGGTCGTAGAAGAGGAACACGAGGGGCGCGGTCACCGCCAGCACCACCAGGATCAACAGCGATCCCGAGATCACCCTTCCGGTGAATCGTGCTGCCGGGTCCACGCCCAGCAGGGCGAGTTGGCGGCGTTGCGACGGGGTTTCCACCGCCGTCTGGCGGAGTGCAACCTGCATTCCGAAGAGCAGCGCCACCAACCAGTAGACCGGATAGGCGATCATCGACAGGCGGACGTCCAGGGCGTCGGTCGCGAAGGGCACGACGAACACGGCCGCCGCTGCGAAGGGAACGACCACGGCCATGGTCTCCCGCGATCGGCCTTCGACGACGAGGTCGCGCCGAGTGATAGTCAGCGCCTGGGTCCAGAAGCTCCTCATCCCGCCGGCTCCGGGTCCAGCACGACGACGTGATCGCAGTCGAGGCGGAGCCGCTGGGCGTCGTGCGACACCATCAGGACGCTTCCGCCCCGTCTGCGGGTCAACTCGACGAGCGCATCGACGATGGCGTCGGCGTCCGAGTCGAGTCCGGCATGGGCCTCGTCCAGCAGCAGCAGATCCGGCCGCCGCATCAGGAGAGAAGCGAGGTCCGTGCGGCGGCGCATTCCGTTGGACGCCTCCCCGGCTCGGCGATGGCCGGCCCCGGCGAGGCCGACCCTGTCGAGTGCCTCGTCCGCGTCCGTGCGGGCGATGGCGGCCAGATCGGCGATCAGATGCAGGTTCTCCCGGAGCGTCAGATGGTCGTACAGCGCCGGTTCGTGTCCGGACCAGCCGATCCGCCGCCGCACGCTGCGTGCCTCGGGGCTCCCGAGTTCGGCGCCGAGAACCGTTCCGCCACCCGCCCACACCGGGACCAGCGTGGCAACGACGCCGAGCAGGGTCGTCTTGCCGACGCCATTCCGGCCCGCCACCCCCACGACCGCGCCGGCGTCCACGCTGAGGTCGAGGTCGGAGAACACGGTCGTCGGTCCGAATCGGACCGTCACGCCGTCGAGCATGACCACTGGTTCTGGCACGCGGCGAGTGTATGGCTGCGGGCGCGGGTGCCGAAACAGTCACGAAAGCCTGCGCGACGGGACCTGCCGGCCGCCGGCCCGGGCCATACGATGGCCGAGTGGCAATCAGGGCCGATCGGATTCTCCTCGTGGACGACGAGCCGCGGGTGCGGCAGGTCGTGTCCGCCTATCTCGAGCGAGAGGGCTTCAAGGTCGACCAGGCCGCCGACGCCGCCACCGCCCGGGAGTTCCTCGCCGGCCCGCCCCCCGACCTGGTGGTGTTGGACGTGATGTTCCCGGGAGCTTCCGGTCTCGACCTGCTGGCGGACCTGAGGGCGAACTCCGATGTGCCCGTGATCATGCTGACCGCTCGCTCGGGGGAAGACGACAGAATCCGGGGACTCGAACTGGGCGCCGACGACTATGTGGTGAAGCCGTTCTCGCCTCGCGAGCTGGTGGCGCGGATTCGCACCGTGTTGCGCCGCACCAGGCGCCGCCCACAGGAAGGAACGATCCGTCATCCGGATTTGGAGATCGATGTGAGCGCCCGTCAGGTGTGGGCCGAGGGTCGCAGCGTGGAGCTCACGGCCAAGGAGTTCGACCTGCTCGCCTTCCTCGCCGGCCATCCGCTCCAGGTCTTCAGTCGCAACGTCCTGCTGGAGGAGGTCTGGGACTCCTCCGCCGAGTGGCAGGACCCGGCGACGGTGACGGTGCATGTCCGGCGCCTCCGTACCAAGCTCCAGCCCGAGTCCGGCGAGTCGCGCTGGCTGGAAACGGTGTGGGGAGTCGGGTACCGGTTCCGCCCGTGATCCGCCTGGTGGCAGCCGTTGCGGCGATCGTCGCCGGTGTCCTGCTACTGACAGAGTTGTCGATGCAGCCGTCTGCGGCCGAGCGGACCTCGTTGGCCGGTATCTACCTGGTGGCTGCCACGGTGACGGTGCTCGTGTTCGTGATCGGGCGGGCGGCGAGCACCCGGCTGCGGTCGATCGGGTCGTCGCTGCAGCTGATCGCCGTCGCATCCGTCGGGGTTGCGGGTCTGGCGGTTCTCCTGGCCGCCCAGACGATGTTCATCTCGGTGCACGACCGGAATCTCGTGCTGGCCGCGCTGGTGCTGGGGGTGGGGCTCGGTTCGGCGCTGGCGATCGCATTCGGACGCAGGGCGGGTGACGACCTCCGACGGGTGAGCGACGCCGCCTCCCGGCTGGCACGCGGTGAACTGGACGCCCGTTCTGGTGTCGATCGCCGTGACGAGGTCGGCCGTCTGGCCGAGACGTTCGATGCCATGGCCTCGCAACTGGGTGCGGCCGAACACGAGCGCGGGGTGTTCCTGGCGTCGGTCGGCCACGACCTGCGCACACCGCTCGCCTCCCTGAGAGCCACGCTCGAAGCCCTGCAGGACTCGGTCATGGTGGCGGACGACCGCCTACTCGCCGGCATGCACCGTGACGTCCTGCATCTGCAGCGACTCGTCGAAGACCTGTTCCTCTACGCCGGAACCGAGGCCGGGACCCTGACCCTGCATCCGGAGTCGGTGGATCTGGCGGAGCTGGCCGATGAGACGGCGGAGGTGTTCGCGGCGGTGGCACGCAACCGCGACGTCGATGTGCGTGTCGCCGCTCCCGGGTCGGCGGTCGTCGTCGAGGTCGATCCGTGGGCGTTCGGACGGGTGTTACGAAATCTCGTCGACAACGCCATCCGTCATTCCCCGCCCGCCGGGACCGTGACCGTTGCAGTCTCCGTCGAGGACGGACGGGCGACGGTCACCGTTGTCGACGAAGGTCCCGGGTTCACGGATCTCAGTGCACCGTTCGCCCGATTCAGCCGGGGGGACGAGGCACGGACTCGTGATGGATCAGGGGCCGGCCTCGGTCTGGCGATCGCCCGCGGTCTGGTGGAGGCTCACGGTGGGGTGATCTCGATCGAGCCCGGTCCCGGGGGAATGGTTCGCATCGCCCTCTGACCGCCGAAGACGATCGCCACGCCGACCACCACCGCCGCGGCGTACCACCACACGGGCCCGCCGGCGATGGAGACACGGAGTGGTTCGGTGAGCAGGCGCACCGTCCCCGCTCCCGCCAGAGCTGCCCCGGTGGCGTGCCACGGACGGGTGGCGAGGCGGGACGCCAACACCGCCACCAGCAGCATTCCGGCGGCGGCGTACAGCTCCACGGGATGACGGGTGACCGCGGTTCCGGTCGAGGCCATCGCCCAGGGGAGGTCGGAGACCTCTCCGAGACACGTGTTCCGCCACAGACAGCCTCCATGCCAGCCGGCGAGTCCCGCCACCGCCGCCGGGGCGAGCTGGTCGAGTGCAGTCGGCAGAGCCTGGCGATGGGTCCAGGCGAGGACCGTGATGGCTCCCAGCGCGGCGAAGCCGGTGGACACGCCCCCGCGTACCACCAGGATGTCGCCCGGGTTGGTGACGGGGTTCACGCCTGCTCCGATCATGGCCGCCAGCCGACCGAGCAACAGCCCGGCTGCCGCCGCCCCGACGATCGTGTCGGTCGGTCGATCGACGGAGATGCGCCCCGAGCGCAGGCGGTTGGTCAGCCAGACCGCGGCAGCTCCCGTCGCGGCGGCGGCCAGCAGCGTGAACTCCATCAGCTCGCCAAGAGGTCGTCGATCCCGAGAGCGAGGGCGGCATCGTCGATCACGCCGAAGTGGGTGCGGAGGATCTCGCCGCCGGGCAGCACGAAGATGGTGACAGGAAGTCCGATGGCGCCGAGATGACCCTTCACCGACCCGCTCCGGTCCTCCCGGTTCTCGAACTGGAGGGCGAACTCGTCGATGAACGCCACCGACTGGCCTGGCTGGTCCTCGGTGGCGATGCCCAGGAAGTCGACAGAATCCCCGAACCGGGCATGGGCCTGGCGGAGCAGCGGAGCCTCGGATCGACAGGGAATGCACCACGAAGCCCACAGGTTCACGACCAGCGGCCGGGAAGACGTCTCCAGCCGATCCACGAACTGGGCGACGTCGATCGGGGCGAGGTCTCCTGCCGGTTCGCCGTCCCCCGGTGCGGAGGCGCAGGCGGTTCCGAGCAAGGCGACCACGACGACGACGGCGACGAGACGGGGAGACATCAGGGCGTTCATGCTGCCACGCAGCGGGACCTACGCCGACGTCAGCGTCGGCGGTCCCGGAGTACGTCGAACACGAGAGTCGGGTCGATCCCTCGTTCGGCCAGGAGCACCAGGGTGTGATAGACGAGGTCGGCCGCCTCCTCGGCGACGCGGACGTCGTCGGCTGCGCCGGTGGCGTGGTCCTTGGCAGCGAGCAGGAGCTCGATCCCCTCTTCGGCCACCTTCCGCCCCGGACCCTCCGGTCCGGCCGTCAGAAGCTCGGTGGTGTAGGAACCCTCCGGCCGGGTGCGGGCGCGGTCGGCGATGACGTCCCAGAGCGTGCCGAGGGATGCGAACGCAGGTTCCAGCGGGATGTCGTCGAAACACGTCACGGTGTCCCGGTGGCACACCGGTCCGGTGGGTCGAGCCTGGACGAGGAGCGTGTCGCCGTCGCAGTCCCAGGACATCGACTCCATCCTCAACCGGTTGCCACTGGTCGATCCCTTCTCCCACAGTTCCTGGCGGCTGCGGGAGAAGAACGTGACCGCGCCGGAGTCGAGAGTGCGGGCGAAAGACTCCTCGTTCATCCACGCCAGCATCAACACCCGTCGGGAGTCTGGATCCTGCACGATGGCCGGCACGAGGTCGGACGAGCCCATCCACTCGGTCATGCCGTCCTCCTCACCGGTATGCCCGCTGCGGTCATCGCTCGCTTCACCTCGTCGATCTCGATCTCGCGTCTGTGAAAGATGGATGCCGCCAGGACGGCGGATGCTCCTCCCAGCGTGACCGCCTCGACGCAGTGACTGGCGTGTCCGGCGCCGCCGGAGGCGATCACGGGTACTTCCACTGCGTCGCTGACCGCCCGTGTGAGTTCGAGGTCGAATCCGTCCTTCGTTCCGTCGGCGTCCATCGAGGTGAGCAGGATCTCCCCGGCACCCCGCTCGACTCCCTCCACCGCCCACTCCACGGCCTGCCGGCCGGTGGCGGTGCGTCCGCCGTTGACGACGACCTCGAAGCCGCCCTCGGCGGTGCGGCGAGCGTCGATGGCCAGTACGACACATTGGCGCCCGAAGCGGGTGGCGCACTCGGAGATCAGCTCGGGGCGACGGACGGCGGCCGTGTTGACCCCGACCTTGTCGGCTCCCGCACGGAGGGTCGCCTTCATGTCGTCGGAGGAGCGGACGCCACCGCCGACCGTCAGCGGCACGAAGACGTTCTCGGCCGTGCGACGTACGACCTGGAGCATCGTCGGCCGTCCCTCCGGTGAGGCCGAGATGTCCAGGTAACAGATCTCGTCGGCGCCTTCGGCGGCGTAACGCTGCGCCATCTCGACCGGATCGCCCTCGTCGGTCAGGTCGACGAAGTTGACCCCCTTGACCACCCGACCGTCCTTCACGTCGAGGCAGGGGATGATGCGGGTGCGGACGCTCATGCTGCCCGGTCCATCGCCGCCTCCACGAAGTTGCGAAGGATCGTCAACCCTGTCGGACCGGATCGCTCGGGATGGAACTGCGTACCGACGATGGGGCCGCGCCGGACGGCGGCGACGAAAGGCGACCCATGCGTCGATCGTGCGATGACGACCGACGGATCTGCCGGGACCGGTGCGAACGAGTGGACGAAGTAGACCTCGGGGTGCTCGCCCACCCCATCGAACAGCGGGTCTTCGGCTACTTCGAGCTGATTCCAACCGATGTGCGGCGTGGTCGGGGGATCGAGGAGCGGTTCCACCGACCCGGCGATCAGCCCGAGTCCGGTCGTGTCGTCCTCGTGGGAGAGGTCGAAGAGCACCTGCATGCCCACGCAGATCCCGAACAGGGGGACCTGCAGGCGCTGCAGGGGGCGCTCGAAACCTCCGGATCGGATCCCTGCCATCACGGTGGCGGTGGCCCCCACGCCGGGCAGCACGACACCGTCGGCTCCCGCCAGCTGGCCGGGGACGGTGGCGATCCGCGCCTCCGCACCGGCGCGCTCGAGCCCGCGGGCGATCGACACGAGATTGCCGGCGCCATGGTCGACCACGGCGATCGACGGGCGCGTCATCGGGGGCCGCTCATTCCAGGGTTCCCTTGGTGGAAGCGACTCCGGTCCGTCGGGGGTCGATCGCCACCGCCTCGCGCAGGGCGCGAGCGAGGGCCTTGATCGCCGCCTCGGCGACGTGGTGGTCATTGTGACCGGTGGCCGACAGGTGGATCGAGAATGCCCCGGTACGGGCGAGCGACTCCACCACGTGGCCCAGGTTCTGGGTGGAGAAGTTCCCGATCGACGATTGGCGCATCGGGATGTCCACGACTGCATAGGGACGACCGCTGAGGTCGATGGCACAGCGGGCTAGGGCCTCGTCCATCGGGACCAGGGCGTCGCCGAATCGCTGGATTCCCGCCCGGTCACCCAGTGCCTCGGCGAGCGCGGAGCCGATCGCCAGTGCCGTGTCCTCGACCGTGTGGTGATCGTCGATCTCCAGGTCGCCCTTGGTCGTCACGGTGAGGTCGACGACTGCGTGGGTCGCCAAGGACGTGAGGAGGTGGTCGAAGAAGCCGACGCCGGTGTCGACGCTCACGACGCCACTGCCGTCGAGGTCGAGCTCGACTTCGACTGAGGTCTCTCTGGTGGTGCGCTCCACCCGGCTCGTTCTGGTCATTGATACTCCGATCGTTCGAATCGAATCCTCGCAGCGAGCGCGTGGGCATCCAGACCCTCCGCTCCGGCCAGGTGGGTGATGGTGGGGAGGAGTGACTCCAGCCCCTCCCTGCTCAGGGTCTGAATCTGGGCCCAGGCCCCGAAGTCCTCGACCGCCAACGGACCGCAGGCGGCCGCCAGTCCACCGGTGGGAAGGACGTGATTGGCCCCGGTGGCGTAGTCCCCGGCCGATTCCGGGGACCACCTGCCAACGTAGACGGAACCCGCCGCGGTGATCCGTCCGGCGGTGGCGGTGGGATCGGCGGTGAGGACCGTCACGTGCTCACCGGCGTATCCGTTGGCGATCTCGATCATGGTGTCCAAACCGTCGACGATCACCGCCGTTCCGTGTTCCGTGAGTGCCTGCTCGAGAATGTGGGCGCGCCCCACCTGTCCCAACAGGGTGTCGAGAGCCGTCTCCACCCGATCTGCGAGGGTCGGATCGTCGGTGACGAGGATGGCGGGGGAGTCGGGCCCATGTTCGGCCTGACAGAGGAGGTCGGCGGCGACGAGAAACGGATCGGCGGTCGAATCCGCCATCACCAGCACCTCGCTGGGTCCGGCGGGCAGGTCGATGGCCGCGGTTCCGTACACGGCCAGTTTGGCTGCGGTCACATAGCTGTTCCCGGGGCCCACGATCTTCTGCACGGCCAGCAGATCGCCGGCACCGTGGGCGAGCGCCGCCACGGCCTGGGCCCCGCCGATGGCCCACACCTCGTCGACGCCGAGCAGTGCACAGGTGCCGGCGAGCGTCGGATCGACATTGCCCGCTTCGTCCGCCGGAGACACGACGACCACGGACTCGACGCCCGCGACGCGGGCCGGTACGACTGTCATCACGACTGTCGACGGGTACGCCGCCTTGCCACCCGGTACGTAACAGCCGACACGGGTGAGAGGACTCCAGCGTCGTTCGATCGTGACGCCCGGGTGGGTCTCGGTGGTCGAGTCCACGGGAACTTGGGTGCGGTGGTACCTCTCGACCGCCGCTGCGGAGGCCTGGATCGCCGCACGGACGTCGTCGGGGAGTGCGTCCGCCGCCCGGGTCAGCTCCTCCCCGCCGATCCGGCGAAAGCCGCCTCCGAAGCGCTCCGCATACTCCGCCACAGCCGCGGCACCACGGGCGGCGACGTCGTCGCACACGGCGGCGGCAGTCGCTCGTACGGCGGCATCCGGGACTGCGCTGCGACGCAGCAGCTCGGAGCGGGCCGACTGCGTGGCGCCAGTCCAGTCGAGGCGACGGAGGCGCGTCATCCCAACACCTGAGTGATCGGGAGGACCAGGATTCCCTGCCCGCCCGCCGACTCGAGCAGCGGGAGCAGGCTCCACACTTCGCCGGCCGACACCACCGAGTGGATGGCGACCCAGCCGGTCTCGGCCAGCGGGACGACGGTCGGCGCCTCCAGCCCCGGGATGATGCGGGCGATCTCGTCGACGGACGACTGTGGGGCGTTGAGCACGATGTAGCGCTTGGAGCGGGCACCGACCACGGAGCGGATGGCGGTCTCCAGGCGTGCCGCCTCGACGTGGGTGTGCCCGGCCCTCCACACCAGCACCGCCTGCGAGTCGAGCAAGGTGCCGACTTCGCGCAGTCCGTTCACGACGAGGGTCGAGCCGGTGGACACGAGGTCGACGATGGCGTCGGCGATTCCGAGCTTGGGTGCCACTTCGACGGACCCGCGCAGGCGCACGACGTCCACGTTGATTCCGTGCCGATCGAAGTACTCCTGGGCGATTCGGGGGTGCGAGGTGGCGACCCGCAGTCCGGCCATGTCTCCGACGGTCCTTATCTGTGACGTGGACGGAACGGCCGCCGACACCCGGCAGTGGCCGAATCCGAGCTCCAGAACCTGTTCCAGATCTGCCCCGTCCTCTGCGAGGAGGTCCTGACCGGTGATGCCGGCGTCGGCGACGCCGTCGTCGACCAACTCCGCCACGTCTTCGGTCCGTACGAACAGGAGCTCGATCGCCGCATTGCGCAACCGGGCGGTGAGCGAGCGGTCGGTGACCTCGAAGCTCAGACCGGCATCCTTCAGGAGGCGGATGGCGGGATCCTTGAGGCGCCCCTTGTTGGGGACGGCGAGTCGAACGGTCACGCCGTCGTCCGGTCGAGCATGGTGCGGTACCCGCCGGCGCCGTGTTGGCGCCACTGGTTGATACGCGTGATGGTGGCGGTGGATGCCCCGGTGGTGGCGGCGATCTCCCGGTAGGGGAGTCCCTGCTCGAGGAGCCGGGCGATGGCCCAACGGGAGCTCATCTCGTCGAGCTCGCGACGGGTGCACAGGTCTCGGAAGAAGGCGGCCGCTTCGTCGATGGTCTCGAGTCGGAGAATCGTCTCGAACAGCGCTCGCGTGTCGGCGTTCCGCCAGTCGTCGTTGGGAAGTGTCATCGTCGGTCCTGGGTGATAGGGTGCCGTATCAGGTATTCACCACTTTAGCACGCTAACACGCCTGCAGGACAGGCGTGTGCTGAACACAGTCAGGAGCTGACGTCCGTGCTCGACATCATCCCGGCGGTCGACGTCCTCGACGGGTCGGTCGTTCGCCTCACCCACGGCGACTTCGACAGGGTCACCGTGTACGACCCCGACCCGGTGGCCAGGGCACGCACCTGGATCGACGAAGGGGCAGCGCTCGTCCACGTCGTGGACCTCGAAGGTGCTCGCAGCGGGCAGCCGTCGCCCGACCTCTGGCGCCGGCTGTCCAGCGCCGGCGTCCGCTTCCAGGTCGGTGGAGGGATCAGGACCGCCCGATGGGCGGAGGCGGCACTCGATGCCGGCGCCGAACGGGTCGTGCTGGGTACCGCCGCCGTCTGGGATCCCGACGTGCTCGCTGCCATCGGTGAGATCGGGAGGGTGGTGGCGGCGGTAGACGTACGGGACGGGCGGGCCACCGGGGGAGGATGGCTGGACGAAGGAAGGGCGCTCGGCGACGTACTCGACGACCTGGCCGATCGCGGGGTTCCCCGCCTGCTCGTCACGGGAATCGCCCGCGACGGCACCATGCAGGGCCCCGAGACGGAGTTGCTCGACCTGGTACTGACCGACCGGCGTTTCCGGATCATCGCCTCGGGAGGAGTAGGTTCGATCGAAGATCTCAGGGGTCTCGCCGACACCGGCTGCGAGGGTGTGATCGTCGGCCGTGCCCTGTACGAGCGCCGCTTCACCCTGTCCGAAGCGCTGGCCGCCCTCTGATCGTCGGGGCGGGTTTCCCGCCTGCGATAGGATCCGTGGTCACGGAGGTGGTGCAAGGCATGGACTTCGAGTGGCCGGAATCCGCGCAGGCTGTGCGGCGTGAGGTGCGGGCATGGCTCGACGGCGTCCTACCCGACGAATGGTCGGGTACGGGATCCATCCCCACCGACGAGCTCGCCGATTGGGTCCAGCAGTGGCGCAAGCAGTTGTCGGCCGGTGGATGGATCGGGCTGGAGTGGCCCACCGAATACGGGGGGCGGGGGCTGTCCGAGATCGAGGGGATCGCGGTCGTGGAGGAGTTCGCCAAGGCGGGCGTTCCGAGTGCCGGTCCCAATGACGCGTTCTCGATCGGGATGCTCGGCAACACCCTCTTGGCTCTCGGTACCGACGAGCAGAAGAGCCACTTCCTCCCCAGGATCATCAGCGGCGAGGACGTCTGGTGTCAGGGGTACTCGGAGCCCGAAGCCGGCTCCGACCTGGCCGCAGTCAAGACCAGAGCCGAGCTCGACGGCGACGAGTGGGTGATCAACGGGCAGAAGGTGTGGACGTCGGCCGGGCACCTCGCCAACTGGATCTTCGTCATCGCCCGCACCGATCCCGACGTGCCGAAGCACCGGGGGCTGTCGTTCCTGCTCGTTCCGATGGATCAGCCAGGGGTCGAGGTGCGGCCGATCAAGATGCTGTCGGGCGATTCGGAGTTCAACGAGGTGTTCTTCACCGACGCCCGCACCCCCCGCCGGCACATCGTCGGCGAGGTCAACGACGGATGGCGGGTGGCGATGGCACTGCTCGGATTCGAGCGTGGCAAGGACGCGGCCATCGCCTCCCTCGCATTCCGCCATGAACTCGATCGGCTCATCGAGTTGGCGAGAGCCAACGGGGCCATCGAGGACCCGCTCATTCGCCAACGGCTCGTCCAGGCCCACGAGCGCGTCGAGATCATGCGTTTCATGGGCTACTCCCAACTCACCAAGTTCGCCCGGGGGCACAAGCCGGGACCGGACGCCGCCATCACCAAGTTGTGGTGGTCCGAGCACCACATCCGGTTGACCGAACTGGCGATGGACATCCTCGGGACAGAGGGTCTGGTGGCAGAGGGCCGCAGGCCATCGTCGGCGTTTCGAACCGACGACTGGGGTGCTCCCAACAGCACCGCCTCGTGGCAGACGGTGTTCCTCAACGCCCGCGCCGGAACCATCTACGCCGGGACCAACCAGATCCAGCGGAACATCATCGGGGAGATGATGCTGGGACTGCCCAAGGGCTGACGCCCGCTCCAGGCAGTCTCACGACCGCTTCGTCCAGGCGATCGAGTCGCGCCACCCTGCCGGCCGGGGACGTGAGGGACCCGGTGACGTCGTCGAGCATCGTTCCGTCCGACCCGAGCCAGGACCAGGCCAGGTCGGCCTCTTCCTGAGCGAGAATCGAAGGGGCGACCGGCTCGGCCGATTCGGCGAGGGGCGGGGCGAGCAAGGGCACATCGGCCCCGTTCCACGCAGCCACCAGCCGGCCCCGGTCGATCACCGCCCGCTCGCCGTCCCGATGTGCCTCGATGCGGCCTGCCGCGGTCAGCGCCCGCCATGTTCGGCGCTTCTCGAGCGCTCGTGCCAGCGCACGGTGACGATCTCGTACCCATGCCGCTTCCTCGTATCGCTGCTCGTGCGAGAGCCCGGCGATCCGCTCGACCAGCGGATCGAGGAGCAACGCGGGTTCCCGGTCCACCGCGTGCACCATCCGGTCGACGATCGCCCGGTAGCGCTCCGCCGTCAGGTTGCCGTCACACGGGCACTCGGCGACGCCCAGCTGGGCGGGAGCGCATCGGGCGGTCCTCGATCCGGGGCGACCGGTGCACCGGCGCACCGGGGTCGCATCCCACAGCGCGGCCATCACCAACTCCGCTGCCGCTCGTCGGCGGAACGGGCCGAGCGTGAGCGTGGCGTCCCGATGCACGGTCCGGGTGACCGACAAGCGCGGATAGTCCCCGCCGGTGAGGGTGAGCCAGTGGGTGGCGCGCGGGGGCTTGGAGCGCCGATTGTGACGGGGACGATGGGCGTGGATGAGTCGGAGTTCGGTGATCGAGGCCTCCAGCTCGCCGGCACACACCCGGTGATCGACGTCGGCGAGCTCCTTGAGCATCGTGGCCACCGTACGGCGGGGATCCCCGTAGAAGTAGGCGGACACCCGGGTGCGCAGGTTTCCCGCCTTCCCGACGTAGATCACGTCCCCGGTTCGATCCCGGAAGAGGTAGACCCCCGGTTCCCGGGGGAGGTCGCGAGCCAGGTGGATCTTGCGGTATTCAGACGCTCCGCGTGCCTTCGGGAGTGCCAGCAAGTCCTCCAGGGCCGTGACCCCGAGTCCGCCCGCCCTCTCCAGCAGCGAATGGAACACGTGCATGGTGGCGGTGGCGTCGTCGAGGGCTCGATGGTTGGGCGCGACGGGGGAGCGGAAGTGGGCTGCCAGCGATGCCAGCCGGAGGTTGCGGACCTCGGAGCGGACCAGCCGCCGGGCGAGAGCGGCGGTGTCCACCCAGCGGTTGGCGGAGAACCGGGGGTAGCCGAGGCGATCGGCCGCCGTGTCGAGGAACGACAGGTCGAAGCGGACGTTGTGGCCGACGATCACCGCCGAGCCCACGAACTCGGCGAACGTCGGAAGCACTTCGGGAATCCGAGGAGCGTCGATCACCATCGATTGCGTGATCCCGGTGAGGAGGACGATGGACGGGGGGATCTCGGCGCCTGGGTCCACGAGGGTCTGGAACGTGCCGACCACCTCGCCACCGCGTACCTTGACGGCCCCCACTTCCGTGACGGCACAGTCCCGGGCCGACCCGCCCGTCGTCTCCAGATCGAGCACGCAGAACGTGACCTCGTGGAGTGGGGTGCCCAATTCCTCGAAGCTGCGCTGGGCTGGAACGGACATCCCTCTCGATCCTCCCTGGGGGTGAATGTCGAGGTGACGCTACATCGAACACATGTTCGATGCAACGTCTCAGGCGGTCAACGATCGCGACGCTGGCGGACCGCCTCGTAC
>DATHWB010000201.1:0-4251 GCA_035460965.1 Acidimicrobiia bacterium
CCCCTCGGCCCGGCTCCGCCGGGCCGGTCCCCCCAAACGGCCTCCGGCCGAGGGGGGACAGACAAGTGGAAGACCCCAGGGTTTCTCCCCCCAGGAGCGAAGCGACATTGGGGGGAGCAGCCTCGCCACCAGGCGAGGCACGGGGGGCCGTCCCCAGAGCTGGTCCACGAGTTCGCTTCGCTCACTGCCCCCCTCGGCCCGGCTCCGCCGGGCCGGTCCCCCCAGCACTCCCTCGCCTTCGGCTCGGTCGCGAGGGGGACAGACACGTGGAAGACCCCGAGTCATGCGACGATCCCGCAGGGATCAAGCGCTGGGGGGTGCCGGGGGGCTCGCGGCCCCTGCACAATCAAAACAGGGATCAAGCGCTGGGGGGGGTGCCGGGGGGCTCGCGGCCCCTGCACAGAGAAGCTGGTATCAACCTTCCGATGTACGTGGTGCGACGGATCGGGGTGTTCCTGGTGTCGGTGCTGGTGGCATCGGCGCTGGTGTTCTCCGTCATGTCGATCCTTCCGGGCGATCCGGCGCAGGTGATGCTGGGCACCCAGGCGACACCCGAGGCGGTGGCGGCGCTCCGGTCGGAGCTCGGACTCGACCGCCCGCTCCTCGTCCAGTACGCCGACTGGCTGGTCGGGGTGCTACGGGGCGATCTCGGCGTCTCGATCTTCTCGGGCCAGGACATCGCAGACCAGATCGCCTCCCGTCTGACCGTCACCGTGCCGCTCGCGGTGCTGGCGATGACGATGACGATTCTGCTGGCGTTCCCTGCGGGGGTGTACGCCGCCGCCCGCCACCGAAAGCTGGGAGACACCGTGGTGACCACCCTCAGCCAGGTGGGACTGGCGATCCCGGCATTCTGGGCCGGCCTGATCCTCGTGACGGTGTTCGCCGTTGGCCGCGGTTGGTTCCCCGCCAACGGCTTCCCGGGCTGGGGGTCGATCCCGACCGCCCTCCGGGCGCTGTTCCTTCCGGCCTTGTCGCTTGCGATCGTGCAGGGGGCGATCATCACCCGCTACGTGCGGTCGGCCATCCTCGACACGCTCCGTGAGGACTACATCCGCACCGCCCGCGCCAAGGGCCTGTCGCGCAGTGCTGCCCTCTGGCGCCACGGGCTCCGCAACGCCGCCATTCCGGTGCTGACGATTCTCGGGCTGCAGTTCGCGGCGTTGCTGGCCGGCACCGTGGTGATCGAGAGCGTGTTCGTGTTGCCTGGCCTCGGCTCGATGCTGCTGCAGGCGATCACCCGCCGCGACCTCCTGCTGGTGCAGGGGGGCGCGTTCGTCATCGTCGCCTTCATCCTGACGATCAACCTGCTCGTCGACCTGACGTACCGATTCATCGATCCGCGGGTGGCCAGACAATGAGATGGCAGCGCATCAACCTGATCGTGGGAATGTCGATCGTCGCCGTGGTCGGCCTCACTGCACTGGTCTCCTTCGTGTGGACGCCGTTCGATCCGGTGCGGGTGTCACCGAGCGAACGACTGGTGGCGCCGGGGGTCGGCGGACACGTTCTCGGGACCGACCAGTTCGGCCGCGACGTCCTGTCCCAGATCATGGTGGGATCCCAAACCGCCCTCTTCGTGGGGATCCTGGCTGTCGGGATCGCAGTCGTGATCGGCATCCCCGTCGGTGGTTTCGCCGCCGCCCGCCGCGGACTGGCTGAGGATCTCGTCATGCGGGTGTCGGACGTCATCTACGCCTTCCCCCCCGTGCTCCTGGCCATCCTGCTCGTGGCTGCCGTCTCTCCCGGGATCGCCCCGGCGATGATCGCCATCGGTATCGCCTACGGACCCATCGTGGCCCGGGTGACTCGCGGAGCGTCCCTGAGCGTGTTCGAACTCGATTTCGCGGCTGCCGCGCGGACCTACGGACGCGGCAAGACCTACGTGTTCGCCCGCCACGTTCTCCCGAACATCTCGTCGGTGCTCATCGTGCAGATCACAGTGCTGTTCGCGCTGGCGATCCTCGCCGAAGCTGCGCTCTCGTTCCTGGGTATCGGGGCCCAGCCGCCCCGCCCGTCATGGGGACGTGCCCTACGCGACGCCCAGACCTTCATCCAGGTCGCTCCCCGGCTGGCGCTGTGGCCGGGGATGGCGATCGCATTCACGGTGCTGGGTTTCAACCTGCTGGGAGACGGGCTGCGTGACGCCCTCGATCCGCGACTGGAGGTGCGTCGCACATGACCCTCCTCCAGGTCGAGCACCTCACCGTCACCACTCGCTCGGGAAGGGTCCTGGTGGGCGATGTCGGATTCGAACTCGACCGCGGGGGACGTTTGGGCCTTATCGGCGAATCCGGGTCGGGAAAGACGTTGACGGCATTGGCGATCATGGGCCTGCTCCCCGATTCGCTGCGGGCGGGGGGACGCATCCTCCTCGACGGCGAAGACCTGCTCGGACGACCCGACCGCACGCTCAACACGGTCCGGGGCAACGCGATGTCGATGATCTTCCAGGAGCCGATGACCGCCATGAACGCCGTCATGCGGGTCGGCCGTCAAGTGGCCGAACCGTTGCGGATCCACCGGGACATGACGACCGACGAGGCAGACCGGGAGGCGGTGGCCCTGCTGGAGGCGGTCGGCATAGACGAGCCCGAGCGACGTGCGCGCGCGTATCCCCACGAACTGTCCGGGGGTCAGCGACAGCGGGCGATGATCGCGATGGCCCTCGCCTGCGGACCCGCCCTGGTCGTCGCCGACGAACCGACCACCGCTCTGGACGTCACGGTGCAGGCTCAGGTATTGAGGCTGCTCCGATCGAGGCTGCTGTCCACCGACGCCGCCCTGCTCCTCATCACCCACGACCTCCCGGTGGTCGCCGGGATCACGGACGATCTGCTGGTGATCGACGACGGCAGGATCGTCGACCGCGGCCCCACCCGCCGCCTCTTCGACGCGCCCGAGCATCCGTACACGCGGCGACTGGTCGAGGCCGTACCCCCAATGAGCAGATCGGGGGTGGTTCCGGCCCGTTCGCACGTCGCCGGCTCGGATGAGGTTCTCATCCGAGCCCGGGCCGTCACCCGCACATACACCCTCCGTCGGCGTCGCCTGACCGAGCCGGGACCCGTGATCCGAGCGGTGGACGGCGTCGATCTCGACGTCCACCGGGGAGAGACGTTCGGGATCGTCGGAGAGTCCGGATCGGGGAAGACGACGCTCGCCCGACTGCTGATCGGGCTCAACCGACCCGACTCGGGCTCGATCGTGGTGGACGGGCTCGACCTCGTCGGAACCAGGGATCTTCGACCTCTGCGGCGAATCGCCCAGATGGTGTTCCAGGATCCGATGGGAAGCCTCGACCCGCGACTCCGAATCGGACAGATCATCTCGGAACCGCTCCGAGCGCTCCGTGTCGAGGGGGACCACCGCGCCAGGGTGCGCGAGCTACTGGATGCGGTGGCGATGCCCGCCGACACCATCGACCGCTACCCCCACGAGTTCTCCGGGGGCCAGCGCCAACGGATCGCCATCGCCCGCGCCCTCGCCCCCGATCCGAGGATCCTGGTGGCGGACGAACCCGTGAGCGCTCTCGACATGTCGGTTCAGGCCGTCACACTCGACCTGCTCGCCCGCCTCAAGGACGACTTCGACCTCACGATGATCTTCATCTCCCACGACCTCTCGGTGGTTCACCGCATCTGTGACCGGGTGCTGGTGATGGAGCGGGGAAGGGCGGTCGAACAGGGCAGGGCGGACGACGTGTTCCGCCACCCTGGCGACGACTACACCCGCCGCCTGGTGGCGTCGATCCCGCGACTGGACGGCACCTTCCCGGACTGACTCGCTCGCCGTCCTCCTACGATTCCTACATTCCGGCTTCTTGGAGGAAGGCATGCGGAGACGAACGAGTGTCGTGCTGACAGCCCTGGCGGTGATGCTGGCCGCGTGCGGCGGCTCCGCCGAGACGACGACCACGTCACAGCCCACGACCACCGAGCCGCCTGCGACGACGACCACCGCCGCCCAGACGACCACCACCGCCGCCCAGGCATCCGCCCAGACCGAGGCCGTCATCGGCCTCCAACTCGAGCCGCCGACTCTCGACCTCACGTCGAGCCCCGCCGCGGCCATCCCCCAGGTCTTGCTCTACAACGTGTACGAGACGCTGGTGAAGTTGGAGGCGGACGGCTCCATCACCGGGCTGTTGGCGGAGTCGTGGGACGTGAGTGAAGACGGTCTCGTCTACACCTTCGACCTCCGTGAGGAGGTGACGTTCCACAATGGCGAGCCGCTCGACGCCGAGGACGT
>DATHWB010000202.1:0-2662 GCA_035460965.1 Acidimicrobiia bacterium
AAGCCGATGGGTACACCGCGCGCCGCCGGCTCGGAAGACGGCATCGCCGACACGGTCGGGCTGCCCTTCAGCGACGACTTCAGCCACTCGTCGAACGCCGCCGTCGGAGCCCGGTACGTGTAGCGGCCGTCCTCTCCACCGGCGAGTTCGAGGTAGCCCCGTGCCAGCACTTCCCGATCCACCTCACCATGAGTCAACAGGTGGTATGCCAGCACCGTGGAGGACTGCGTGATCGCCGAATACGAGGTGGAGTCGGCGCCACCGGCCACGTCGCCCGCCGCCGCGGCCAGGATCGCCCCAGCCCCGTCGTCGATCGACAGCGAGAAGATGGGGTCGTTGGGATCGCCAGGGGTCGGCTTCGTCATCACGACGACAAGGTAGTGCGGGTCGGCTCCGTGCCCAGGGAGCGGCTCACCTCGCCCGGGATCGGTGACCGGGGGGACTCGTGCATCCAACAGGACTCCGGACGCTATCCGACCCCTTGCCACTAGCCTCCGCGCCACGTGACCTCCGCCCTCCTCATCGCCAATCCGGCCGCCTCGCAGTTCACCGGCGGACTCCATCGAATGGCGATGCGAACCCTCGGGAAGGGCTTCGACGTGCGGGCGATCTGGCCGCAGAGCGCGGAGCATTCGCGTCTGGCCGCCAGGGATGCAGCCCGGGCGGGAACCGGCCTCGTGATCGCGATGGGAGGAGACGGGATCGTCCACCACGTCGCGCAGGGACTGGCTGGAACCGAAGCGGTGCTCGGCATCATCCCGTCCGGCACGACGAACGTGCTCGCTCGAATCCACGGCATTCCCCATCGGGCGAAGGAGGCGACTCGCCTGCTCGTCGAGGGTCACGACACCGTGATGTCACCCACGGTCGAGGTGAACGCCACCGGTCCGGAAGGTCCGTGGGCGGCGCGTGCCGTGTTCGCGTTCGGGGTGGGGGTGGACGCAAGCGTGGTGGCCGCGGCCGAGTCAGAACCGTTTCGCAAGTACCGGTTCGGCGGGGTGCACTACGCCACCACGACCCTCGGGGTGGTGTGGAAGGACATACGGAAGAGAAAACCCGGCGTGTGGGTGACGACCTCGGATCGGCGGCCGGGCATCGGTGCCCTCGTCCAGTTCCATCCGCTCTACACCTACTTCGGAAGGCTTCCGCTGCGGGTCGACCGCGACGCCCCGGACCCCATGTCGGTGCTGACGATCGAGAGACTCCCGATTCGACGCGCCGGGTCGATTCTTCGACACGCCATCGCCGGCACACTCGGGGAGGTCAAGGGGATGGAACTCGACCGTCACGTCGCCTCGCTGTCGGTCGACGCCGACCCGCCGGTAGGGGTGCAGATGGACGGAGAGCACTACGGCCTCGTCACCAGCCTGGTCGCCACCGCCCGGCCGAACAGCCTGGCGATCGCCATCCCTCAGTCCGAGTCACCCCGATAGACGGTGACGTGCGGGAACGGGATTTCGATCCCCTCGGCGTCGAGGCGATTCTTGAGCCGACGCAAGGCTTCCCGCTTGACCAGCCAGCGGTCGGTCGCCCCGACCTTCAAGACGGCACGAATGGTCACCGCAGAGTCGCCCAGCGCATCCACCCCCAGTATCTGGGGCTCCTCGACGAAGAGCCCGCTCCACTCGTCGTCGGCGTGGAGGGCGGACAGTTCGTCCCGGATGACATCGATCACGCGATCGACCGACTCGCGGTAGCCGACACCGATGTCGAGCACGACCTGGGAGAACTCCTGGGTGAGGTTCGAGGCCACCGTGATCTCGCCGTTCGGGATGTAGTGGACGTTCCCGTCGAGGTCGCGGAGGACCGTGACCCGGGGACGGATGTCCACCACCGCACCCGCCACGCCCGCCACCTTCACCACGTCGCCGATGTGGTACTGATCCTCGGCCAGGATGAAGAACCCGCTGATCACGTCCTTCACCAGACTCTGGGCGCCGAATCCGACGGCCACCCCCACCGCCGAACCGACGGCCAGCAGCGGGGTGAGCGGCAACTCCCATACCGCCGCCACCATCAAGATCAGCACCGCCAGGAACACCACGATCAGCAGCCGCCGCGCCATCGACCACAGCGTGCGCGCCCGTGCCCCGGCATCGGGGCTCCTGGCATCCATGCGATCGATCGTGCGGTGCGCGACCCGCGTGGCGAGGGCCCACAGCACGGCAATCCCGACGATCACGATGGCGCTCCGGACGAGGGCCGCTCCGTTGTCCTCGAAGAACGTCTCCATCAGTTCAGTGTCTCCTCGTCTCGTCGTACGGCCAGCATGAACTCGGTGTGCGCCGCCCCGAGCACGGACCTCGGGCGCAGCACGTCACGCAATCGACGGCCGATTCGCCGCTCCAGCTCGGCGACGATCGTCGCCCTGACCGAACCCCGATGACCGGCCATCGCCGCTGCCACCCGGCGGGCGGAGGTCCGACGCACCGCTGACCTGGCGGCGGAGAACCCCGCCAATGCCAGCAGGACGATCAGGACGCCCGGGGCCACCGCCCCGTCACCGACGGCCCCGTCGACGACGACCGCCAACCCGAGGATCGCCACCGCCACCAGCCCCCAGGACAGCACACGGATCCGCCTCCACCAAGCCGGTGGCGGCGGGAGCACAACGGACGTCGTCGCCGCCACCGCGGTCGTCGCGGCGGCCAACTCCGCCTCC
>DATHWB010000203.1:0-1737 GCA_035460965.1 Acidimicrobiia bacterium
TCCGCGGGGTCGAGGTCGGTCCTGATCACGACGAGCTCGTGAGGATGGTCCGGCCCGTCGTTGGTGACGTTGAACGTCACGGGTCCGGCCGCCACGGAGTCCTGACCCGGAACGACGGACCACTCCTGGAGGGTCACCTCGGCCGTTCCCCCCTCGCCGCCGCCCTCACCGGTCTCCGTGTCGGCGCATGCCGTCGCGACGAGCAGGGTCACCGCCACGACGGCGATGCCGGCCCACCATCGGGTCGTCCGCTGTGGATACGACATGTGAGTCTCTCCTTTCGGCTGCTGGGAACAGGACAGTGGAAGGAGCGGACTCACTCGATCAGCACGACGCTCGCGAGCGAGGCTTCGATCGGAGGCGGGCGCGACACCGGATGCAGCGCGGCCTTGGGCGGACCCTCTCGCCGAGCCTCCACGGGCACTCGCAGGGGCCACCGGATGGTGGGCACGACCAGCACCAGCGCCACCGTCACGAGGAACAGGCATCCCCCGAGGATGCCCATCCCCTCGGAGTGCTCCATCCCGAAGAGGTGCCACAGCAGGACGATCGCGAGGACGACGAGCGCGAGCAGGAGCACGATATGGGGCAGCGAGCGTCGGTCGCCACGCATCCGGATCACCTCCCCGACGCTACCACGGCCTCCCCTCGGCGAGGGCCCCACGCAGGACCCGCGGATCAGCCCGCGAGCGAGAACGGCGGGTACCGATCGGTCACGAGCACGAAGGCGTAGCCCACCACCCGGTTGTGCCAGCGGAACACGCCCACCACGAAGTCGAATAGCCCCCTCGGGTAGCGCCCGGTGAACAGGATGGCGAACCAGGCGAAGATCACCGCGAAGATCCCCCCGACGTACAGGAACGCCAGCACGATGTAGTGCGGGATCGCCAGGAACCACTTCACCAGCGGGAGGAACTGGTTCAGGTCCTCCTGCGCGTCCGGGTACGGGATCTCGAGGTGGACGGCCTGCTCCTCGTCCGACGAGGGATAGCGATCGTCCAGCAGCGCCAGGTACGCGGAGACCCGGTTCGAGAAGCGAAGCCAGGCCAGGTTCCAGTCGAACCACCAGCGCGGATACTTCTGCCGGAACACGATCATCAGCAGGGGGCCGAAGAAGAGGAGGCCCCCCGCGCCCGCCGCCACGTAACGACTCTCCTCGTAGCTCCACTGCCAGGTTCCCCCGGCGATGGTCCCGAACAGGATCAGGATGGGGATCACCCAGAGGAGCCGGAAGAAGGTGGTCAGGCGGTCCAGAGCTCGGTCTGGGTAGTCCACGTCGAACCGCACCGGATAGTCGTCCATCAGCCTCCCTCTCGATCTCGGATCGTCGTTAGCCTCGCATCACGGGGGTCGCCCCGCCACCCGGCGGTCGCGCGAGGGAACCGAGCCTCGCGTACCCTGGTCGAGGTGTCGCAACAGCCTGCAGTCGGCTCCGAGTCGGTTCGAGCCGCGGAGATCATCGCCGCCGCATGCCTCGCCACCGACCTGGGAATGGGGTTCCCGTTCGAGCACGGCCTCCACGGCACGCTGATGGCGATGCGGCTGGCCGAACTCCTCGAGGTCGACCGCGACACGGCCTGGCGGACCTACCACCTGAGCCTTCTCATGTACTCGGGCTGCACGACGGACGCGGACGTCGCGACGCGCATCTTCGCGGGCAGCAGGACCGAGAACCTCACTCCGGCGCAGTTCGGCTCGTCGAGCGAGTCGCTCGCGGGCGTGATCCGCGCGCTCCAG
>DATHWB010000204.1:0-9647 GCA_035460965.1 Acidimicrobiia bacterium
AACGGTTCTGCCGACGAGGTGCGCTTCCGGCTGCCGCGTCGGCTGGCAGCCCGACCGTGGCGGATGGCGATCGACTCCACCGATCCAGGGCGTTCCGGCGAGGTGGAGGGCGAAGTAACCGTGGGCGGGTTCGGTGCCACCGTCCTCGTCCGCAACACGCGTTGAGAGCCCCCGGAGAGGAGGCGCCAGCGCGTCCGCTTTTTGGCGAACCAGCGCGTCACAAATGACGCGCCTAGACGGGCAAAACGAGGACAGCGGTGGCTGATTCCGTTCTGTACCTCTAAACGCGTCGGTCTTGACGCGGTCGTTCGCTAAGAACGTCAGACGGGTTCGGTGATCTCGGCGTTCTTGGCGATCGCCACCACCCCGCCTTCGGAGACCTCGAATCCGCGTGCCAGGTCGCGCTCGACGTCGAATCCGATTTGCGCCCCCGGCGGGATGTGCACGTTCTTGTCGACGATGACGTTGCTGAGTTGGGCGCCCTCGCCCACCACGACACCGTCCAGGAGCACGGTCCCCTCCAGTACGGCTCCGGGATCCACCCTCACCCAGGGGGACAGCACGGAACTCCGCACGTAGCCGCCCGATATGACCACCCCGTTCGACAACAGCGAGTCCGCCACGTCGCCGGCGCCGTGCTCCGCCACCGCCACCACCTTGGCAGGGGGAGCGGTCACGTCACTGGTCAGGATCGGCCAGTCGACGTTGTAGAGGTTGAAGACAGGATCGACCGACACCAGGTCCATGTGCGCCTCGAAGTAGGAGTCGAGCGTCCCCACGTCGCGCCAGTAGGCGTGCTCCCGGTCCGTCACGCCGGGCACCTCGTTGGTGGTGAAGTCGTAGACGTGTGCCTCACCTTTGTCGACCAGCGCCGGGATGATGTCACCGCCCACATCGTGCTTGGAGTCGTCGTTGAGCGAGTCCTCGTGGATGAGGTCGAGCAGAACCTCCGTCCGGAAGATGTAGTTGCCCATCGAGGCGAGGACCATCGACGGGTCGTCGGGTACTGGCGTCGGGTCGGACGGCTTCTCGCGAAACCGCTCGATCTTGGTGGAGGCACCCCGTTCGATGATCCCGAAGGAAGACGCCTGCTCGATCGGTACCCGGATCCCCGCCACCGTCACGCCTGCCCCCGTCGCCACGTGATCCTCGAGCATCTGGCGGGGGTCCATCCGGTAGATGTGGTCGGCTCCGAAGACGAAGATGTGCTCGGGGCTCTCGTCCGAGATGATGTTGATGTTCTGGAAAATGGCGTCGGCCGAACCGAGGAACCACCGCTTGCCCATCCGCATCTGCGCAGGGACCGACGTGACGTAGTTGCCGAGCAGCGTCGACATCCGCCAGGTGCGGGACAGGTGGACGTTGAGCGAGTGGCTCTTGTACTGGGTGAGCACGACGATCTTGCGGAATCCGCCGTTCACGAGGTTAGAGAGAGCGAAGTCGATCAACCGGTACTGACCCCCGAACGGAACCGCCGGCTTGGCGCGATCACGGGTCAACGGCAACAGCCGCTTGCCCTCACCACCGGCCAGCACCATCGAGATGACCCGGCGGGGATTGGCAGTCTGCGGCACGGAAAAGTCTCCTTCCTCGACCGTGCGCACCCTACCGACCCGCCGGGGACACGACGCCTCCCCGGCGCGAAGTTCTCCACACCGCCAGGCCTCGCACGACCAGGACCAGACCAAGTGCTGCGCCGGCCACGGCCGGGAGCGGCACCCCCGACGACCGGCCGAACGGCAGCGGTTCGAGCGGCGGGGCGGCAGGGTCGTAGACGAAGGTGAAAGACCCTCCGAACACCGTGCCGTCGAACGACGGGATCGAGTAGTCGACCCGATACTCCCCCGGATCCGCGAGGCGCGCGATCGGTTGCCGCACGACCGATGGGACGGGGGCGACGAGTGCTCCGCTCGCCGGGACCTCGCTCCCATCCGGTGCCGTGACCGACACGGTCGCACCCACCACCACGATCTCCTCGGGGAACAGGAACGCCACCTCGTCGACCGTTCCTCCGACCCCGACACCCGGTAGCGGGCGGACGTCGACGAAGGTTCCGTGTGCCGCAGCCGAGCTCACACCGATGAGGAGCGAGAGCAGTCCGCCGAGCACCGGCACCAGGACACGACGGTTCGTCACGAGCGGCATCGTGTCCCGAACCTTCAGGATGTCGGTGCCAGCCAGGTCACCGACATCGGTGGCACGTCGAAGCGGAGGGAGTGGCTGAACCCGTTGGCGCCCTCGTCCTCGGTCTCGAGCGCACCGGGCGTGGCCCCCGACCCGCCGAAAGCCTCTTCGTCGCTACAGAGCAGCGTCGTCCACGGACCCGGCACCGGCACACCGAAGCGGCGATCTGACCACACCTCGGGGGTGAAGTTGACGGTGACCAGCACCGGCGGTTCCCCCTCCGTCGTCCGGAGGAAGGCGATGGTCGATCGGCTCACGTCGTCGGCCTCGACCCACTGGAACCCTCCTTCCACCACGTCGCCCCGATGGAGTGCGGGAGTGGTCCGATAGAGCTCGTTGAGCGCCGCCACATACTCCAGCACGCCGGCGTGGAACGGATGCTCGAGCAGTTCGAACGGGACCTCACCGTCGTGGTTCCACTCGACGGGGGAGGCGATCTCCGCCCCCATGAACAGGAGCTTCTTACCCGGGAGCGCCCACTGGTATCCCAGGAGCGTGCGCAGGCCCGCGAAACGCCGCCACTCGTCTCCGGGCTGCTTGGCGAGCAGCGATCGCTTGCCGTGCACGACCTCGTCGTGAGAGAGGGCGAGGACGTAGTTCTCCGTGAAGGCGTACAGACTACGATACCTCATCAGCCGGTGGTTGTCCTCGTATCCGCGGAACACCGGGTCCATGCCGACGTAGCGCAGCGTGTCGTTCATCCAACCCATGTCCCACTTGTAACCGAAGCCGAGACCTCCGACGTCGGTCGGCCGCGTCACCAGGGGCCAGTCGGTCGATTCCTCGGCGATCGTCTGGATCCCCGGGAACCGGCCGTACAGGGATGCATTGAGCTTTCGCAGGAATGCCACCGCGTCCAGGTTCTCCCTGCCTCCCTCCGCGTTGGGGATCCACTCGCCTTCCTTGCGGGAGTAGTCCAGGTACAGCATCGAGGCCACCCCGTCCACCCGCAGACCGTCGACGTGGTACACGTCCATCCAGTAGTGGGCGGAGGACAACAGGAAGGACCGCACCTCGTCGCGGCCGTAGTTGAAGATGTACGACCCCCAGTCGGGATGGAACCCCTGACGGGGGTCGGCATGCTCGTAGAGGTGGGTGCCGTCGAAGCGGGCGAGGCCGTGCGCATCGACCGCGAAGTGCGACGGCACCCAGTCGAGGATCACTCCGATCCCCCGTCCGTGCATCACGTCCACGAACTCCATCAGCCCCTGCGGCGGGCCGAATCGGCTGGTGGGGGCGAAGTACCCGGTCGACTGGTACCCCCAGGAGCCGGTGAACGGGTGCTCCATCACGGGCATCAACTCGATGTGGGTGAAGCCGGTGCGTTCCAGGTGATCGGCCAGGCCCTGCGCCAGCGATGCGTAATCGAGCGGGCCCTGGCGGGACCACGAGCCGAGGTGGCACTCGTAGATCGCCATCGGAGCGGACATCGCCTGTCTCTGCCCCCTGGTCTCCATCCACTCTCCGTCCGACCACCGGAACCCGAGGTCCCAGACGACCGAGGCGGTGTCCGGGGGGGTCTCGGCGTGGAAGGCGAACGGGTCGGCCTTCTCGAGGACCGGACCGCCACCAGAAGACACGACCGAGTACTTGTAGCGGGCACCTGGCCCGGCACCCGCCACGTCGCACTCCCACACACCCGAGGCCGACGGGGCCATCGGGTGTGTCGTCCGGTCCCATCCGTTCCAGTCGCCGACGACCGAGACGCTCTCGGCATTCGGCGCCCACACCCGGAACACGGTGTGCGAACCGTCCACGTGCGCGCCCAGGTAGTGATAGAGCGTCTCGTGTTCGCCGGCATTGAACAGCCAGCGGTCGTCGGCTGTGAATTCACGCGCCATGGACGGAGCCTAGGTGGAGGGTTCGATCCTCCACACGGTTCCGTGGATCGAGACCAGATAGACCTCACCGTGCCCATCGGTGCCGAACGACACGAGACCGTCGGTCCGCAGTGACTGCCAGTCGCGGGCGTCGGCGGCCTCACCGGTGTAACGGAACGTCCGGACGAACCCGGAGCAGAAGTCGCCGTACAGATAGTGACCGACCAGCGCCGGCACGCTGCTCCCGCGGTACACCACCCCACCGGTCACCGAACACCCCTCGGCGTGCGTGTACTCCACCACCGGCAGGACCAGACCGGCGGTCGAACAACCGGCAGTCACGCAGCGGGAGCCCTCCATCACGGACCAGCCGAGGTTGGATCCCGCCTCGAAGATCGACAGGACGTCGATCTCCTCGCGGGTGGATTGGCCGACGTCCCCGATGTAGATCCGCAGGCCGTCCCATGCGAACCGCCACGGGTTGCGGAGACCGTAGGCGAACAGGAACGCCTGCCCCGATGCCACGTCCACCGCGGTGATCGTGCCGAGGCGGGTGGCCGGGTTCTGGCCGTGGCGGAACGGGTCGCCTGCGCCACCGCCGTCCCCGATGCCCACGTAGAGGCGTCCGTCCGGCCCGAAGTCGATCATCCCGCCGTTGTGGTTCGCGGCCGGTTGCGAGACCGTCAGCAGCAAGCGAGCCGAGTCCGGATCCGCCAGGTCGGGGTCGTCGGTCAGGCCGTACTCCACCACCCGGTTGGCCCCGTCGCGGTCCGTGTAGTGCACGTACAGCAAGCCGTTGGCGGCGTGGTCCGGGTGGAAGGCCAGTCCCAGCGCCCCTCCCTCGCCTCCGGTCGACACGAGCCCACCGAGGTCGAGGAACGGAATCGAGGACATCTCGCCGTCTCGGAGGATCAGCACGCGGCCGCCACGCTCGAGGGCGAACAGTCGATCATCTCCGGCTGGGGCGGCAACGAACAGCGGCTGGTCGAGACCCGAGGCCACGAGCACCCGCCGCAGCCCGACACCCTCGAGGGAAGGGCGAGGCGTGACCGAACCGAGGTCGAGTCCGAGACCGCGAGCCAGGAACGACGCCATCTCGGCCCGGGTCACGGCGCCGGACGGACAGAACCGTGGGGGATCGGTGGCGCAACCGTTGGTCACCCCGAGTTCGGCGAGTCGCTGCACGTGCCCGGCGTAGAACGCATCGCTTGGAACGTCGACGAAGCCGGTCCCCGGAGAGGGCGACTCGCCGAGCATTCGAACGAGCACCACCGCCATCTCCCCGCGGGTGACCGCGCCGTCCGGCCGGAACGTGCCGTCACCGTATCCGCGGACGAGGTCGAGTGACACCAGTCGCTCCACGAAGCCGGCGTACCAGGCATCGGGCGGAACGTCGGCGAAGGAACCGACCGAAGCGGGGGTGGGGCTCTCGGACAGTGCACGGATGACGAACGCCGCCAACTCGGCCCGGGTGACCGCCATGCCCGGACAGAAGCGGTCGCCGACGAGATCGCAACCTGCGGTGATGCCCTCCACCCGGATCGCCTCGATCGCCGACTCGTGAACCGAGCCGTCGTCGTCGATGAACGAGCCTCCGGGCTGGGATGCCGCCGCGGGGAGCGACGCCATCCAGATCGCAATCACCACGAGTCCGACGGTCCGCCGCATCGTCGAGTCCCCCTCTCGGAGGTGGAGGCTATCGCGCCTCGTCGGGTCGGGAGGCGCGCAGCACCGCCCACCCCGCCGCCATCGGCAACGTCTGGGTGACGGCGACACCGAGTCCGACGAGCAAGGCGACCACCCGCAACACCCCGACGGCCGCACCCGCACCCGACTCGACCTCGTCGAGCACCACGGCGCTGTCCTCGACGATCTCGCGATACCCACCCAGGATGACGGCCGCCTCAGCCAGGCGACCGCGGATCGCCGCCAGTTGATCCGCGATCTCCAAGGTCGACGACGAGAACGACCCCAGGTCGCCCGCCACCGCCTCCAGCGTCTCCTGCTGGGCGGCCAACAGCTCGGGGATCCGCTCCAGTTCCTCGTCGATGGTCGCGATCGTGACGTGGAGTGGAACATCGGGATCGTACGACACACCGAAGAACGCCAGGCCTCGCATCGTCGTGTCCACCACGCGGGCGGTGTCCGCGAGGGCGGGGAGGGCGGCCCGCACGGCGTCGATGGAAGATGGGATGTCCTCGGTGATGACGTCGCCGAGACGTCCGGTGACCACCGATGCCCTGGTCAACGTCAGCGACGTGTCCGACAGTGTCAGTTGCACGTCCCGCAAGGAGCCCGCCACGTCGTCGAACACGTCGTTCACGACCTGAGTGGTGTCACCGACGGCCACCAGCGCACGCCGTGTGACCGCCACCGTGTCGTTCACCGACGTACCCACCGCGCCGAGCAGGACCCAACCGGCGATGAGGCCGACCACGGCACCGAGAGCGGCGGCGGCACCTCCGATCAGCCAGGTCCAGCCGAGCCAGCGGGGTACGGAATCGAGGGTCACCGCACCGCAGCTTCGCAGATCATTCTCCGTCCGGTGGGATCCAGACCGTGACGTGTCCCGGCTCGAGGGTGGTGTGCACGACCTCGGTCAACTGGGAAGTCAGCTCCTCCAGATCGAGATTGGCTCGGGCCACCGTCGAGAATGCCGCCACCACCTCCTGGGCGTCATAGCGGGAACGAAAGAACCGCCGATCCACGAACCGCTGCACGAACCGGACCAGCGGGATCGACACCCAGGCCATCGCCAACGTCGACGCCGCCACCGGCAACGCCCCTTCGAACGGCAGCAGGGTCTGCAACGCCACCAGCGAACCGGCGTACCCCAGGCCGAGCAGGACCACCGTCACCAGGTAGGTGACCGTCCGGGAGGCGATCCGGTCGATGTCGTACAGGCGGTACCGCAACACGGCGGCGACGATCGCACCAGGCAGCGCCCAGAACCCGAGTATCACGACGAGGGACATGAGGACACCGACCAGGCCGGTGTCGTACTCCTCTGGAACGATCCCGATGACGGACACCAGGCACACCACGAAGCCGGCTCCGAGGACGAGGAGCTTGAGTTGGGCCCGCTCGGCGCCGTCCGACTTCCGGTAGCGCTGGACGAGGGCGGCGACCCCGAACACCACCCCGCCCAGCAGGCTGAACAGTCCCACCTCGATGGCCGGCTCGACCCATGCGGCGTCCACCGCCCAAGGGTTGACTCGCCCCGTGAGCGTCGTGGGCCCGGGCCGGATGAGTTGCAGGACGGGGAGGAAGCCGACCAATCCGGTCGTGAACACCCAGAAGGACCACCGTGGCCATCCGGGACGCGTCTCCCCCGTCGGGAACAGGAACAGCAGTGCCAGCATCCCCCAGAACGTGAACACGACGGCGGCGGTCGACACCACCTCGAGGTAGACGCTGGCGGCCACGTGATCCCAGGTGGTCGCGATGCCGTCGCTCGTGAACACCACGCCGGCCGCCACGGCCACCGTGGCGAGGATGCGACCGACCCGGTTACCGGGCCGCAATGTCAGGAGCAGGGCCGCCGTCGGCGCGAACGCCAGCATCCCGACCGCCCAGACCCAGTCCCCGGAGTCGGCGAAGTCCTGCCGTAGGAGCGTGAACAGCGGTCCGGACACCGCCGGCACCGCCCACGCCGCGTGCCACCACGCCCGTCGTCTTCGGCCGGTCTGCTCGGCAGCGTCAATCACCCGGTGATCCTCCCGCATCGGCGTTACGCCAGGGTTACGACCGGAACGGATCGTTCAGGCGGTCCTCCAGGCCGGGATGGAGGGCGTACCACTCCTCACGCAGGAGATCCATCGTCAGGTTGTCGGCATGGTCGCCGCCCTTGAAGACCGCGCCGGGCACTCGCTTCGCCTCCCGGAACCCGAGCTTTGCGAAGGCCGCCACCGCTCGTTCGTTCCCGGTCTGGGTGTACAGCCTGACAACGCGGAGGCCGAGTTCCTCGAACAGGAACCGCAGCAGGGTGTCACCAGCGTCGAACCCCGCCCCGGTGCCCCACAGATGGCGCTCGATCGCGATACCCCACGTCGCCTCCATCCGGTCGATCACGTCGGAGTACGACACCATGCCGGCCACCTCGTCGTCCTGCTTCATCTCCACGACGAAGAGCCCCTGGTCGCGTCGATACGAGAAGTCGCGGTCCCAGTAGCGGCGCCTGATCATCTCGATGGTGTAGTCGGGGGGCAAGGTCCGGCTCCAAGCCTGTGTGGCGAGATCGTTCCGCAATCGCACGAACATCGGCAGGTCCGACTCGCGGATCTCCCGCAGTCGGACGATCTCACCCTCAAGAGGCATGTCGTACCTCCCAGGTGGCACGCGCCATCGCGAACTCCACGGTGTCGTGGTAGCGGCCGTCACGGATGCCGGTTCGGCGGCGGATCCCGACCCGATCCCCGCCCAGCGAGTCCGCGAACCCCAGTCCGGCGTCATCCCATCCGGGGACCGAGTACTCGACGAGCAGCGCCGGGGTGCTGTGGAAGACCCACTCGAGTACTCCCAACGCCGCAGAGGTGCCGTGCCCCCTGCGCTGGTGGTCCGGGTGTATCACGACGTGAGCCCACGGAGTGAGCGCATCCCACCACCACCCGACCGTCGCCACACCGACCGGATCGCCCGCTTCGATCACCCACGCCTCACCGTCCTCCGGATCCACGAGCGACTCGACGGCCTTCGCCAGGGCCGCCACCGACCTCCGACCGGGGCGATCGCCGTCCAGGCCCCGATCGCCCACCAGGCGCGGATGGGCGAGGAGCGTGGCGATCACCGGCACGTCCTCGGACTCGACCGGGCGGAGGCAGAGCTGTGGCATCCGGCCCGTTCTACTCGGTGACGGCGGCCCGTGTCGGGTCGATTCGAGTGCGGCGCCACGCCACGTACTGGATCACGAGTACGAACGAGGCACCGGCCAGCATCAGGATCACGGGCAGACCAGGATCGACGGGGGCCTGCAGCGCCCGCGACTCGTCCTGCCAGGGCCAGAGCGCCCGCAGGGACCCGGCCATCAGCCCCACCAGCACCGCCATCGTGACATCGTGCCGGCGGGCGAGCAGCCTTCCGAGCAGCAGGGAGAACGAACCCAGTCCGACCACCATGCCGACCACGAAGACACCGAGGTACGTCCAGTCGCGCCCGTCCACCGCCCGCAACGTCGGCTCGTACAGACCGACCACGAGGAGCAAGAAGGATCCGCTCACCCCTGGAAGGATCATGGCGCACACGGCCAAGGCGGCACCCAGGAAGACGGCGATCGGAACGGGATCGCTGATGCTGCCGGGTGGCAACCCGCTGAGCATGAAGGCAGGCACGGCAGCCACCACCGCCACCACCATCGATCGACGGGTCCGGTCCCGAATCTGACGCCAGGGGACGGTCAGGCTGGCCGCCACCAGGCCGAGGAACACCGCTCGACTCTCGACCGGTCGCTCCTCGAGGAGGTCCGGCACGAAACGGGCGGCGATGACGATGGCAGTCCCGATACCGAGGGCGAGCGGCACCACCAGAGTCCACTCGACCCCCCGCAGATGCCGAGCCATCGCGTTGCGGTCGAATCGAACGATGGAGAGGATGGCGCGGAACCCATGTCCGATGGAGGCGAGCAGCCTGCCGTAGATACCGACGATC
>DATHWB010000205.1:0-2002 GCA_035460965.1 Acidimicrobiia bacterium
TGGCAGCCTCGGCGCCGGCAGGGTTGGAGTTGAACGTGTCGTCGACGATGTCGAAGCCGACCTCGGACCGTCCGATCGATCGACGATGGGGCACCGGCGGGAGATCGCCCAACCGGTGGACCGCCCGCGCCACATCGCCGCCGATCGCCAACACCACTCCGACGGCGCATGCGACGTTCCCCGGGTGCGCCTGCCCGATATCGAAGCGGCCGACCGCAGTCCCCTCGATCGTCACCACACCGTCGGACGACAAGGAGACCTCAGCCGGGCGGCCATCGCCGCTGACGGTGATGACACGCCGAGATCCGGCCTCTTCGGTCGCAATGTCCGCCAGCAGTGGATGATCGACGGCCACCACCGCCACCGGGGCCGCCTCGAGGATTTCCCGCTTGGCGGTTGCGATTGCCTCGAGCGACCCCATCCGCTCCAGATGCACCGGGCCGAGGGCCGTGATCACGGCCACGTCCGGTGTGATCCAGGAGCACAACTCGCGAATCTCTCCCGGACCGTATGTCCCCATCTCCGCCACGAACAGGTCGGTGCCCGGAGTGAGATGCTCATTGATCGCCCGAGCCAGTCCCATCCGATTGTTGAAGCTGGCCGGCGACGCCAGAACCGACATCTGATCGGACAGCATGTGTGCGACGATCGTCTTGGTCGAGGTCTTGCCGAAGGACCCGGTGATCGCCACCACCTTCGGGTCGAAGCGGTGGAGAGTGGCGGCCGCTCGTTCGACCCAACGGGTACCGCTTCGACGCTCGAGGCCGGCGGTGGCCCGCAGTCCGGCATCGACCAGGACCGGCACCAGCATGGGGATGGCGGCCACCACGGCCGCCAGGCCGGCGGCGGCCGCTCCCACCACCGCCCCGACCGTCAGCAGCCCCACGACGCCCGCCAGCCGCCGCATCCGGTCGGTCCAGACCAGGGCGGAGGTACGGCCGCGCAGTGAAAGCCCGATCGGCCCCAGTACGGCCACCGCCGCCGGCACGGTCGCCAGCGGCTGGAACACGACGGTCGCCGACATCGCGAGTGCAGCCGATGCCACCAGCAGCCGATTCGGCCAGTCGACACCCCACCAGCGGAGGGCGAACCTCGTCACCCCTGGTAGGTAGTGCTCACGCTGAGCGACCCGCAGCCAGCGGGGGCCGGCCACGGCGGCAGCGAGGAGTGCCAGACCAGCGAGCAACCAGGTCACGGCGCAAGCATGGCGTCGATGGCGCTTCGTAGTTCGCCGGGAGCCTGAGTCGGAACGAGATGTCCGATCCCCTTCAGCACGTTCAGGTCGACCGTCACCCCCGCACCCTCCAGCAACGTGACCGCGGCCTCGGCGACGGTGGGCGGCACCTCGTCGTCCGAGTCCCCCCACACCAGGGAGACCGGAGCAGTCAGAGAGCCCAGTTCGTCCTCGTACGACTCGGCCACGACGGTCACGAGCACGTCGCGCATGACTCCAGTAGCGGCCCGGTAGTCGGCTGACCCCCTTCGCCGACGCTCACGTTCCATGCGGACGTCCGACAACAGGCCGATTCGGTTCGCCCACCGCAAGAGCCGGAACATCGGTGGCGGTGCCCCTGCCCCCTGCCGGCGCAGCAGCGGTACCCCGGCCAGAACCAGTCCTGCCACGGGTGTCCCCGACGCCAAACAAACCGCCACCCTCCCTCCGAACGAGTGCCCGACGATCACCGGCGGCGCAGGCAGAGACCGAATCACCGGATCGAGCACGGCGGCGTATCCGTGGGCACCCATGGCGGTGACGGGCGCTGGGGAGGCTCCGAAGCCCGGCAGGTCGACCGCAATGGCGTCGAGACCGGAGAGCACACCGTCGAAATCCGATCCGCGCCGGCCCCAACCGTGGAGGGCCACGACGCGGGGAGGCCACGATCCATGCATTTCGGCGAAGACACCGTTCGCCACCGACTTCAGTGCCATGACGGGTTCGCCACTCCGATCCTCAACCCGGTTCGGTCGGGAACCGACAATACAGTGACCCTCTCTGTGACAC
>DATHWB010000206.1:0-2800 GCA_035460965.1 Acidimicrobiia bacterium
CTGCCGGTCAGCGACTACTTCTACGAGGGAGTCGTCGAGGCGAAGATCCTGGAAGCGGCGCTCCGCCAGGCCTACGCCAACGGTGACATGACCCGTGCCGGCGTGCTGGCGGCCGCGAAGTCGCTGGACACGGTGAGCTTCGACGGTGCTGCCCCCGACGAGTCCTACACGGGAGCGGACAACGACCGCCTCCAGCGCAAGGGCTACATCTACGCGCCGGATCCCGAGGGTCTGGCGGCGGGGACGAGCGGTGGTCGCATGGACCTCGCAGTCGAGTACACCTCGAGCATCGCCGCGAACTTCGAGTTCACCGGCGCCTGCTACGAGCTGGGCTGATCGAACGGTGAGTCAGTCGGGACGGTCCGTGTGGACCGTCCCGACCCCTGACCGGTCGATGGAGCAACAAACCATGAACACACGATGCTGACGGTCGAGAACCTGGAAGTCGTCTACAACGACGTGGTCCTGGTGCTGCGGGGACTGTCGCTCGAGGTCGGCGACGGCCAGATCGTGGCGCTGTTGGGTGCCAACGGGGCCGGCAAGACCACCACCATGCGGGCCATCTCCGGACTCCTCGAAGTCCACGAGGGCGACATCACCAAGGGTTCGATCCACTTCGGTGGCACCGACATCACCCACCTGGACCCGTCCGTGCGGGTGAAGATGGGGATCAGCCAGGTGATGGAGGGACGCCGGATCTTCGCCGAGTTGACGGTCGACGAGAACCTGACCGCCGGGGCGTACACCACCGACGGCAAGGACTTCGACCGCCAGTACGACCGGGTGATGACGCTGTTCCCGCGGCTGGCGGAGCGGCACAAGTCGGTCGCCGGATACATGTCCGGCGGCGAACAGCAGATGCTGGCCATCGGCCGGGCCCTCATGCAGGATCCCGAGCTGCTGATCCTCGACGAGCCGTCCCTCGGTCTCGCCCCCAAGCTGGTCCAGCAGATGAAGGAGATCATCGTCGAGATCAACGGACACGGGACCTCCGTGCTCCTGATCGAGCAGAACGCCAACATGGCGCTGTCGATCGCCCATCACGGGTACGTGATGGAGACCGGGAAGCTGGTGATGGACGGGGACCCGAAGAAGCTCCTCAAGGACGAGGACGTCCAGGAGTTCTACCTGGGTCTGCGCAGCGACGGCGGTGAGCGCAAGTCGTTCCGGGACGTCAAGCACTACAAGCGGCGCAAGAGGTGGCTGTCGTGACCGAGACTGCGGAGAGGCGCGGATCGGAAGCCACCGGTGGACCTGCGCTGCTCGAGTTCGAGGACGTTCGGCTGTCCTTCCGGGGAGTGAAGGCGATCGACGGCGTGTCGTTCCACGTCAACCAGGGCGAGCTCTACTCCATCATCGGCCCGAACGGTGCCGGCAAGACCTCGATCTTCAACTGCATCAATCAGGTCTACCGGCCGCAGGAGGGCGACATCCGGTGGAAGGGCGAGTCGATCATGGGCGTCAAGCCGAATCGCACCGCCGAACTCGGGGTGGCGAGGACGTTCCAGAACATCGCGCTGTTCGCCCACATGACGGTGCTCGACAACATCCTGACCGGACGCCACATCCGGATGAAGCACGGCTGGCTCTCGGGAGCGCTGTGGGTCGGGAGGGCCAAGCGGGAAGAGCTGGAGAACCGCCACCGGGTCGAGGACATCATCGACTTCCTCGAGATCGAGCAGTGGCGCAAGTACCCGGTGGGGCTGCTGCCCTACGGGGTGCAGAAGCGGGTCGAGTTGGGTCGGGCGCTGGCGATGGATCCGGAGTTGCTGCTGCTGGACGAGCCGGTGGCCGGGATGAACCTGGAGGAGACCGAGGACATGGCCCGGTTCATCCTCGACATCCAGGACGAGCTGGGCATCACGATGATCCTCGTCGAGCACGACATGGGCCTCGTCATGGACATCGCCGACCGGGTGATGGTCGTCGACTTCGGCCGGAAGATCGCCGAGGGCCGCCCGTTGGAGATCCAGCGCAACCCGGACGTCATCAAGGCCTACCTCGGCGAAGACTTCTCCGACTCCGCCCTCGCCGAAGCCGCCGACGAGTGACGCGTTCTTAGCGAACCAGCGCGTCAGTAATGACGCGCTGAGACACACAAAGCGGGGTTGCGCGACCTGCCGGGCTTTTGTACGAATGAGCGCGTCATTTGTGACGCGCTCATTCGCTAAGAACGCGGGTCAGGCGCCTTTGAGTTTCCAGGCGAGGGGGAGGGTGAGACCGGCGGCGACGGCTTTCAGCACGTCACCGAACACGAAGGGTGTGATGCCCTGGGCGATCGCCGTGGTGGCGTCCATGCTCGCGGTGATCATCAGCCCGACAGCCCCGCAGACGTAGATGACGGCGGATCCCGCGAGGAAGGCGGTGATGGCCGTGTTCACCTTGCGGTCCTGGCCGCGCTCGGCGAGGCGTCCCACCAGGGCGGCAGCGAGCACGAAACCGACGAGGTAGCCGGCGGTCGCACCGGTGAAGTACTCGAAGCCGGATCCGCCTCCGGTGAACACCGGGAAGCCGACGAGGCCGGCCGCCAGATAGATCAGCTGGCTGCCCGCACCCAGCCGTGCGCCGAGTGCGGCACCGGCGAGAAGCACGGCGAACGTCTGTCCTGTGACGGGTACCGGGGTGAAGCCGAGGGGGATGCGGACCTGGGCCAGCAACGCGGTGAGTCCGGCGAACGCCACCATGGCGACGACCGCGGCGACCCGATTCGACGCGACCACCCGACCGGTGATGACCCTTCCTGCGGCGACACTCTGCATGAATCCCTCCAGATTTCGTCCGGCGATCGTAGACATGATCC
>DATHWB010000207.1:0-1661 GCA_035460965.1 Acidimicrobiia bacterium
CGAGGCGGAGCAGATCCTCGCCGACGAGCTGGTGTTCATCCCGCTGTACCAGCGGCTGGACCCCATGGCCGTGTGGGCGGACGAGCTTGGCGGCGCCAAGCACAACACGTCCCAGGCGGGCTTCACCTGGAACATCGAGGAGTGGTACCGGGTCGACCTGTAGGCGCCCCACCCCGATGTCCGAGACGTGTGGAGGGCCCCTCGGGGCCCTCCACCGCGTCGCGAGTGGCGCGACCGTCCGAGGTGCCCTGAATCCCCGGGCGCAGCGGGCCGCCGCCGAGTAGAGTCTCAACCGGTCGAGCCGGAGGCAGGAATCGTGCTGGCGTACATCATTCGTCGGCTGGTATACGGGCTCATCACGGTGCTGGCGTTGAGCGTCGTGGTCTTCTTCCTCATCCAGGCGGGAGGTGGTTCGCCACTCGACCGGCTGAGGGGGAACCCGCGGATGGCGCCGATGATCCCCGTTCTGACCGAGCACTTCGGTCTGGACAAGCCGGCGATCCAGCAGTATTTCACCTGGCTGCGCAACTTCGGCACCCCCGACTGGGACAAGGTCGGGGTCGACGGCGTCTCGCCCTTCGTCGCCATCGGCGTCGCCATCGCCTACACGATCGGGGCGATGGTCGCCAAGGTGAGGACCGCGTGGTGGCGCACGTTCCGGACCTTCTCGATCATCGCCGTGTGGCTGCTGGCACTGTGGTTCGCCAAGGGGCGGATCTCCTTCGCACTCGACTGGAGCCAGTCGTTCCGCGGCGACGGGTCGGTCTGGAACCTCGTCTTCGGCGCCGCGGGGGCCACGTTCCGCTTGGGACTGGCCGCCCTGGTCCTCGCCCTGCTCATCGGTATCCCGCTCGGGATCTACCAGGCGATCCGGCAGTACTCCTTCTTCGACCAGCTCGGCACCACCTTCTCGTTCGTGGCGTTCTCGACGCCGATCTTCATCATCGGGGTGGGTCTGCAGCTCGTGTTCGCCTACTACCTGGAGCGGTGGACGGGGGTCAAGCTCTTCTTCGTCGCAGGCATGACGTCGACGGGTTACAGCCAGCTCAGCTTCTGGGGGCAGATGGGTGATATCGTCAGGCATCTCGCCCTGCCGGCCCTGGCCATCGCCCTGATCTCGACGGCCACGTACTCCCGTTTCCAGCGGGCATCGATGCTCGAGGTGATGCACAGCGACTACCTGCGGACGGCGAAGGCCAAAGGTCTCCCTCGCCGGCGGGTGATCGTGAAGCACGCCCTCCGCAACGCCCTGATCCCGATCGTGACACTGGTCTCGCTCGACATCGCCGCGATCATCGGCGGGGCGATCATCACCGAGTCGATCTTCGGCTGGCCCGGGATCGGGCGCCTCTACATCAACGCGATCAATGCGGTCGACTACCCGGTGGTGATGGCGGTGGTCATGGCGATCGGCATCGGCATCGTCATCATGAACATCGTCGCCGACATCCTCTACGGCGTCCTCGACCCACGGGTGCGTTATGACTGACATGCAGATGCCCCTCGGTCCGGACGAGCCGCACGGTCTCATGGAACTGGAGGCCCGTGAGGGGATCTCGGTCGAACCGGTCACGCAATGGGACCTGTTCTGGACCCGTCTCCGCCGCCACCGACTGGCGATGATCTCTGCGGTCTTCCTGGTCGGCATGATCACCATTGCC
>DATHWB010000208.1:0-9292 GCA_035460965.1 Acidimicrobiia bacterium
TTCCTGCATAGCACCGGACAGCTCCACAAGGGTGGGCCCGCCAGCGGAGCGTTCGTTCAGCTGATCGATCGCCCCGGCGCGCCGCTGGAGGTTCCGGAGTCCGGGCACGAGTTCGGGGCGATGATCGCCGCGCAGGCGGCCGGGGACCATCAGGCGCTGGTCGAGGCCGGCATGCGCGTCATCCGGATCGATCTCGGTGCCGATCCCGACGCCGTACTCGACCACCTCACCGAAGATCTGACGTGACCGCACGACCCGCCGCCGAGACCGTCGGCTTCGACCCGCATGTCTTCGTCATGTTCGGCGCGACGGGGGATCTGGCGCGAAGGCGATTGATTCCTGCCATCTATCGCCTGCTCGAGTCCCGCGGATTCGAGGATCGCATCCACCTGGTCGGGGTGGCGACGTCGCGCCTGGACGACACGGCGTATCGGTCGCTCGTGACCGAGTCGCTGGTCGAGGCCGGCTGGGAGGAAGAGGCCGTTGCTCGGTGGTGTTTCCGCTCCATCTCCTTCGTCTCGGTGGCGGACGGTTTCGGCGACCTCTCACGGAAAGTGTCGGAGCTGGAGCACCAGTACGACCTGCCGGGCAATCGGGCGTTCTACCTGGCGATCCCTCCCGGCGTGTTCGTCGACACGATCGAGGGGCTGGCCTCCGAAGGTCTGACGAAGTCCGAGGGTTGGATGCGGCTCGTCGTGGAGAAGCCGTTCGGAACCGACCTCCGGTCGGCCAAGAAGCTGAACGAGATGATGTACCGCCACTTCACCGAGGACCAGATCTTCAGAATCGACCACTACCTGGCCAAGGAGACGGTGCAGAACCTGTTGGCGTTCCGGTTCGCCAACATGTTGTTCGAGTCGAGCTGGAACCGGAACCAGATCGACTCGGTGGAGATCACGGTGGCCGAGACACTCGGCCTGGAGGGCCGATCTCGCTACTTCGAGAAGGCGGGGGTGGTGCGGGACATGATCCAGAACCACCTGATGCAGGTTCTCACGCTCGTGGCGATGGAACCGCCGGTCCGGCTGGAGGCGAACGCCATCCGCGACGAGAAGGTCAAGGTCCTCAAGGCCATCTACCCGGTGACCCGTGCGGCCGTCACGCGCGGCCGCTACACCGCCGGGGAGATCGACGGCGAGCGAGTACCCGGCTATCTGGAGGAGGACGGCGTGGCGCCGGACTCGACCACCGAGACCTACGCCTCGATCCGTATCGACGTGGACAACTGGCGTTGGCGCGGCGTGCCCTTCGTGCTGCGGGCCGGAAAGCGGCTCCCGGCGCGTATCACCCAGATCGCAGTGCGGTACAAGGAGCCACCTGTTTCGCTGTTCGAGGTGGATGGGACGTGCCGGGTGCACGCCAACGTCCTGTTCATCACGCTGCAGCCGAACGAGGGATTCCACCTCACCTTCGACGTGAAGCGGCCGGGGGAGGGGATGGAGTTGGTGACCCAGGATCTCGAGTTCCACTACGCCGATGCCTTCGGTCCGTTGCCGGGTGCCTACGAGACGCTGATCGCCGATCTGCTGGCCGGGGATCAGACCCTCTTCGTGCGTGGCGACGAAGCCGAGGAGGCCTGGCGGATCCTCGAACCGGCCCTCGACCTGCCGACTCAACCGCTCGAGTATCCGGCGGGTACGTGGGGTCCGGAGGGGAGCATCAGGCGGCCTCCGAGGCCGTGAACTCCCGTTCGGCGAAATTTCTCGGTTATTCGCTTGACACGTTATGCGCCGGCCGCATACGGTGCCCGGGTCTTGCAGGAGAACCGTTGATGATCAGGCAGTGCACTCACATGTCGCAGACCCCGGCGCAGACCGGCGTCGTCGCGACGCGCGCTGCCGGGCGCGTTCGTCTCGCGCCTGTCGCCGCCCCCGCTGCATTCTGCAGCACCGTCCGCATCGCGACGGGCGGCATCACCACCCCCCACCGACGGCCTCCTATCGAGTGACTTCCACTCCATCGAGCTTGTGAGGACCGTCGGGACCACCCGGCGGTCTTTTTTGTTGGCCGCTCCGAATCCGAGAACAAGAAGCGAGAGGAAGAAACACCGATGGACGAGATCTACGAGCGGGGCCGATGTACCGAGGAGGGCAGTCACGAGCTGTTCTTCTCCGAACGACCCTCCGACCTCGCCGCCGCCCAGGCGATCTGCGGTGGCTGTGAGGTTCGGATTCGCTGCCTGGAGACGGCGCTCGAGAATGCCCTCGAGTGGGGCGTGTGGGGCGGAGTCATCTTCTGGGATGGCCAGGCCTATCACCGCAAGCGCGGTCGCGGGCGACCCCGACGCAACGAACAGCACCTCCCGGTGGAGGCCGACCTGCACGACCTGCAGGAGATGGTCCGGTCCGCATGAGGAAGGCGCCGACACGAGAGAAGCCCCGGGTTCCACGGACCCGGGGCTTCTGCGTGCGAGGGCTCAGAAGGCGGCGACGTCCCGCAGGACTCGGCCGGGCTTGCGCATCTTGGCGATCGCCTTCGCCTCGATCTGGCGGATCCGCTCTCTGGTCACGTTGAAGTGGCGACCCACCTCGTCGAGCGTCCTCGGCTCGGTGTTGCCGAGGCCGTAACGCATGATGATGACGGTCCGTTCCCGATCGTTCAGCCGGTCCATGTACTCGTCGAGGTCCTCCAAACGGGAGGCGAGGAGCGCCATCTCGAATGGATCGTCGGCGTCCTCGTCCTCGATGAAGTCCCCCAGGACCGTGGCGTCGTCACCGATCGGTTCGAACAGCGAGATGGTTTCGGGGGCGAGCCGCTTGGCGTCGACCACCTTGTCGACCGTGAGCCCCGCTTCTTCGGCGATCTCCTTGTCGGTGGGAGTCCGGCCGAACCGCTTGGTCAGTTCGTTTTCGGCGGCCTGTACCTGACCGATGGTGTCCATCATGTGGACCGGGATGCGAATGGTGCGGCTCTTGTCCGCGATCGCCCGGGAGATCGACTGACGGATCCACCAGGTGGCGTAGGTCGAGAACTTGAAGCCCTTGCGATGCTCGAACTTCTCCACGGCGCGTATGAGTCCCAGGTTTCCCTCCTGGATGAGATCGAGGAAGGGGAGACCCGAGCGCTGGTAGCGCTTGGCGATCGAGACGACGAGACGCAGGTTTGCTTGGATGAAGCGACGACGGGCGGCGAGGCCCTGGCGGATCTCGGCGTCCAGGGTCGCCTTGTCGGGATGCGACGGTTCGGCTGTCAATTTCGCCTCCGCCTTGCGGCCCCGCTCGATGGCTTTGGCGAGTGCCACCTCGTCCTCCGCCGTCAGCAGGACGAAGGTGCCGATGCCGTCGAGGTAGTGCTTGACCGCTTCGTCTCCTGCATCCCAGGGGTTCATTCGCCGCGCCGTCATGGTGTGTGTTTCGATCCGTTCCGAGAGATTGGGTACTTGCACCCTCTATCGGCCCTGGTACGCACAAAGTTGAGCCCCCAGGCCCGAAGACCCATCTGCGCGTACCCAGGGTTCCTGGGTACGCCGGCGTACCCAGGAACCCTGGGTACAGGGGTACGCCGGCGTACCTTCTGGCCCACGGAACGGAGGGGCAGGTAACCTCCCGGCCTGATCCGGGCGCTTAGCTCAGCTGGGAGAGCGCTTCCCTTACAAGGAAGAGGTCGGCGGTTCGAGCCCGTCAGCGCCCACCAGTTGCATCCTCACACGGCGACACCTCGGTCTCGGGGCAGCGCACTCGCGATGCAAACCAGACCGCTGGTTGCGACGGGCGTGGTTGCCAAGCCCACGTTCACGAGCGACACGCCGACCCCTGCCCGAGCTGTCGTGAACACATGCCCCAAGATTCGGGACCGCCTCAGGTGGTGACACACCCCGCTCAACCGGTGTGGGGCGCCTTACGATCGGGCAAGGGCATCGCCCAGCGCGCTCTCGCCGCCTGCTACCTTCTCCCGATCACCGCCGAATCCGGCATGTCGCCGGTAGGGGGAACCCAACTGTCGGACACTGTCCGACTGGGGCGAGTCCCGGCCTCCGAGCCGGGTAGGGCACCTTCCAGCCCGAGCCCGTCAGCTAACCCCCGAGGCGACCGAGGAAGGAGACGCTCCCATGGCGGAGTTCTTTGGGGCTGCCTCGAATGCCGACGTGATGCGCCTCGCCACCCAGGTGGCAATTCTGCTCCTGGCTGCCCGCCTCCTCGGCGGCTTGGCCCGGCGGCTCGGCCAGCCCGGAGTGGTCGGTGAGATTCTCGCAGGAGTCGTGCTCGGTCCGTCGCTGTTGGCGGGCCTCGTGCCGGCCGTCGGGGAGTGGATCGTTCCCCAAACGCCCGTGCAGGGGTACCTGCTCGAGACCGTGGCGCTCATCGGTGTCATGCTGCTGTTGGTAGTCACCGGACTGGAGACAGACCTGGCGCTGATCCGTCGACGGATCCGAGTTGCGTTCGGCGTGGCAGTCGGCGGTCTCGTGTTGCCGTTCGTCACCGGTTTGGTTCTCGGATTCGGATTACCGGACGATCTCCTGGCCGATCCCGACGCTCGCACCGTGTTCGCGCTCTTCGTGGCGACGGCGATGTCCATCTCGGCGATCCCAGTGCTTGCGAAGGTCCTCATGGACCTCGACCTCATGCGCCGCGAGATCGGCCAGACGATGTTGGCGGCGGGGATGATCGACGACATCACCGGATGGACGTTGCTGGGACTGGTGACGGCCCTCGCCGGAGCAGGGGTCCTGACCGGGGCGGTCGTTGCCGAGACGGTGCTGATGGTGCTCGTGTTCGTCGTGGTCACCGCGACGCTAGGCCGCTGGTTGGTGTCGAGTTCCCTTCGGTTCGTCCAGGAACGGATGGACAGTCGGGACGCAGCCCTCGCACTGGTCATCGCGCTCGCCTTCGCCTGGGGAGCCTTCTCGCAGGCACTCCATCTGGAACCGGTCATCGGCGCGTTCGCCGTCGGGATCCTGTTCGGACGGCTTCCGCGGTTGCCGACGGATACGGTTCACAAGCTCGAGAGCATGGCATTGGCGGTCTTCGCTCCCGTGTTCTTCGCCACCGCCGGATTGAAGGTGGACATCCGTGCGATCTTGGAGCCTCGCCTGTTGGGCTTCACCTTGTTGGTGATCGGCGTGGCAACCGTCGGCAAGGTGGTCGGTGCGTATCTCGGCGCGCGGTTCCTGTCGGGTCAAGACCACTGGACTTCGTTGGCGTTCGGGTCCGGGCTCAACGCCAGAGGCGCTCTCGAGATCATCATCGCCACCATCGGACTGTCCCTGGGGATCCTCTCGGTGGAGATGTTCTCGATCATCGTGGTGATGGCGGTCGTGACCTCGGTGATGGCGCCGGTCGCTCTACGGTTCTGCCTGGCGCGGATGGAGACAGGCGATGACGAGTCGAGTCGACTCGCAATGGCCGCAGCTATGGGCTCCACCTTCGGTGCTCGGCTCCGTCGTATCGTGGTGCCGGTCCGGCCGGATCTGTCGATCGGGGGAGCACAGAGAGTCCAGGCATTCATCTCGGACCGTCTGCGCCACGTGTACGGAACGACCACGACCCTGCTGTCGGTCTCCGAGGAGGCGATGCGGCCCCGGGCCCTGGAGACGCTGAAACGATTGCGTCCAGTCTTCGGCGTGGCCGACAACAGCTTCCGGTTCGTTACTTCTGACCGGCCGACCGAAGCGATCCTCCGGGAAGCGGAACGGAGCTTCGACCTGATGATGGTGGGCACTCCCACCGTTTCCCCTGGTGAGTCGACGGTGTTTGGGACGATTCTGGATGACCTGATCAAGCTGGCGCCCTGTCCGACGTTGGTGGTCCGCGCCGAGGCGCTGGCTGACGACTGGGTTCCGCGGAGACTCGTCGTGCCGAGCAAGGGAACGCCGAGTTCGTCGCGAGCACTCGACCTGACGCTCGCTCTTGCTGACGCGGAGACGCGCGTCACCGCCTGTCACGTGTTGACACCGACATTGAGCGGTGCGAGGACCGATCTCGCAGAGGACATCGCTGTGGAACTCGAGGAGCGCGCTCGACAGCTCGGCCGTGCGATCGACGTCCGCGTCGTCGAAGCGGTGGATGTCGAACTCGGCATCCTGACCGTCGTCCGCGAGGTCAGCGCCGATCTACTGATCCTCGGAACGAACGTACGCTCGGGAACCAGGCGGCTCCATCTCGGGCCACGGGTCGAGAACTTGGTGTCGCACGCGCCGTGCCCTGTCGTCGTCCTGAACGCCTGAGGAGGCGCACGCGGTGCTCGGGCAGTCGCCGTCCCTCGGTGGAGGACAGTGCCCCGACGGGTTCCCGCTCAGCCCGTGGGGAGGGGGCGCTCGGTCAGCACGATGATCTCGACCCGCCGGTTGAGCTGGCGTCCCTCGGGGTTGTCGGATCCGTCCGGCGCCGTGTTCTCTGCCACGGGTTCGGTGGATCCCCGCCCTTCGGCGCGTATGCGCTCGTCCTCGATCCCGTGCTCGGCGATGAGGGCGTCGACCACGCCCTTGGCGCGCTCTTCGGACAGGCGCTGGTTGGCGGTGGCGCTGCCGACCGAGTCCGTGTGGCCGACGATGACAACCGGGTCGTTCTCGAAGTAGTCCAGCACCTCGGTGATCAGGGCGAGAGCCTGACGGGAATCGGGCCGGAGGTCGGCACTGCCGAAGTCGAAGAGGATGCTGTCGGGGAGCGTCAGCCGGAATCCGCCGTCGACCGGGGTGGCATTGAACTGGATGAGGGTCTGGGTGATCCGGTCGACCTGGGAGACCGCCAGTTCGTCGGGAACGAGCCTGCTGTGGGTGCCCACCGCGAAGATCTGGGCTGTCAGGGTCTCCGGCGCTGCGCCGGTGCGCTCGATCGCATACGGTCCGAACGAGAACGCGGGTGTGCGTGTCTCCGGGTCCTCGGTGGGCCGACCGGTGTTGAAGAAGAGCGTCAGCGAGGACGCCTCATCTTTGACCCGCCCGGAGAACACGAGGGTGGCCTCGATCGTCGTATCGGCTTCGACGACCAACTGGGGATCGTCCGGCAGCGGTATCAGGGGGTATCGCGTCCCGAGGTCGTCCTCGACGAAGGTCGGCGCGGCTGCCAGCCCCACGGCCTCGGCGCGGCTGTTGGCGATCGTGATCGGGACCTCGATGGCTGAGCGGGTGAACCGGAGTGCCCCCACCGTGACTCCGACGGCGGCCGGATGGTCCCCGCTTTCGGAGACGAGCAAGGTCTGAGGGAGCGGGAGCACCTGGCCTACTCCGACCACGGGGATGTCCGTGAGGATGAGCTCGGGATAGATCCGGCCGAGTGCCTGGTGGGTCTGGGTCGCGGCGTTGAGGCCGAGGCTGAGAGACGAGGCGTTGGGATGGATGCGTCCGGCGAATGCCAGCGCACCGGAGCGAGCAGTCCCTGCCGGGATCGTGATCCACCCCTCGCCGGCGGGCAGGACCAGCGGATACCGGTTGCCCAGGTCGTCCTCGATCAGGCTGAGGGCGATGCTCGGGGCGATGCGGGCGTCGCGATCGAGGGGGTTGGAGATCCGGACCCACACCCCGATGCGGTTGTTGGTGTAGTTGATCCCCTCGACCAGGAGTTCGATGCCGGAGCCGCTCTGGTCGGTGGTGCTGTGGCGCAGTGGGGCCGGCTCTGGCAGGTCCGGTCGGATGGCGTCGGGATCGAGCCGAATCGGTCCGAGCTGGAAGGACGGGTCTGTGGTGGTCGGGCTGGTCGCCGAGGAGCCACCACCGTGGTTGACGGTGAGCGTCACGGAGGTCGGGGCGGTCAGCGCGTCGAACTCGAGTGTGAGCGCGCGTTCTCCGGCAGGTTCGATGGAGTCGGTTTCGAGCACCGATCGCAGGGCGGCGGTTTCGCCGGTGTCGGCGTGCAGTGCGGTGGTTCCGCCGGTGATCCTGATCCCGTAGGGCGACCCGTTGGTGATGGCGCCCGTCAAGACGATGGCGTGCTCGAACGCCTCGATCCGGTCGATGCGCAACTGTGCTCCGTTCGGGTGCGATGCCATCGCCACCACTTCGAAGACCTGGCTCCCTGCGGGAGGGGCGGTCGTGGTGGTGACGGGGGCCGCAGTGGTCGGGGTGGACTCGACCGGCGTCGAGGAGCATGCGGCAAGGGCGAGGACGGTGATGAGGAGCGTCGCTCGTTGAGTCATCCCGACATTGTCAGTCGGGATCGCCGCAATCCAAAGGGGAATTGTCCTGGACGACCCGTCGGCAGCTGTGGACTCGCGTTCCCGCCGGCGACTCAGGCGTCGATTCGATCGGCGGAGGTGATCCATCCTTCGATGGTGGTGCTCGAGGGCATCCGGTCCGGGTCGACTGCGGCGATCCGCCGGCTCATCGTCTCGGGATCGGCGGAGGCCACCGACGCGACGGAGGCGAAACCAGCGCGTCGCAGGATCGTCTCGTACGCCTCGTCGACCCCCTCGATGGCTCGCAGGTCGACTCTCGTCCTCCAGTTCTCCAGGCGTCCCTTGCCGATCCCCGTCGCCGAGGAGAATCGCTGGAGCGAGTCGGGATCTTCGGTCCGGGCCAGGAAGGCGGCCACCGTGGCGACGCCCTCGTTCCGCATCCGTTCGGCGTAGGCCTCGCCGACGCCGGGGATGTCCGACACATCGTTGGCGGGGGACACGACGGTGGCGGCGAGCCCCTGCACCGTGTCACGCATGGTGGCGGCCGCTTCCGGTAGGTCACGGCGAACCCGGCGCATCATGCGACCCACGATCTCTTCGCCTTCCAGCGCCCAACGGTCGATGTCCTCGCGGGCGGACGCCGAGAGCTGTTCGGCGGAGGCCTCGAGGGAGGCCCGCGCTTCGGCGAGCCGATCCATCAGGGCGTTCACGGCGTAGACGGGAAGCCCGACCGCGGCGTTCGTGATGCGTTGCATCGTGGACTGGTTCATGGGTGACCTCGTGTTCGTGTCTCCCTGAGGGACTACCCGCCTCGGACCGATCCGAAACCTGCCGGTACGATGCGGCGCCAATGCCCTCCGTGTCCGACGTTCTCGCGATCCTCGACCGGACCGCGCCGAGCGGGTCGGCTGCCGCCTGGGATCCGGTGGGCCTCCAGGTGGGCGATCCTGCGGCGGATGTCTCGTCGGTGGCGGTGTGTCACGAGGTCACGGAGGAGGTGCTGGGCGCATTCGGTCCCCGCCCTCCCGACCTCCTCGTCACCTACCACCCGCTCCTGTTCCAGCCGACCACCCGGTTCGTGGCGGGTGCGAGTCCCGCCGGCCGAGCTCTCCGGCTCGCCGAGGCCGGTGTGTCCCTCGTCGTCGTCCACACCTCGTTCGACGGTGCACCGGGTGGCACCGCCGATGCGATGGCGTCGGCCGTCGGACTCGACGCCGTGGGTCCGTTCGGGGGGAGCGGGCAG
>DATHWB010000209.1:0-6807 GCA_035460965.1 Acidimicrobiia bacterium
GCCGGCCGTCCGCCCGCACCGGTGACGTCAACACGAAGTCTCTCCGCTCCTCGGTCCATTCCGGCGGGTCCAGTGGGTACTCGAGATAGCTGGTACCGCCGGTCCCAGCGGTCAGATGGGCGTTCGCGACGAAACCCACCCCGCTCCCCCACGTGTGCGGACTGAACACGTGCCCTCGGTCGCGCACCTCGACCGCCAGGCTCCGCAGGCCGCCGATGCCGCCGGTGACCGCGGCGTCGGGTTGGTACACGTCGAGTGCCCCGGCCGCCAGCATCGCCCGGAACTCGTGGATCTCCCTGGTCATCTCACCGCCGGCGACTCTCACACCGGTCTCCTCACGTAGTCGGGCCATCCCGGCGTGGTCTCCCCGGTGCAGCGGCTCCTCCATCCAGTGGACCCCGCGCTCGACCAGGAGACGGGCGAGGGGGATGACGTCCGCCAGCTGAGCCGGGGGTGCCGTGTCCCATGGCATCCGCCATCCCTGGTTGCAGTCCACCATCACCGCCACGTCCGCGCCGACGGACCCCAGGACCGCGTCGAGCACCGCCAGGTCGTCGGCGACGTTCTCCCGACCGAAACGCAGCTTGAGTGCCCGAAAGCCCCGCTCCACGACCATCCGCGCCCGATCGGCGGTCTCGGCGGGACTCCGATGCGTTCCGAACGAGGCGTACAGGTCCAGGGCGTTCGAGAGACCACCCACCATCCGCCACACCGGCAGCCCTGTCAGTTTCCCGGCCAGATCCCACAGGGCGTTCTCGAAGGGCCACGGCCTGCCGTCGAGGAAGGCCACGTTGTCGAGCACCGCCGTGTGCCGATCGAGGTCGAGTGGATCGGAACCGACGAAGAGGTCCTCGTAGTCCACCAACCCGCGCATCGGATCGCCCGCACCCACCCCCACCGCACCCGAGTCGTCCGTCACCTGCACCACCGCCACCGGGAAGGCCCGCCGCGGTCGCGGATCCCAGGCGGCCGGGAACGGCGGATCGAGCTGCAACCGATGGTGGGTGACGGTGATCGACTCGATCATCGTCCCCACCCCTGCAGCGCCAGTCGTGCGACCTCTCTCACATCGCCGTCTCCGATCGGTCGAGCGTTGTTCTGTCGCATCGGCCGGTGCTCCTCCGAACCCATTTCCCCGACGAGGGCATCGAGATCCGGGGCGGCGTGACGACGGAGCTCGTCGTCGAAGCCGACCGCGTCCAAGAACTCCTCGAAGAGCCGGGGGAGATCCTCGGTCGCAGCCCCAGGCGACAGCCGAGCTGCCAGGCCATCGAAGGCCTCGGGCGCTCGCTCCAGCGTCCATGCGAGTCCCGCCCGGAGTCCGAGCGCCACGGCCAGCCCGTGCGGCACGCGCACCAGCGAACCGACGGCATGGCCGACGGCGTGTCCGATACCCGTCCCGCAATGGTCGATGGCCGTGCCCGCGGCAGCGGCGGCGGCTGCCAGTTCCAGCCGCTCGCCCGCTCCCCCGTTCCGGACCACTTCGGGTAGCAACCGGTACACGGTCGCCACCGCGTCGAAGCCGAGTGACCGTACGGCGGCGAACGAACGCTTCCCGGTCGCTGCTTCGAGGGCATGGGAGAAGGCGTCGAGGCCGGCAGCCAGCGCCACCGGCCGCGGCGTGGACGCCGTCATCTCCGCCGAGAGGACTGCCGCTTCCGGGCGGAGCCGCTCATCCCAAGCCCAGCTCTTCCTCCCGTGGTGGGTGACGATCGCGGTGCGTGTCACCTCCGCCCCCGAGCCGGCAGTGGTGGGCACGGCCACGACGGCGCCCACCGAGTCCGGGAAGGGTGCAGCCGACAGGAGCCGCGCCGGCAACCCGTCGGGCTCGGACACGAGACGTGCGGCCAGTTTGGTGGTGTCGATCACGCTCCCACCACCCACTGCAACGGCGACGTCGATACCTGCCGCGGCCAGCTCGGCGGCCAGCACCCCCACCTGGTTCGAGGTCGGTTCGCCGAGGTCGATCACGAACACCCGATCGTCCAGGGCGTGGGCGACGGGTGTGACCATGCCGGTGGCGGCGAGCGTGCGGTCCGTCACGAGCGCAGGACGCGAGCCGTACTCGGCCGCGACTGGACGAATGTGCTCGGCCACCCCGTCGACGATCCGCACGTCCACAGTGGGCGTCGTCACCGCGGCGGCTTCCCCAGCCGGTCGTCGATCCATCGGAGGCGTTCGGCGAGGGAGTCCTCCCTCCCTTCCGCTCCCGGGCGGTACAGCGGACCGGGGTCGACCCCGTCAGGCAGGTAACGCTGCTCGACGATGTGGTTGGGACCGTCGTGGGCGTAGCGATAGCCCTCGCCGTGCCCCACCTGCCCCGCCCCGGCGTAGTGAGCGTCCCGAAGGTGCGCCGGCACGACCGGAGCGGGACCGTCGCCCAACACCGATCTGGCCGCCGCCATCGATCCGCCCACCGAGTTCGATTTGGGGGCGATAGACAGGTACACCGTCGCCTGGGTCAGGTGGAATGCCGCCTCCGGCATCCCCACGAACGCCAGGGCCTGGCTGGCGGCCACGGCCTGCAGGAGGGCGTTGGGATCGGCGAGGCCGATGTCCTCCGACGCCAGCACGATCAGCCGGCGCACGATGAACTCCGGATCCTCTCCCCCCTCGATCATCAGATGGAGCCAGTACAACGCGGCATCCACGTCCGATCCCCTGACGCTCTTGATGAACGCCGAGATCACGTCGTAGTGGGCGTCGCCGTCCTTGTCGTAACGGACGATGCGGCGCTGCAGCGCCTCGCCGACGTCGTCGACCTCGATCACATCGGAACGCCGGCCGATGGCGAGCGACGCCGCCACCTCCAGCGCCGTCAGGGCGTGACGGGCGTCGCCCCCGGCACGGGACGCCAGCACCCGACGCGCCTCGTCTCCGATCGTCAGCCCGTCGGCACCCAGCCCGCGCTCGGTGTCGTGAAGTGCCCGGTCGACCAGTTCCGCCACCGCCTCCTCGTCGAGCCGCTCAGTCCGGAACAACGTCATACGGCTCATCAGCGGCGAGTTCACCTCGAAGAACGGATTCTCCGTCGTCGCCCCGACGAGGATGACCGTCCCGTCCTCCACCCCCGGGAGCAGGGCGTCCTGCTGCGACTTGGAGAATCGATGGATCTCGTCCAGGAAGAGCACGGTCCGTCGCTCGTCGGCGCCGAGCCGCTCCCGGGCTGCCGCCAACACCGCTCGCACGTCCTTGACGCCCGCACTGGTGGCCGACAGGGTCTCGAAGACGGCATCGACGTGGTGGGCGATGAGCCTCGCCAGGGTCGTCTTGCCGGTGCCAGGTGGCCCCCAGAGCAACATCGAGACCGGGCGTCTCGACTCGACGATCCGACGAAATGCGGCACCTGATCCCAGCAACCCGGGTTGTCCCACCACCTCGTCGATCGTCCGGGGACGCATCCGGGCGGCGAGCGGCGCTACCGATTCCCTGGCTCGCTCCGCGCCTGCGCTGAACAGGTCCACGACCGGATCAGGTCTCCTGTTCAGCCGCGACCTCTGGACGCAGCCGGATGCCGAGTTCGGCGAGCTGGGCGTCCTCCACCCGGCTGGGCGACGAGGTCAGCGGGTCCAAACCCGTCTGGGTCTTGGGGAACGGAATCACGTCGCGGATCGACTGCTCGTTCTGAAGCACCATGACCAGTCGATCGATTCCGAAGGCGAAACCGGCATGCGGTGGCGTGCCGTATCGAAGCGCCCGCAGGAACCAACCGAAGCGCCTCTCGGCCGACTCCCGATCGATCCCGAGGATGTCGAAGACCTCGGACTGGATCTCCGGGTCATGGATCCTGACCGAGCCCGAACCCAGTTCGATCCCGTTGACGACGACGTCGTAGGCCTTCGACGTCGCTTCGAGCGGCGCGGTGCGTGCCACTTCGATGTCGCGCGGCGCGGTGAAGGGATGATGCGAGAACGTGATCTTGCCGTCCTCGTCCTTCTCGAACATCGGGAAGTCGACCACGCACAGGAACGACAACTCGTCATGACCCGTCGGGCGACCGAGCGAGTTGCGCAGGCCGCCCAGGACCGACACAGCCGTCTTCCACGCGTCGGCCACCAACAACAGGACGTCGCCGGGCCTACCTTCCAGGGCCTCCACCAGCCCGGCAGCCTCGTCTTCCCGCAGGAACTTGGCGACCGGTGACCGGAGGGACCCGTCGTCTTCGACCACCATCCAGACCAAACCCTTGGCTCCCGCCGCCTTCGCGTCGTCGGTGAGGCCGTCTGCCCGCGACCGCGGGAAGTCGATGCGACCGGCGTTGATGCCGCGGATCGTGCCGCCTCCGGTGAGGGTGGAGGCGAAGACCCCGAATCCCGACGTCGCGAAGACGTCGTCGAGTACGACGATCTCCATCCCGAAGCGGAGATCGGGCTTGTCTGTGCCGAATCGGTCCATCGCCTCGCGCCAGGTCAACGTAGGGAACGGAAGGGGAACCTCGACGCCCCGCACCGCCAGCACGGCGGCAGCGATGACGTCCTGAACGGTCGCCAGCACTTCGTCCTGACCCCAGAAGGAACCTTCGAGATCGAGCTGCGTGAACTCGAGTTGGCGGTCGGCGCGGAAATCCTCGTCCCGGTAGCAGCGGGCAATCTGGTAGTACCGCTCCACGCCGCCGATCATGAGGAGCTGTTTGAAGAGCTGGGGCGACTGCGGGAGGGCGTAGAAGCTCCCCTTGCGCAGCCGGCTGGGAACCAGCACGTCACGCGCCCCTTCCGGCGTGGAACGGATCAGCGTCGGCGTCTCCACCTCGAGAAAGCCCCGGGACTCCAGCGTCTGGCGGATCGCCGAGGACGCCCGGGAGCGGGCATGGAGATTGGCGGCCATCGACGGACGGCGGAGGTCGAGGTAGCGGTACTCGAGCCGAACGCGCTCATCGGTGTCGATCCGGTCGTCCAGCATGAAGGGGAGAGGCTCGGCCGGGCTCAGCACCGTGATCTCCGTCGCGCCGATCTCGACGCTGCCCGTCGGCAGATCCGGATTGACCGTGCCCTCGGGGCGGGTACGCACCTCTCCGGTCACCGAGACGCAGTACTCCATCCGCAGATCGTGCACGGCAGGGATCTGCTCGGGATCCGCCACGATCTGCACCAGGCCCGACCCGTCCCGGAGATCGAAGAACGCCACCCCGCCGTGGTCGCGCCGGCGCTGCACCCACCCGGCGACGGTGACGACGTCCCCCACCCTGCTGTCGTCCATCGTTCCTGCGTGTGCCGTTCGGTACTGCGTCATGTCACTCCTGCCTGAATCCTGGACGTCAACTCTTCACCGTCGGCGGGCAGGACGACCTGTTCCCCGGTGCGGAGGTCCTTCAGCGTCACCGTGCCCGCCGCCCGCTCCTCTTCGCCCATGATGAGCGCGAATCGCGCCCCCAGCCGGTCGGCGTGCTTCAGCTGCCTGCCGAGGCGATCAGGCTCGGGCGCGACATCGGTGTTGATCCCGGCGGACCGCAGCGAGGTGGCGAGCCGCAGGGCCGCTCCGACGCCGCCGACATCCATGACCGTCACATACGCCTGCACCGACGTGTCCACCGGTCCGATCAGCCCGGCCTCCCGCAGCTGCCAGAAGAGGCGGGTGAGTCCGATCGAGATCCCCACCCCGGGCAGGCGGGCCTTCGTGTACAGGCCGGCGAGGTCCTCGTAGCGGCCGCCAGAGCACACCGATCCGATCTCGGGGTGCTCGTCGAGTGTCGTCTCGTACACGGTCCCGGTGTAGTACTCGAGTCCGCGTGCCACCCCGAGATCGAGCGCGTACCGATCGTCGGGCACCCCCAGATCCGCCAGCCCTTCGAACACGACGGTGAGATCGGCGACTCCTCGTCTGACCCGGTCGTCGGACGCATCGAGGCCGTGCAGGATGTCGATCGCAGCCGCGGAGCCGGACACCCGGCGTGTGACGAGGTCGAGCAGGCGAGCCGCGGTCCCCTGTTCGAGGCCGAGGCGCAGGAGCGACTCTCCGACCTCCTGCGCGGGCCGCTTGTCGAGCTTGTCGATCTCCCGAAGCACGGAAGCCCGAAGCTCCGCCTCAGCGACGCCTTCCTGCGCCAGCAGGCCGGTCATGAGCCCCCGGTGGTTGATCCTGATCGTGAACGGCCCGATCCCGATTCGGCTGAAGACGTCGTGGATGACGGCAGGGACCTCCGCGTCGTGTCGGAGGCTGAGAGTGTCCCGGCCGATGACATCGATGTCGCATTGGTAGAACTCCCGGAATCTGCCTTTCTGGGGTCGTTCCCCGCGGTACACCCGCTGTATCTGGTGGCGCTTGAACGGGAACGCCAGATCGTTCTGGTGTTCCGCCACGTAACGGGCGAGCGGCACGGTGAGGTCGAAACGCAGAGCCAGGTCGGGCAGTCCCTCCCTGTCCATGGCGCCGGTGGACTGCACGAAGTAGATCTGGCGTTCGGTCTCCCCGCCGGTCTTGGTGAGGAGCACGTCTGACATCTCGAACACGGGCGTCTCGATCTCGACGAAACCGAAGCGCTCGTAGGTCGAGCGGATCGTGTCGAGCATCCTGCGGAAGGCCGCCTGGTCCGCAGGCAGCAGTTCGAGGACTCCGGAAGGTGTGCGGGGGGTGATCATGGGAAGCGGACGGATCCACGGCGAGCCGATCCGGCGCCGCCGAGGATAATCGGGACCCGCGCCATCACCCGACCAGGCCTCGCAGGAACGGATTGGTCAGACGCTCCCGGCCGATCGTCGTCCGGGGACCGTGGCCCGGGAGGACGTCCACCTCGTCCGGCAGGTCCAGCACCCGCTCGCGCATGGACCGCATCAGTTGGTCGTGCGAACCGCCGGGGAGATCGGTGCGTCC
>DATHWB010000210.1:0-3352 GCA_035460965.1 Acidimicrobiia bacterium
TGGACATGTCAGCGCGGTGGACATCCATCGGTGAACGCGAACGGGGCGGAGGCGCGCCGTTCCTCAGAGGATTCGCCCCGCCATCGGCGAGCGAGTGAAGAGCCATCCGAGCCCGAATGACCCGACCGCCCCGACCGCGAAGACGCCAAGGAACTTCACTTCGGCTGGGAGTCCGACGTCCCGCAAGGCTATCGCGAGCGCGATCGTGATAGGTACGTGCACGAGATAGGCAGCGAACGAAGCCCGTCCGAGACCCCGCATCAGAGAGCCGGAACGATTGGCGCGGCGCCGAAACCAGTCGACCGCCCAAAGCGACATGCCGAGCGCCAGCGTGGCCTCGACCAGCGGGATCAGTGTCGCCTCGAATCGCCACCCTCCGAGGAAGGGTTCGGGGTCATCGGTGAGGGCGACCCCGACGCCAACGACCGCGGCAAGGACGAGCCCGACGACAGCTGCCCACCCACAGGCCCTGCGCAGCTGCTGGGACAGACCACCCGTCAGCCAACCCCGCTCTCGGGCGAGGACACCGAGCGCGAAGAGTGCGGCCATCTGCGGGTACTCCCAGAGATTCAGCCCCAAAGCACTTTCTCCGCTCAGTATCGGAAACTCGAGGCGCACCATGAAGGACGCCACCGCGATGAACACACCTGCTCTCACCAGATCGCCCCGACGGAGCGTGGTGTGCCGCTCCTCCGCCGCCCATCGCGACCGCCACGCTGCATACGTCAGGGAGAACACAAGGAGCGCAGCCATGAACCACGCCACACCGAGTTCGACGTCGTCCCAGTAGCTGCGACCGAAGTAGTCGGCGACCGTCTCTCCCCGGCCTGCGGCCCGATCGCCGAAGAAGTTCAGCGCCGGATTGATCATGAAGAGGTAGGAGGCTGTGGGGACACCGAGTCGCCAGAGCCGGTCGATCGCGAGGCGAGGGGCACCCTTGCGTTCGAGAGCCAAAGGCGTGAACGATCCGGCGACGAAGAACAGGAGCCCCATGCCGAACAGCAGACCTGGCAAGAAGAGCCCGGCGAGAACAGCCGTGGCCACCTGGCTTGCCGTTCGCTCGTCGTAGTACCAGTCGACATCGAGCACGTAGATGAGGGCCACGTGCGATCCGATGACCCCCAGGAGGATCGCCACCCGCATGTTGTCGATCCATGCTTCACGAAGTGATGCCCCATCAGTGGCTGCCAGGACACGGAGCGGTGCGTCACCCGTCATGTGACGATCGTGCGTCCGTCAGGACCTGCCGTACAGAGGAAAATGTCACACCCCGGGGGCTCCTCCGGGTGGGAGGATGCGCATCGGACCGTTCAGTCGGGGTCCCCGGTTCCGGGTCCGATTTGATGCGGGGACGTCCGGGGTCCAAAGTTCACGCGCCAATGGCCGACCCCACCGATGAACCAGCCGACCTCACATCGCCGCTCGAAGCGCATCCGCTGACGGCGGCGCGGCTCGCCAAGCTGGGCGAGTGGGAGGAGGCGGGTGTCGATCCCTACCCGCCGGGCGCCGACCGAACCCACACCACCGCGGAGGTTCGGGACGGCCACGGAGACCTCGGGCCGGGCGAGGAGACCGATGTCGAGGTCACGGTCACCGGCCGGATCCGCCTCGAGCGGGATTTCGGGAAGCTCGTCTTCCTGACGATCGAGGACGGCCACGGTGCCCTGCAGCTGTTCTTCTCACGCACGGACCTCACCGAGGACGAGTTCCGGATGGTGGGGTTGCTGGAACCCGGCGACTGGGTGCAGGCATGCGGAGTCGTCATGACCACGCGCAAGGGCGAACTGAGCGTCAAGGTCGCCACGTTCCGCCTGCTGTCCAAGGGTCTGCGTCCCCTCCCCGACAAGTGGCATGGCCTCACGGACGTCGAAGAACGCTCCCGCCACCGATACGTCGATCTGATCGTCAACCCTGACGCCCGCCGCGTCGCCCTGAGACGGGCGAAGGTGGTGAGCGCTCTCCGACGCGAGTTCGAGAGTCGCGGCTACGTCGAGGTCGAGACCCCGATTCTCCAGGCGCACGCAGGTGGCGCCCTGGCGCGACCGTTCGTCACCCACCACAACGCGCTCGACACGGACCTGTTCCTGCGGATCGCCACGGAACTCCACCTCAAGCGTCTCGTGGTCGGGGGGCTCGAGCGGGTGTTCGAGATCGGGCGGATCTTCCGCAACGAGGGTGTCGACTCGACGCACAACCCTGAGTTCACGATGCTCGAGTCGTACGAGGCCTTCGCGGACTACTCGGACATCATGGAGATGGTCGAAGAGATCGTGGCTGCGGTTGCGGTGGCTGCCACCGGCTCGACCGAGATCGAGTACCAGGGACGTCCGATGTCCTTGGCCGGACCGTACCGGCGGGCACGGATGACCGATCTCGTGTCCGAGGCGACGGGCGTTGACGTCTCGATCCACTCGCCGGTTGCCGAACTCGCCGGACTCGCCCGCCACCACGGCATCGAACCGAGCGACGACTGGGGTGCGGGCAAGCTGATCGAGGAGCTGTTCGAAGCCACCGCCGAGGCGTCGATCTGGGAGCCGACGTTCGTCACCGACTATCCGGTCGAGATCTCACCGCTCGCCCGGCGCCACCGAGACGAACCGGAACTCACCGAGCGGTTCGAGTTGTTCATCGCCGGAGCGGAGTACGCCAACGCCTTCACCGAGCTCAACGACCCGCGTGATCAGCGGGAGAGGTTCCTCGCCCAGGCGGCTGCGCGGGCGGCCGGTGACGACGAGGCCCACCCGATCGACGAGGACTTCCTCCGGGCGCTGGAGTACGGCATGCCGCCGACCGGTGGGCTCGGAATCGGTGTCGACCGGTTGGTCATGCTCCTCACGGACCAGGTGCACATCCGTGAGGTGATCCTGTTCCCCACGATGAGGCCGACGTCGGATTGATCAGGTGATCTGGCCCAGTGAGGTCGTCCCCGTACTGGTGCGCGCCAGCTCCAGGGCGGTGTCGAGCACTTCGCCGGACGGCTTGGCCTCCAGTATCTCGAGTCCGCCTATCTTGAACGTCCCGCCCATGGCGGGGGTGGAGGCGGCCATTCGATCGAGCAGCTCTCGGAGGCGGACGGCCACGATCTCGATCGCCCCCGGATTGAGGTCGGCGAGGACCGCCGCGAAGGTGCGCTCGTCCACCCGGCCCACCGAGTCGACGTCGCGGACCGCGGCGGCGATGGTTGCGGCCACGTGCGTTCGGAACTCGGTCGACTCGCTCCCGTGCACCGCCTCGGCGACGAGCGACGGGAACGTCACGACCAGCACCCCGTAGATGTCCCCGCGGCGACTCAGCCATCGCTGACCGCGTTCCAATGCATCGAGGATCCCGTTGCGGTTGAGGATTCCGGCGT
>DATHWB010000211.1:0-2338 GCA_035460965.1 Acidimicrobiia bacterium
AGTCGTCGACGGGTTCGGCAGGGCAGCGCCATCCGATCTTTCCTTCGTGGTCCCGATACGCGGTGCGCAGGTACCCGAGGTCGCACTTCCGGTCCCGGCTCTCGTAGCGCTCATCGTCGGACAGCGTGCCCGCGATCTGGACGACCTTGAACGGGAAGCCGGTAGGCGATGCCACAGGGTCGGTGACGAGCGACACTTCGTTGTCGCGGCTCATCTTCAGCACCTGGCGCTTGATCTCGGGGTCGAGCCCCGACTCTTCGCAGTAGGCGAACGCGGTCCCGACCTGCACACCTTCGGCCCCTTCCGCCAGCGCGGCCTGAACACGGTCCGGATGGGCGTAAGACCCTGCGAGCCAGAACGGGAGACCGAGCCCACGGATGGCGTCGAGATCCGGAGCGTCCCGATCCCCGTAGATCGGCTCGCCCGCCGCGTTGAGACCGAGCTTCCCCCTGGGCGGGGCGTTGTGACCTCCGGCCGTCGGACCCTCGACGACGAACCCGTCGACCGGTGGCTCCACCCGTTGTGCCAGCATCGTCGCCAGCACGTGGGACGAGACGATGGCCAGGAACAGTGGCCGTCTCACGGGCGGTAGCGCCCCCCCGGTGAAGGCGACCGGATCGAATCGACTGAACAGCCCGTCGTCGGCGCCCCCGCCCTTGAGGTCGATCTTCAACTCGACCGGCTCACCGTTGGCCAGTTGGTCGAGGGCGCGCGGGATCGCCCGTGGGATCCCCGCACCGACGAGTACGTAGTCGACTCCGGCGAGCATGGCCCCATACAGCGACGGAAGCATCGTCGACTGGATCTTCTCGAGATAGTTGATGCCGACCGGATTGGAATGGCTCTCCTTGGCCAGAGCCACCTCCACGAAGTTGGCGGCGACGATCAGCTCCTCGAGACGGCTCGACAGTGCCGCTCGCGGCATCGGCTTCGCCATGAACCGTGTGTCGTGTGCCTTCCCCTCGGGGGTGAAGTAGCGGTCGACGATCCGATCGGCGACCCCGAGCACCGGGAACGCAGCGAGGGCTCGCCGAACGTGGCCTCCGGGATCGCCGGCCTGAAGGCGGCGGACGAGCACCGCGTCCAGGGCCGTGCCCGACACCACACCGAGTTGACCGTTGGCGGAGACCGCCCGGGCGAGCTGCCAGCCCGAAACCCCCACACCCATTCCACCCTGAATGATCACCGGAAACCGACCTGCCATGCCACGGATGGTAGGAGACTCAGATCTTCACGAGACTGGGCACCCTTTCCGGCGTCCTGCGCCCGGCGAGGCCGTCTGCGCGTCGTCCCATGGAGCGGGTTGGCGGAACCGTCATCGACTTCGTCGGGATGGCTGCGGATGAGCCACGTGGCGTACGAGCCCGCTCGTCGTCCGGCGCCACGGCGGGCCGATCGGATGCAATATCATCGCCGGTGACCTGCTGCCCTGGCATGCGGGTTGCAGTGGCCAGGTCGATCCGAAAGAGAGATCACGCGATGGGCGACGACAGCTTGGAGGGCACGGGACCTAGCGGTGGGCGCAAGCTCTTGGTTGCGATGTTGCACACGTTGGCCGGGCCGACCGTCTTTGACTACTTGTATCGGCTTGCCGGAGAATCGCCGACGGAATTCCATTTGATGATGCCCGTCCTTCGACCGGACTACGGGTTGACCTGGACCGAGACCCAAGCCCGGAAGGATGCAGACGATCGCCTCGCGATCATGCTCGAGTTCATGGCCAGAGCGGGACTCTCTGCAACAGGTGAGACACGAACCGATTCGCCGCCCGAAGCCCTCGAAGCGGTCGCTTCAGGGCCGGCAGGGCCGTTTGATGGCGTGCTGGTGGTCTGGCGGCAGAAGAAGTACAGGTGGCTGTTCCGACGGGAGGGTGAGCGGTTCGAGGAGGTCCTTGGAATCCCCATCGAAGCGATTCGGGCTGACCCGCCCATTGGGCAGAGCAACATCGAGGATCCCGACCAACTTCGTGAGATCTTCGAGGACCACGCCAAGCGTCACGGCTGGGCGCCCTAGGCGAACACCTCAGGGTCGCGAGCGTCTCGCGTCGGCTTTCGCTCCTTCGGGGTACGGAGAGCGGCGCGCGTCGCACTGCCGGGGGTGTTCGTTGGTTCGTTCTGGATGTCTGTGGACTGTTGTGGCTCGACGATGAGCTTGGGGAGGATGCGGTCGAGCCAACGGGGGATCCACCAGTTCTTGTCGCCCAAGAGCTCCATGGTCGCTGGTACGAGGAGCATCCGCACCACTGTCGCGTCGATGGCGACTGCGGCTGCCAGACCCAATCCGAGGATCTTCACCGTCCTGATGTCTTCCAGCATGAAGCTTGCGAACACGGACACCA
>DATHWB010000212.1:0-9091 GCA_035460965.1 Acidimicrobiia bacterium
CAGGAAGCATGACGAGCAAGCGACCGGCCCCGCCGGTGTCGTCGAAGGCGAGAGACATGGAAGTGTGTGTGCTATGCATGCTCGTATTTTGCCTAATGGTCGTAGTTTTGTCAAGGCCTGACCGATTGGCCCACAATCAGTCTGGTCCACGAGTTCGCTCCGCTCACAGCCCCCCTCGGCCCGGCATTCGCCGGGCCGGTCCCCCCAACACGACGCCTACGGCGTCGCGAGGGGGACAGACAAGTGGAAGACCCCAGGGGTTTCTCCCCCCAGGAGCGAAGCGACATTGGGGGGAGCAGCCTCGCCGCCAGGCGAGGCAAGGGGGGCCGTCCCAGAGCTGGTTCACGAGTTCGCTTCGCTCACAACCCCCCTCGGCCCGGCATTCGCCGGGCCGGTCCCCCCAGCACTCCCTCGCCTTCGGCTCGGTCGCGAGGGGGACAAACACGTGGAACACCCCAAGGACGCGAAATGCGACGATCCCGCAGGGATCGAGCGCTGGGGGGTGCCGGGGGGCTCGCGCCCCCTGCAATGTCACCGTTCACTCCTCGTCGAGGAAGTCCTCCACGGTCAGGTCTTCCAGCATCTCCCGGAACTGCTCGATCTCCGCTTCGTCTTCGTCGTCGCGGATCTCGATGCCGGCTTCGTCGAGGACGGCCGACTGGGCGAAGACGGGGGTTCCTGTGCGCACGCATAGTGCGATGGCGTCGGAGGGGCGGGACGACACCGTGACGGATCGACCATCGAGGTCGAGGAGGAGTTCGGCGAAGAACACGCTGTCCCGCAGTTCGGTCACCGTGGCCCTGACGAGGCGTGCGCCGAGGGCGGTGATGGTGCTGACGAGCAGGTCGTGGGTCTGTGGGCGGGGTGGCTGGTTGCCTTCCATGGCGGAGCTGATCGCCATCGCTTCCACAGGCCCGACCCAGATCGGGAGGAAGCGATCGCCACTCTGCTCCCGGAGCAGGACGATCGGCGTGTTCGACGGGACCTCGACGCGAACTCCCGTGATCACCATCGGGATGACCTGCGTGTCCATCTCGCGCAGCCTATCAGCGTCGGGCGAACACCTTCTCGCGGAAGGCATCGGGGTCCTCCCGGAACGCCGCCAGATCCATGACCGCCCAGATGTCGCGGACGTTCCGGTACAGACCCTCGTGGTCGAGGCCGTACCCGATCAGGTATTCGTCTCCGACCTCGAATCCCCGGTACTCGAGAGGCACGTCCACGATCCGGCGGGTGACCTTGTCGAGTAGGGCCACGCAGCGGATCGATGCCACCCCTCGCTCCTCGATCATCCTTCGCAGCACCGTCAGGGAGAGTCCCGTGTCGACGATGTCTTCGACGAGGATGACATCCCGCCCCGTGAGGGGGATGGCGGTGTCGGTGTGGATCCGTATTCGGCCGCCCTCCCCGAAACGGTTGAGCAGCAGGAAGTCGACATCCAGATCGAGGTGGATCTCCCGCACGAGGTCGGCGAGGAACCAGAGGGCACCGGTGAGGACTCCCACGAGAACCGGCCGGCGCCCGGCGTAGTCGCGGCTGAGGAGGGCGCCGAGCTCGCCGACGCGATGCCGGATGTCTTCCTCCGACAGCACGACCAAATGGGGCTCAGCCACCGGTCACACCTTCCAGTAGCCATCGGAGTGCATCCCCCGGGCCCGGCAGGTCGGCGGTGAGAGTCTCGGTGCGTGTCTCGACCTCCAACGGTTCGGCCACCTTCTCCGGCGCATCCAGCATGCCGAGCAGAACGAGGGTGTTGAGTCGTGCCACCGCCATCAGTTGGGGATCGGGAGGGCCGGAAACGAGTCGGAACGGGATCCCTCGCCCGATCGTGTCGACGATGGCCAGCTCTTCGAACCCGTGGTCGAGGAGGCGGGCGGAGTCCGAGAAGTGAGCCCGGGAGCCTTCCGATCCCATCACCACCACCCACAGTCGGCGCCCGTCGCGCTCCGCTCCCCCGACGAACACCAGCCCGGCGCGGAACGTGAACCCTGTCTTGCCGCCGAATGAGCCTTCGTAGCTGTCGAGCAGGGCGTTGGTCGATTCGGCGAGGCGCGCCGACCCGTCCGGGGCGTCGGTGATGCGGTAGCGGGTGGTGACGGCGATCTCTGCGAGTTCGGGTATTGCGAAGACCGCCCGGCCGAGTTCCAGGAGGTCCCGCGGCGACGACTCGTGCCCGGGAGCATCCAGGCCGTGCGGGTTCGCGAAGGAGGTCTCGGTGAGGCCCAGTTCGACCGCGCGCTCGTTCATCAGCTGCACGAATGCCTCCACCGATCCGGAGACGTGCTCGGCCACTGCCGTGGCGGCATCGTTGCCGGAACGGATCATGAGGCCGTACACCAGCATCTCCATCGGGACGCGTTCGCCCGCGACGAGCCCCAGGGATGCCTCTCCGACGTCGGCGGCGAGGGCGGACACGGTCACGGTGTCACCCATCATCCCCGACTCGAATGCGAGCAACGCCGTCATGAGCTTCGTGGTCGAGGCCATCGGCCGGGCCAGGTCGACCTGGGATCCTCCGAGTACGACTCCGTTCGTCTCGTCGTAAAGCATCCAGGCCGGCGCCGTCACCGCGGGCGCCGGGATCGGCGGGTACTTCTCGACTGGTCGCGGCGGGAGCACCGCCGCGACCTGGAGGGCTGCCAGCAGCAGCACGACCGAACGAAGGGAACGTCTCATTCGAGCAGGTCGCGGAGTTCGGCGGCCAGCAGGGCCCGGTGGAGGGCGATCATCGATTCACCGGTCGATTCGACGACGTTGCGGGCCTGTTCCCTGCCCTCGGGGTTTCGGATGCGGAGCAGGGGCGCGCTCAACTGTGCGATCACGTCGGCTTCCCGTTCGGCGGCGTGCTTCACGGCTCTCAGATGGCGGGGTTCGAGTCCCTGGGCGAACAGACGCCGCGATTCCGATGCCACCACCAGTGCCTCGGCCGCATAGACGCCGTCTGTGGGTTCTTCCAGCAGCCCGTGTGAAACGAGCGCCTGCAACTGCTGTTCGGTCAGTCCGGAGCGACGAATGACTTCGGCCTCGGTCAGAGGTTCGGACCGGTGGTCGAGGATGCCGGTGCGAGTCACCGGCTCGTCGTCGTCGATCTCCTCGCCCCGTTCCCACAGGGTCAGCTTCGACTTGATCACCTTCAGCGGGAGGAAGTGGTCCCGCTGCTGGCGGAGGATGAAGCGGAGGCGGCCGACGTCCGAAGGATCGAACAGCCGGTAGCCCCCGTCCGAACGTGCCGGGGCCAGCAAGCCCTGGGACTCCAGGAACCTGACCTTGGAGATCGACACGTCGGGAAACTCCTCGCGGAGGTCGTTGATCAACTCCCCGATCGAGAGCAGGCCCTCGTCCTCCGGGGACCTGTCGGACTCAGCCATCCCCGTGCGCGACGATCAGGTGGAAACGGCCGATGAGCACCTCGTCCCCCGGTGCCAGGCCGCCGGAGTCGACGCGTTCGCCGTTGACGTACGTGCCGTTGGTCGATCCGGCGTCTTCCAGCCGCAGTCCCTGCGCGTCGACGGTGAAGCGGCAGTGATGGCGTGACACGGTGACGTCGTCGAGGAAGATGTCGGAGTCCGGATGCCGGCCGACCGTGGTCGAGCCGGGGTTGAGTACGAAGGTCATCCCAGCCCTGGGACCGCGTTCGACCACCAGCGCGAAGCCGTCGAAACCCTCGACGTCTCCGGCCTCCTCCGGAGTCAGGGCAGGGTGACGCTCGGACACGGGGACGAACACGACCGTGGGATCGGTTTCGATGTGCGTGCCGCAAGCCGGGCAGGTGGTGGCGCCTGCCGGCAGCTCGTTGCTGCAGTTCGGACAATGGGTCATGGCTCTCGAGAGGTCATTCGATCAGCGCCCGGTAGGCGGCCGCGTCCAGGAACGTCGGTAGGGGGTCGGTGGGTTCCATCTCGACCAGCCAACCCTCGCCGTACGGATCGGAGTTGATGGTCTCGGGCTGGGCGGCGACCGATTCGTTGACGGCCGTCACGGTGCCTGCCACGGGGGCGTACACCTCCCCCACCGACTTGGTGCTCTCGACTTCGGCGAGGAGGCCTCCGGCATCGACGGACGCCCCGACCTCGGGGAGGTCCACGAAGACGATGTCCCCGAGCTGGTCCTGGGCGTAATCGGTGATCCCAACACGGAACGTCCCGCCCTGGCCCGGTCGCAGCCACTCGTGTTCTTCGGTGTAGATCAGATCTTCGGGGATCAACATGGCGGCGATGGTAGCGGTCGGGTGTGACGGGGGGTCAGGTCAGGACCCGCCGGATGTCGGACACGTACCCGGCGCCCGCCCACCAGTAGAGGAAGAGCCCCAGCGAACCTGCGATCCATGCCGGCGGCGTGAAGAGCCACCAGGCGGTCTCGGCCGAGGACAGGTAGAACGACGGGATGGCGCCGTACAGGAGGAACGTGGCAACCTTTCCCAGGTAGCGCACCTGCAGGGTTCCTCCGCCCCGCGACGCGAGGAAGGCCGCCCCCACCGCCACACCCAGTTCCCTCACGATCAACGGCAGGGCGAACACCACGGGCAGGACGCCCGCCCACCACCCTCCGACGACGGCGGAGGCGATCATCAATCGGTCCGCCAGAGGATCGAGGAACGCTCCCAGCTCGGACTCCTGTCCCAGCTTTCGCGCCAGCCATCCGTCCACCCAGTCGGTACCGCCGATGAGGAAGACGAGCAGCGCCGCCAGGCCGATCCGTTCCTGAACGACGAGCACGACCCAGAAGTACGGGACTGCGGCCAGCCGCAGGAACGACACCGCATTGGGGATGGTGAGGATCCGGTCGGTGGTGCCGCCGGTGTCGCCGGGGGCTGGATCGGCGATGTCAGACGGCCTTCTCGACGAGGTGGCACGCCACGAAGTGCCCTCCGCCTTTGTCCTCCAGCGGCGGGTGATCTGCTGTCTCGCAGATCTCCTGGGCGAAGGGGCACCGATCGATGAAACGGCACTGCGGTGGCGGGTTTATCGCCTTGGTGATGCCACCGAGGATCTGCACCTCTGGCTTCTCGAAACTCGGGTCGGGCACCGGCACGGCCGAGAGCAGCGCCCGGGTGTACGGGTGCTGCGGATTGCCGAGCACTTCCTCCGTGTCGCCGATCTCGACGATCTTCCCCAGATACATCACCGCGATGCGGTCGCACATGTACCGGGCCACAGCCAGGTCGTGGGTGATGTAGAGATAGGAGACGTTGAACTCGTCGGCCAGCTTCAACATCAGGTCCATGATCGAGATGCGGATCGACACGTCGAGCATCGAGGTCGGCTCGTCCGCAACGACGAAGCTCGGATCCAGAACCAGTGCCCGGGCGATGGCCACTCGCTGGCGCTGACCGCCGGAGAGCTCGTGCGGGTAGCGGAAGAGGAAGGTCTCGGGCGGGGTGAGGCCGACGAGCTGCAACATGTCGGTCACCCGGCCCTCCCGCTCGTGCAGGGTGCCGATGTTCTGAACGGCCAGGGGCTCGGAGATCGTCTCGAACACCGTGCGCCGGGGGTTCATCGACTCGTACGGGTCCTGGAAGATCATCTGGACCCGTCGACGGAACTTGCCCATGTCGCGGTCCTCGATGTGCGCGACGTCCACCAGGTCGTCGGTGCCCTTCGAGTCGCCCAGCAGGATCTGGCCGCTGGTGGCGTCGGTGAGCCTCACCAGCATCCGGCCGGTCGTGGACTTGCCGCACCCGGACTCCCCCACCAGCCCGAGCGACTCTCCGGGTGCGATCTCGAAGCTGATTCCGTCCACGGCGTGGATGAAGTCGACCGGCTTGCGGAACATGCCGCGGGACACCGGATACAGCTTGGTCAGTTGGTCGACCTTGATCAGTGGCTGTGTCATTTGATCAGCGTTCCGATCTCGGGGACCTCCTGCCAGTTCCAACAGGCGACCAGGTGACCCCCGCCGACGTCCTGTGGCATGGGCTCGTCCGTTCGGCACTGGTCGGTGGCCCATGGGCACCGCGGGTTGAAGCGGCAGCCCTCGGGTGGATCGAGCAGGTTGGGAGGCTCGCCCTCCAGCGGTGCCAGCTTGCGGCGCGGCCCCGTCACCGAGGGCGTCGACGAGAGCAGCAGGAAGGAGTAGGGGTGGCGGGGACGGGCGAAGACTTCCTTCGTCGGTCCGATCTCGACCAGCTTCCCGGCGTACATCACGCCGATGGTGTCGGTCACTTCTGCGATGACGGCGATGTCGTGGGAGATGTAGATGATCGACATGCCCAGTTCGGCCTGGATCTTCTTCAACTCCTGGAGGATCTGGTCCTGGACGATCACGTCGAGGGCGGTGGTGGGTTCGTCGGCGATGATCACCTTTGGATCGCACGACAGGGCCATGGCGATGATGGCCCGCTGTCGCATCCCGCCCGAGAACTCGTGGGGATAGCGTTCCGCCATCGCCGGGTTGAGGCCGACCAGTTGGAACAGGCGCTCGATACGGTCGTTCGATTCGGCGCTGGACAGCCGCGGGCGGAAGTGCAGATCCATCGCTTCACGGATTTGGTCGCCCACCCGGTACACGGGGTTCCAGGCGTTCATCGCCCCCTGGAATACCATGGAGATGTCGCTCCAGCGCCGCTGACGCATCTGCTCTTCGCTGAGCGCCAGCAGGTTGGTGCCGTCAAGTCGGATCTCACCCGACTTGAACACGGCGTTGTCGGCCACCAGGCGCAGCAGCGACATGGCGATCGAGGTCTTGCCACACCCGGACTCGCCGACGAGTCCCAACGCCTCCCCGGCATGCAGGGTGAACGTGACGTCCTCGACGGCGGACACGTCACCCTTCTCGGTCTTGTAGTTCATGACGAGGTGGTCGACCTCGAGCAGTGGTTTGCTCACGGGACGCGTCTCATCGACAGGTGCGTTCGGTTCATACGGGCCTCAGCGTCTCCTCAACCTGGGATTGATGACTTCGTCCATGGCACGGCCGACCAGGAAGAAGGCCGCGGCGAGCAGGGTCACTGCCAAACCGGCGGGGAACACCAGCCACCAATAGGTCCCACCCTGGAGCAGGTATCCCTCGGTGTTGGCGAGGTTGATCATCAGCCCCCACGACGTCTTCACGTTGAGGAGGCCGAGGAACGAGAGGGTGGCCTCGCTCTGGATGGCGGCGGTTACGGTGAACATCATGTAGAGGAAACTCAGCGGCATCACGTTCGGCACGAGGTGGCTGAAGATGATGTGGGAATGGCTCCCCCCCGCCACCCGGGCGGCGTCGATGAACGGCTTCACCTTCACTGCCAGTGCCTGGGACTTGAGCACGATCGCCGTACCCCCGAACCCGCTCAGCAGGCCGATCACCAGCGCCAGGTGCCACAACTCGAAACGGATGATCGCCCCCAACACGATCAGGACGGCGAGGGCGGGGATCATGATGAGAAGGTCCGCCAAGCGCATGAAGAACGAGTCGAGCCAGCCGCTGAAGTAGGCCGCGATCGACCCCACCAACGTGGCGATGACCACCGTCACCGTCGCCGCCAGGAAGCCGAGCCCGAAGGCGGCTCTGGCCCCGTGCATCAGCTGGGACATGATGTCACGACCCAGCGGATCCGTTCCGAGCCAGTGGCGGGCGGTGGGCGGGGCGGGCTGCAACGGCCGGTCGAACGTGTCCCCGAACTGCAGGTCCTGGGGAATCCGCTGGTCGAGCAGCATGTCACGCATGTCGATCTCACGCAACGGATCGGTCTTCTCCTCGACCAGAGTGACCGTGATGGTCGGCGGGTTGCGTTCGAGGCCGGTGACCGGGTTGTAGACCGAGTTCGTCCAGAACCCGGTGGCGAAGAAGATCGTCGGCATGATGGCGGCCAGCGCCCACAGGCCGATGATGACGAGTCCGGCGATACCCACACCGTTCGACCGGAACAACTTCCAGTTGGCTTTGAACGACCGCTTGAAGAGCGTCCAGCGGATCTTCCAGAGGCTGTCGCCGCGGACTGCCGCTTCGATCTCGGCTTCCGGCAGGTCGTCGGGAAGCTCGGGCCGGTCCCTCAGGTCGGTCACTCGATCACTCCTAGTTCGATCCCGAGACCCGGATGCGTGGGTCGAGGACGCCGTACAGCATGTCGACGATGAAGTGTCCCACCAGTGCGAGAACCCCGATGAACGAGAAGGCGGCGACCGCGACGGGGATGTCCTCGCTCACCACGGAGGACACGAGGATCTCGCCCATCCCCGGCCACGAGAACACGGTCTCGGTGATGATCCCGCCGTCGAGCACCGTGGCGACCGCCAGCACCAGCGACGTGGTCACGGGGAGGAGGGCGGTGCGCGCGGCGTGCTTGTCTCGCACCGCTTTCTCGCTCAGGCCCTTGGCCCGGGCGGTGAGGATGAAGTCCTCGCTCATCGTCTCAAGCATCGAACTGCGGGTCAGGAGCATGATCCCTGCGAAGTTGACGAGCGTCAGCACCCCCACCGGAAGCACCAGGTGGCGGGCGATGTCCCCGGCGTAGAACCGCATCTCGATACCCGCCGTCGTTCCCCACCAGTAGTAGAAGAACCCCGCGATCACGAGTGCGGTGCCGCCCCACCGGGCGAGACGCGACCAGCGGACGTCGCGGAGCTTGGAGGCGACGATCTGAGCCGTGAACAGGAGGGCGGAGGTGATCGCCACCGTCCAGAACAGCCGCATGAACACTTCGTTTGCTGCGAACGGCGCCTGTCGCCAGTTGTTCGGATTCAAGAACTTGCTGATGGGGAGCCATCCCAACTGGGCGGCGAAGACCCAGATCATCACCAGGGCGAACCACGGGTAGAACACGGTGAAGAGGCCGACGCCGCCGACGGTGATCGCCATCTCGCCCCGCTTGCCGCGACGCCATGCCAGGTACTTGCCGGCGATGAAGCCGGCCCAGTAATAGGTCACGAGCGCGGTGAGGAACAGCACGATCGTGCGCGGGAGCCGTTCGCCGATGATGTCGGTGACGGGCCGCGGGTACTGGTTGAAGGACGTGCCGAAGTCTCCCTGGAAGAAGTTCCCCATGTAGTCGGCGAACTGGACGTGGATCGGCTTGTCCAGCCCGAGGCGCTCGATGGCGATCTGGCGCGCCTCCGGGGGGAGGTTGGGGTTGCCGGCGAACTTCTGAGCGACGATGTCACCGGGCAGTGCG
>DATHWB010000213.1:0-4737 GCA_035460965.1 Acidimicrobiia bacterium
CGATGCTCCGAAAGGGTCCAAGGGAGGCCGGCCTGGTCGGGGAGTGTGAAATCGGGTACCACCATCGTCGGAATCTACCGCGGCCACCGCGCCAGGGGCGGCCGGCCGGGGGTAGCGTCCGCCAGATGACAGCGGGCATCCGGTCCACGTTCCTCGCCTGCTGTGAGACGGCCCGGCGCCTGCTCGCCTCCGCGGCGGTGGCGGATCGATGGGACGAGCCGAGTGCCCTCGCCCGGATGACGGTGGGCGCCCTGGCGGGCCACCTCATGCGGGCGGTGACCAGCGTGGACGCCTACCTCGACCGTGAGCCTCCGTCCTCCGGCCAGGCGCTGGACGCGCCTGGCTACTTCCTCTCGATCGAGGGTCTCGACGATCCGGACCTCGACTCGGAGCTCCACGCCGCCATCCGGGCCAGGGCGTCCACCGAGGCGGAGGTCGGCCACGCAGGGGTGGTGGTGGCGTGGGACGCAGCGGTCGCCCGACTGAGAGATCGACTGGACGGAGCATCGACCGACCGGATGCTGCCTGCCCTGGGAGGCAGGGTCCTGACCCTCGACGAGTACCTCGTCACCAGGCTGGTGGAGATGCTGGTGCACGCCGACGACCTGGCCGTGTCGGTCGACGCCGAGACCCCCACGTTTCCTGCCGACGCCGAGGCAGCGGTGATCGGATGCCTGGTCGAGGTGGGGCGCCGCCGGCACGGTTCGACGGCGGTGATCAGAGCGCTCACGCGCCGCGAGCGCGACGCCGTACGAGCACTCCGAGTCCTCTGATGCGAATGGCGATACGCCTGCTGGCGCTGGTGCTCGTCGCGGTGGTCGCGTTCGTGTTGTTCGGTCGGTACGCCCCCGACGGGTCGTGGATCCAGGAGGCGTCGACGGCGTTCATGAGGGCGCTACGGGTGTCCTGGATGATCGATCCGATCTCCGGCTGAGCGCTTCAGACTTCGACGCGGTACGTGCTGCGCCGACCTGCGTGATCGACTGCGAAGGCCACCGGGTCCCGCGACTGCGCTGGTCGCGTCATCGGGGTCCGGAGTCCGGGTCCGTCGCGTCGCCGAATCTCTCCGTCAGGAGCGATCGGAGCAGATCGACATCGCCGTCTGCCCTCCGAACCAGTTCCGTGAGCGCGGAGTAGCCGTGGGTCCGCTTGAGCTCTGTGATCCAGGGGATGATGCTGGCGGCGTTTCGACGGTTGCGCTCCGGCACCGGCTCCAGCCCGTTCAGACACCGGCGCGCCAGTGCCGTGGCCGCGCTGTCGAGCGACCGCATCGAGTCCAGCACGGGGTATGCGATCGCGGACTCCCAGACATTCAGGTCGAGCTCGCCATGCTCGTGCGCCAAGGTCGCCATCCGATGGTTCCCGCTCACCTGCCACGCCAGGTGGATGACGAACTCAGGGATCACGGGATTGACCTTGAACGGCATCGCCGACGATCCCGGTTGCACGGCGGGGATCGAGATCTCCCCGAGACCGGCCTCGGGCCCTGACGCCAGCAGACGGAGGTCCTTGGAGATCTTGACGAGAGTGCCACCAAGACTGTCGAGCGCAGACGACACGGCGATCAGGTCGTCGACGTTCTGTGCGGCGTCGTAGAAGCTCTCCGGGTGATGCAGCCTCGGGTCCTCGAGAGCGCGGAGCGCTTCGAGCACCGCCCGCAGGTAGCCGTCGGGCAGGTCTTCCACCCGCCCGACGACCGTTCCCCCCATCGACACCCGGCGGAGTTCGTCCACGGCCTGGCCGATCCTCGTCGCGCCGCGCTCCACCGCCGCGGCGTAGCCACCGAACAGATCCCCGAACGTGGTGGGGACGGCGTCCTGCAGACAGGTACGCGCCAGACGCGGTTGGGTCCCGAACCGGCCGATGCAGTTGTGTACCTCGGCGCTCAACTCCTGGAGGGCGGATCGCAGACTCCCCCACCGGCGTAGCACGGCGATGTGGATGGCCGTCGGATACACGTCGTTGGTCGACTGGTTCAGGTTGACGTGATCGAGGGGGTCGACCCGCTCGTACCGACCGCGCACGCCTCCGAGCAACTCCTCGGCGACATTCGCCAGCACCTCGTCGACGTTGATGTTCGCCGAGGTCCCACCCCCGCCGTGCAGATGGTGGATCGGAAAGAGGGAGACGAAATCGCCTTCGTCGGCAATGGTGGTCGCCGCAGCCTCTATGGCTCGTGCGATCACAGGATCGAGAGCGCCGATGGCGGAGTTGGCTCTTGCTGCCGCCACCTTCGTGATCAGCAAGGCCCGCACCACCTCCGGATAGTCGCCGAGGCGGGCCTGGCCGTCGAGGGGGAAGTTGGCCAGCGCCCTGGCCGTCTGAGCCCCGTAGAGCGCATCGGCGGGAACCATCATCGAACCCAGGGCATCGAATTCGACTCGATGACCGTGAGGCGGTGAGGTCGGCGGTTCGTGTGTCATCCCGCCGACCCTGCCACGACCGCTTCGAACAAACTCACGAAGTTCTCCCCGAGGAGCCGGCGCACCGCCTGGTGATCGTGTCCCCGGTCCAGCATGCCATGGGTGAGGGCCGGAAGCTCCGCGTACGTCTCGAGCCCTGCAGCGTAGGGAATGGTGGTGTGGTCCACAGGCTGGTTCGGCCCGGCGACCCGACGCGACCCGATGACGAGATCGGCGCCTCCCGTCGTGTAGTCGGTACCGAAGGCGACGTGCTCCCAGCCCACCACCCGCACCATGTGATCGATGTGATCGAGTACGTGGTGGATCGTCGGTGTTTCCGGAGCGACGAATCGTCCGAGCAGGGTGACGCCGATGAGCCCGCCTGACGACGCGATCGCCCGAAGCTCGTCGTCGGCGAGGTTGCGCTCGTGGTCACACAGTGCCCGGGCGTTCGAGTGCGACGCGATGACGGGGACGGACGACATCTCGAGGGTGTCCCGCAGCGTGGCGGCGCCGGCGTGTGAGACGTCGAGCACGATCCCGAGACGGTTCGACTCTTCGACCACCGCCCGGCCGAAGTGCGACAGACCCGATCCGGAAGGTTCGGAGACGCCGTCGCCCACGGCGTTCCGTTGGTGCCACGTGAGCGTCAGCGCCCGCAGGCCCAGTCGGTGGTACGACCGGAGGTGGGAGAGATCGGCGATCGGTTCGGCTCCCTCGCATCCGAGCATGATTCCGATCTTCCCGTCAGCTCGGGCCTTCCGGAAGTCGTCCGGCTCGAGGACGAGTTGGAGTTGGTCCGGGCTCTCCGAGATCTCCTGGTGCACGCAGTCGAGCATGTAGAGGAGGTTCTCGGCCGGGGAGGTTCGATACGGATAGGGGTCCGGCCCGAACTTCGGAATCGTGCTCAGGACGATCCCGTCGACTCCTCCGGCACGCCAACCCGGGACATGGCGTTCTTCGAACACCCTGCGCTCTCCCGCCGCCCGCGACCGGATCAGGTCGAGGTGCACGTCGCTGTGCGCGTCGATGACGAGGGACTCGTCGTGGAGGCGGGTGGGGGAGGTCATCGGGTTCACGGACTGCGCAGCGTAAATCCGAGGAGGAGACCCACCCTGCCCCGACGCGCACACGCGAAAACTCTCCTGCCACCCGGTTTTCGCGTCCCGGCGCTGGTGGCGTAGGTTCTCGATGCGTACCCAGGGTCGTATCCCGCGCATGCGCGGGAATCTGCGAACAGAACCCGTGAGGCGGTTCGCGAAAACCCTCCTGGCAATAGTCCCAAGAAAGCATTGCCAACTCACACTCGTGTAATTACAGTCGTGTTCCCTTCACCCAAGATGTGGTGTCTGCGACGGTCATGGCCACAACATGTTGTGGTTTCCCCGCCCCAGGGAGGACGGATCCGGTGGTTCCATCGCCGGGATCCGACCACGGCAGCCAGCGGGCCAGATCATCCGGGGCCAGATCATCTCTGGCGAAGGAGGAGGACGCAACGGGCACCGGAACGACCGGAGTTCGGCAAGGAGAGAGGTTCACGATGACTGATGGTCTGCGGATCGAGCGCCGATTCACCACCGAAGGCGCCGACGTGTACGACTCGATCGAGTGGTCCCACCGGGACTCTCGGATCGCCAACCCGGACGGTTCGATCGTCTTCGAGATGACGGACGCGGAGATCCCGGCCGGTTGGTCCCAGGTCGCCGCCGACATCATGGTCTCGAAGTACTTCCGCAAGGCGGGCGTCCCCCAGGTCGACGCCGAAGGCAACCCCGTCCTCGATGAGGACGGGAACCCGGTCACCGGTCCCGAGAGCTCGGCCAAGCAGGTGTTCGACCGGCTGGCGGGAACGTGGCGCTGGTGGGGCGAGAGCCACGGGTACTTCGCCGGCACGAGCGACGCCCAGGCATTCGAGGACGAGCTGAAGTACATGCTCGCCACCCAGATGGCCGCCCCGAACTCCCCGCAGTGGTTCAACACCGGCCTGTACCACTCCTACGGGCTCACCGGTCCCGCCCAGGGTTTCTGGTACGTCGACCCGGAGACCGAGGAGTTGGCCGCTTCCCCCGACTCGTACTCACGGCCCGCTCCCCACGCCTGCTTCATCCTCAGCGTGAAGGACGACCTCGTCAACGACGGCGGGATCATGGACCTGTGGGTCCGCGAGGCTCGCATCTTCAAGTTCGGTTCGGGTGCCGGCTCCAACTTCTCGTCGATCCGGGGCGAGAACGAACTGCTGTCCGGCGGCGGCAAGTCCTCAGGTGTGATGTCGTTCCTCACGATCGGCGACCGCGCCGCCGGAGCCATCAAGTCTGGCGGGACGACCCGTCGGGCC
>DATHWB010000214.1:0-11843 GCA_035460965.1 Acidimicrobiia bacterium
CCCTCCCCCAGCCGCTCCCGCACCTCGTACCCGGGGAGCGCCAGGATCTGGCTCCGTTCGTCGAGAACCCCTCCGGTGTCCGGTCGGAGCGCAGGGAAGTCGGCCGGCAAGCCGACGACGACCAGCTGGGCGACACGTTCCGGGGCCGCTATCCCCTTGAGGTGAACCTCACCCAGTTGTCGCACCTGCACACCGGCCGGCGGGGAGGCGGTCAGCTCGGCATGTGCCGACGCCGACATGAGTACTTGTCCACCGTGGGCCACTGCGCACAACCGGGCAGATCGATTGAGGGGCGGGCCGTAGAAGTCGTCGCCGCGGGCGTCGGCCTCGCCGACATCGATCCCCATTCGTACCCGCAGCTCGCCGACGTCGCCCCAGTCGTTGGCGGCCATCGCTCGCTGCGCGGCCTCGGCCGCCGCCGCGGCCGCAACGGCATCGGAGAACACGGCGAGCACGCCGTCACCGGTGTGCTTGAACACGCGCCCGCCGGCCTGCTCGACGGCATCCCCGACGAGCCGGTCGTGGGTGGCGAGCGCAGTGGCCATGGCCTGTGGATGGCGATCCCACATGCGTGTGGAGCCTTCGATGTCCGTCACCAGGAAGGCCAACCGGCGGGTGACCTGGCGGCCGGTTCCCACCAGCAGGGACTCGTCCTGTTGCAGGACCTTGAGCTCGAGATCCCTCAACTCCTCGGAGGGCTCCACCCCCAACACCTCGCCCAGGTACTGCTCGGTCCGCCGGAAGGCGCGCAGCGCCTCGGCCTGCCTCCCCGACCGATACAGGGCCAGCATCTGCTGGGCACGGAACCTCTCACGGGTGGGATGCTCCTCGGCCAGGGCATCCAGTTCGGCGATCAGCGCCGCGTGGTGCCCGGAGGCGAGTTCTGCCTCGATGCGCAGCTCGACCGCCTCCAGCCGCAGCTCGTCGAGCCGACGTATCTCGGCGTCGAGCCCGGGCGTGCCGACGAGGTCGGCATAGGGCAGGCCCCTCCACTCCCCGAGGGCATGCCGGAGTCGAACGGCCGTTCCTGCAGGGTCGGTCACGATCGTCTGGCGGGCGCTCGCCAGGACCTCGACGAACCGGATCGAGTCCACGCTCCGCGGATCGACGTCGAGCACGTAGCCGCCCCGCTCGTGGACGATCACGTCACCGATCACCCGCCGGAGATTCCAGATGTGGGTCTGCAGAGTCGACTTGGCGGACTGGGCGCTGTCGTCGCCCCACAGCCCGACGATCAGCGACTCTGTGGAAACCCTATGCGGGACCGCGGCGATCAGCAGACCGAGAAGCCCCCGCTGTTTCTGCCCGCCCAGGGCGGCCGGCTGTCCATCGAGATGGACCTCGACGGGGCCGAGGACCCGGATGTCCATTCGCCCAACATACGCGACAGGATGCGAGCTCAGGTGTCCAGAGTTCGTCGCTTCCGACATGCCGGGAGCGTGTCACGACGCACTCAAAGTTCGATCCAGATCACCGGGCGGGAGCGACGACCCCCGACTCAGACAGGTGCGGCCGGGTCGAGGTCCGGATCGCTGCGGGAGGACGCTTCACGTCGCCGCACCCACGCCCGGATCTCGGCCACGTCAGGGCGCGCAGCCCATCGCTCCCCCACCGGCGGCGCCAGGTCCAGAACGACGGCGGCATGGATGGCACAGGCCGCCAGCCAAGGACTCCTCCACGCGTCCTCCGGATCGTCGGACATGTCACGCAGTGCGCCGGAGAGATCGAAACCGGGTACATCGGTGCTTCTTCGCAGTTGTGCCAGTCGCTCGGCATCGGTGAGGCGGTCGTCGAGTATCGGAGTGACCAGCCGGGCCGTGCCGGGAGAGAGGTGGACTTCCACCGTCTCGACTGCGTGGGCGATGGCGCGATCGTCTCCCGCCGCCAGCTTGCGTGCGGCATCTCGGATCAGGTCGGCGTCCCCCGCCAGCGCCAGAATGGCGAGCACGAGTTCCCGGGCGAGCGCCAACTCGTCCCGGAGGCTGCGACGCAGCACCGCCACCGTGTCGTCACGCGGCAGCACGTCCAGGGCGGCAAGCACGCGTGCAGCGAACGCGACGTCGCGCGTCAAGAGACTGTCACGATCCACCCGGCCATCCACGTCCCCGACCCTGGAGAGAGCCCGACGCACTCCCAGGGCCACAGCCCTGTCACGATGCTGCGCATGACGGAGCAGCACCTCCCTCGTCTCGCCACTGGAGGCGCGCACGGAGCGCAGCATTCGAATCGCCCGGACCACCTCGAAGTCCTGGCCTTCGTCCGACGCCAGCTCCAGGACACCCTCGAGCTGCGATGCCAGGTTCTCACCCGCAAGAGCCAGGGCGGACACCGCTGCCGCCACATCCCGCGAGACGACGACATCGTCCACCACACGACCCAGCAACTCGGGGTCACCGGTCAGCACCGCCGCCCGGCGGGCGGCAGACCTCGTCGAACCGTCCTCGGAATCGAGCGCGCGGGTGATCTCGGCAGCGGAGTCGGCGGCGGACTCCGGGCGACGGCCGGCGAGATAGCCGAGCGCATCCAACCGGAGCGGTGACAGCGGATCTGCCTGGAGCCGCCTCGCCACATCCTCGGCCCGGGGTTCGTCCAGGGCCCGGAGCTGCTCGAATGCCGCGTCGGCGATCTCCCTCCGCCCGGACAGCGCCAGATGCTCCAGACGATCGAGCATCTCTGGATGATCCCCGAGCGAGCTGAGCGCCAGCCACACCAGCCCCTCGTCCTCTCCGGCGAGCATGCGGTCGATCACTCCGACCGTGGAGGGGTCGTCCAGGTCGAGATCGGACGGAGCGATCACACGGAGTTCCAGGCCACGGCGCAGGTTGGTTCGGTATCCACGGAACACCAGCCAGCCCGCCAGCACCCACAGGACGCCCACGATCACCGTGAGGATGGAGATGCCCAACGGCCCGACCCCGAGGCCCTGCTGCAACACGAGCAGGATCACGCCGGTGACCCCGAGCGCCAAGGGGACGCCCAGGACCTCGGTGGTCGCCTGCACGGCCAGGCGATCCTCGGCAGGGACCGCCTGATAGGCAGTGTTGAGTGCGGTGCGCGTGGCCCCGTCGTTGAGTGCGATGTCGAACACACGCGCCGCGATCAGGAGAACGAACACCAGTGTCGACGCCACGCCGGGACCCAGCCCACCGATCACTGCCCCGACCATGAGGAGCGTCACCACCGCCGGGTTGAGAGCCAGCCCCACCTTCATGCCGAAACGGCGCATCACGTAGCCGGCCACGAACAGCAGGAAGACCAGGTCGACGATGTTCACACCGGACATGAGGCGGCTGACGAAGCGGCCCAGTTCGTCTGCACTCGTGTAGCGAGCACCGGCTCGTTCGAACAGCAGGAACTCGACCAGCTGGGTGCCGAGCTGTGAGAGCATCTGATATCCCACGAGCAACGCCACGAAGGGGTTCTCGAGCAGCTTCCGCAATGGAAGGGGCCGTGCGTTCTCGGCCGTCCGCACGACCGATCCGAGTTCCGCCGGGAACCGGCGACGAGAGGTGAGCATGAGCACCAGCAGCCCGATCGCCGTGGCCGAGACGAGCGGCAACAGACGGAGCACTCCCCCCAGGAGGCCGATCAGGACATCACCCAGTACACCGGAGACGATGAACCCGACCGGGAACCCGATCACGATGCGAGGGAATCGTTCCTTCATCTCCCGCAGGTCGAAGACCCGCCCAGCCTGTCCACCGACCAGGAAGAATCCGACGATGACGCCCAGCGGGAACATCACGAGGAGAGGCGCAGACACCCAGGGGACGTCGAAACGTTCCAGGGCCACGAATGCGGAGACCGTGAGGAGGGAGTAGGCGCCCCACACCCACACTCCGATCGCCGCCAGTGTGCGGCGCCGCACCGCCCGGGCCAGCATCGGCGTTCCCACCATCGCTCCTATTGCACTGGCGATGTAGGTCCACGGGAGCTGTTGCGCCCCGAACTCGGTGATGAAGACGGTGTTGGCGACGATCACCAGGAGACCGCTCGCCATGCCCAGCAACAGGGTCTGGGCGGCGAACAGGGAGAGCCGGACGTCGCCCAGCGTCACACCGGCACGTCGGTCTCGGACTGACGCAACCGTCGCACCAGCACATCGATGATCCCTCTGGTCACCTGGGGGTGGTCGAGGAGGAGTTCGGTGACGACCTCGTCTCCCAGCCGCAGGAACAGGCTTGGCTCGAGCGTGACGGCAGAGGCATAGCGCGGTCCTGGCGACAGCACCGCCAACTCACCGACGACGTCACCGGCCCCCAGCTCCGCGATGACCCGACCGTTCTTCTCGATGCGCACGCGACCGCGAACGATCACGTACAGGCAATCCCCCTCTTCGGACTCGACGATGAGGGTCTCGCCCGTGTCCATCTCGATCTCGTCGGCGAGGCGGGCGACCGAAGCGATGACACGGGTGGGGACTCCCGCAAAGAAGCCGACGGACTGCATCAGCGCGACCCGCTCGATCGTGATGAGTTGCTGGGTCACGACCGAATCTCGCGCACGGCGGAACCTTACAGGTCCGTCGACGGCGGGAACCGCCAACCCCGGTCGGCTACCCCATCACCACCCGGATGTGATGGGTTGCGCCGTCGTCCTTCAGCTCGAGGTGGCTGCCGGGTCGCACGATCGCGTCGTCGACGCGCAAGTCCACCACCCCGCGGCTCACCCCATCGGGATTGCTGACCCGGATCTCGTACCGAGACGAGTGATAGCGGAACGTGATCTCGAACTCGCCCCAGGCGCGGGGTATGCAGGGGTCGATGACGAGTCGAGTGCCCTGCAGCCGGAAACCCAGGATCCACTCGACCCCCGCCCGGTACATCCACCCGGCTGCGCCCGTGTACCACGTCCAGCCGCCGCGACCGACGTGGGGTGGCTCCGAGTAGACGTCGGCGGCGGCGACGTACGGCTCCACGCGATAGCGGTGCACTCCTGCCCGAGTGCTGGAATGGTTGATGGGGTTGAGGAGAGAGAACAGCTCTCCCGCCCGGTCGCCATCACCGAGTGTGGCGAATGCGATGACGCACCAGATGGCGGCGTGCGTGTACTGGCCACCGTTCTCTCGAACACCCGGGAGGTAACCCTTGATGTAGCCGGGATCGACGTCCCAGTCGTCGAAGGGCGGGGTGAAGAGCAGCACCAGGCCGTCGCCCCGGTGGACGAGGTACTCGTCGACGGAAGCCATCGCCCTGCGGGCTCGGTCTTCCTGGGCTCCCCCGTGCATCACCGACCACGACTGGGCGATCGAGTCGATCCGGCACTCCGGGTTCGACGAGGAACCGAGCGGGGTGCCGTCGTCGAAGAAGGCCCGGCGATACCAGTCGCCGTCCCACGCCTCGGCCTCGAGGCTGGCCCGCAGCGCGTCGGCAGCCTGTCGCCACTCTCCAGCAAGCCCGGTTTCGTGGCGCTGCTGGGCGATCTCGGCGAAGCGTCGCAAGTTCGCATCCAGGAACCACCCGAGCCAGACGCTCTCTCCCTCCCCGTCGATGCCGACCCGGTTCAGGCCGTCGTTCCAGTCGCCGGTGCCGATGAGCGGAAGGCCGCGCGCGCCCACCCGGCTGCGCGCCCGATCGAGCGCCCGCCTGCAGTGGTCGAAGAGGGAACCTTCGACCTGCGACGTCTCGGGAGTGATGTAGCGCTCGTCTTCCCCCGGCTCGAGGTCGGGTCCTCGCAGGTAGGGGACGAGGACGTCCAACACATCGGTATCGCCCGTCACCTCCACGTAATGGGCAACCGCATACGGGAGCCAGAGGTAGTCGTCGGAGATACGTGTCCTGACCCCCTTCCCGGCAGGCTCGTGCCACCAGTGGAGGACGTCGCCGTCCTCGAACTGATGGGATGCGGCCCGCAGCAGGTGTTCCCGGGTCATGCTTCGCAGGGGGACCGCCAGTGCCATCACGTCCTGGAGTTGGTCGCGGAACCCGTAGGCTCCTCCGGCCTGATAGAACGCGGACCGGGCCAGCACCCGGCACGCCAACGCCTGGTAGAGCAACCAGTGGTTGATCATGAGGTCGAATGACCGGTCAGGGGTACGGATCTCCACCGTGCCCAACACGTCACTCCAGTGCGTGGCCACCGCAGTCCGGGTGGCTTCGCCATCCAATCGCCGATAGCGCTCGACGAGACCCCGGGCTTCCTCTTCGTCCTCGCCTTGACCGAGCAGGAACGTCAGCTCGACCTCTTCCCCGGGGGCGAGCACGAGTCGTCTCTGCATCGCCGCGCAAGAATCGAATCCGACGCCGACCCGTCCGGACAGCCGGCGCGGCTTCTGCAACGCCGCCGGGCGATCGACACTCCCGTGTCGCCCCAGGAACTCGGTCCGGTCGGTGGTCACCGTCACGTCACCGCTTCCCAGATCGGCGAAGGCCACCCTGCCGCCGAAGTCCGCGCTCCAAGGATTGCGGGCCAGGACGGCCCCGGTCGACTCGTCTCTCTCGGTGAAGATCTGCATCACCGGAACCGCCCGACTCGGCCCCAGCACCCATTCGACGTACGCGGTCACGGTGAGACGCCTGCGGCGGCCGCTCTCGTTCTTCAGTCGCAGTCGCGAGATCTTGACGGAATCCTCGAGCGGCACGGTCTGGTGGAGGTGGAGTGCGATCCCCCGGGAGGTGTGTTCGAACTCCGAAAAGCCCGGACCATGACGCGCGATGTACGGGTCGCGGTCCCTGATCGGCAGGGCGGTGGGTCCCCAGACCTCGCCGGTGTCCTCGTCCCGAACGTACAGCACCTCCCCGGGCGGGTCGCTCACCGGATCGTTCGACCAGGGAGTCAGCTGGTTCTCCCGGCTGTTCCCGGACCAACTGAAGCCCGACCCCGACTCCGACACGCAGAATCCGAACCCGGCGTTGGCCACCACGTTGATCCACGGCGTGGGCGACCACTGGCCGTCGCCCAGCACGACCGCGTACTCGGTTCCGTCGGCCGCGAAGCCGCCGATGCCGTTGTGGAACTCGAGGTCGAGCCGGGGGGCGGCGGCACCCGGGGGGATCAGCGGAGGCCTCGATCCGATCGCGGGCCCGACTTCGGGATCGGACCGTCGGGCGAGTTGATCGGCCATGGTGCCGTGATGGCTGAGCAGCACGGCGCGTGCGGCGGACTGGATCGTCGCCCGATCGTCGACCGACAGCAGTGGGGCGTCGAGGATGAACACCCCTCCATCGGATGCCTCGCCCCACAGGCGACCACGCTCCCTGATCAGTTCCTCGATCGAGTCCCGCAGGTCCTGGGCGTACGACCCCGGCCTCTCGTTGATGATCACCACGTCGGCGTACAGGCCCTTCGAGCGCCAGTACTCCTGGGCCTTCAGCACGTCGCGCACCAGCCCACGATCCTCCGGCTGGTCGATCCTCACGAGGACGATGGGCAGATCGCCGGAGATGCTGTGCCGCCAGAGCGTCGACTGGCTCATCGGCTGAGCAGATCGGCGTTTCGGAGTCAGTCGTGGGTCGCGGTAGATGAGGCTGCCGGCCAGCTGCTGGTACGTGTGAGCGTGCTCGGGATCGATCCTGAGGTGGTGGAGGCGGACCTGGGCCTGGGTCCACGCCAGGGTGGCAGTGCGTTCGAAGGCTGACGGGTCCGAGAACTTGTCGACCAGGTCGAGCAACTCGCCTCGGGTGCGGGCGACCGCGGTCGTGAAGTCGAGATGGGCGGTGCGTCCCGGTTGCAGCCGAACCTTGCGCCGGATGCTGAACACGGGGTCGAGCACACGCCCGACGGAGTTCGAGAGTGGGCGATCCAGGGCGGCTGCCCGGTGGATCGGGTTCCCACGACCGAGGAATCTGGCTCGATCGGTCTCGTACTGGCAGCCCCCGACCACCTCTCCGGTGACTGCCAGCACATGTCCGGCCCATACCTCGGCGTCCCCCTCGGAACGGGGCCGGCGGTTGGCCAGCAGGGCGTCGAGGCCGGAAACCGCTTCGGTCTGCACGAAGAGATTGGAGAAGGCCGGGTGGGCGGCATCGGTGCGTTGAGGAGCCAGGACGAGTTCGGCATACGACGTGACCTCGAGTTCGGTGGCCGTCGAACCGGTGTTGGTGAGACTGACGCGCCGCACCTCGGCGTCGTCCTCCTCCGAGATGAGGACGGTGAGCGTGGTCGAGATGGTCCCGTCCTGGCGCGAGATCTCGATCTTGTCCTCGCTGAACGAGGCCTGATAGGAATCCGCCTCCACCAGCGTCGGCTGGTGACCCGCAGACCAGGTTCGGCCGGACTCGTCCCTGATGAAGACGTAGGAACCGAAGTGGTCGCGGGTGGTGTCTTCCCGCCAGCGGTTGATCGCCAGTCCCTCCCAGCGGCTGTAGCCGGACCCGGCGGCAGTGACCACCGTGCTGTACCGACCGTTGGAGAGGAGATGCGGAGTCGGCACCGGACCGTGCGGGGAGGCGATCTTGCGGACCACTCCCCTCGCCTCGACCAGTCGGGCGGCAGCGGCGACCTCCTCTGCCCGGGGACGCGCCACTTCGACGTCGCGCGGGACCCGCTCGTGGAGCAGCAGCTCAGTGGCCTGGACCGACGCCTCGCCGTGAAACAGCCTCCGGGCGAATCCGCCGCGGAGAACGTTGGCCACGGCCACGATCGACATCGCCTGGTGATGGGCCATGAACGCCTTCACCAGCACCGGCTCACCGTCCTTGGGACGGCGGACTGGCGTGAAGTCGACCGCCTCGTAGAAGCCGAACGCACCCGACGCTCCTATTTCGGTGAGCTGCGCCAGGTTCACCACGGCCTTCCGGGGCTCGACCATGGCGGCCAACATCGTGGCGTACGGGGCGACCACGAGATCCTCGCTCAGCCCCCGCTCGAAGCCGAGCCCGGGAACGCCGAAGGCCCGATACTGATAGGTCAGGTGAACGTCCCGGGCGGCGTAGGCGGACTCCGAGATCCCCCACGGGACGTGGCGCTCCCTCCCATAGTCGATCTGGCGCTGGACGACCGAACGATATGTGGTGTCGAGGATGCTCTCCGGCGGAGATCGCATGACCAGGAGCGGCATCAGGTACTCGAACATCGAACCCGACCAGGAGATGAGGGCGGCGTCGGTGCCCATCGGAGTCATCGAACGCCCCAGCCGGAACCAGTGGCTCGGCGGCAGGTCCCCCTTGGCGATCCCGACGAAACTCGCCAACCGCGCCTCGGAGGCGAGCAGGTCGTAATGGCTCTCATCGAGAGTGGACTCGAGCACCCGATACCCGACGGACAGAAGCCCGTTCTGGGAGTTGTAGAGGAACGAGAAGTCCATGTCCCGCGCCAGGTCGGCCGTTCGTCTGGACAAAGCCTTCAGTCGCTCCTCCAGTTCCCGACCGTCGGCACGCCGGTCGGCGCTGTGGGTACGCATCGTCCTCGCCAACGCTTCGGCCCAGTAGCCCAGCTCGTCTCCGTCCTCCGATCCAGCCGACAGCGTGCGCGCGATGTCGACCACCGTCTCGACGGCGCCCTCGATCTCCTCCCATCCATCGACGACCGGAATGCTGGACGGCTGGGTGAGGGTGAACAGCGCCTGGAGTGAAGCGTCCAGATCCTGACCCGACACGAACTCCACGCGGGGGCTGAGCGTCAGCCGCTGCGCGGCATCCTCGACCAGCAGCGCCACGTCGGCGATCCCGGCGACCGCCACCTCCGGCTCGAGTTTCCGACCCTGCAGTCGCGAGCACCCGACGGACGCCGTCAGGAGATGACCTGCCAGATTGCCGCTGTCCACCGTGGAGACGTAGCGAGGAGCCAAGGGTTCCAGCGACATCGTGTCGTACCAGTTGAGCAAATGGCCCCGGAAGCGCTCGAGCCGATCGAGAGTGGCGACCGTCGCCTCGATCCTCGAGACCGCCTCGTGGAGGCCGATCCAACCGAACTCCCGAGCCGCCAGCACCGACAACAGGTACAGGCCGATGTTGGTGGGCGAGGTTCGGCGGGCGACGACCCCGGGGTCCTCCTGGAAGTTGTCCGGGGGGAGCCAGTTGTCCTCCTCCGTGACGAAGCGTTCGAAGTAGCGCCAGGTGCGCCGACCGCTCAGACGGAGGACCTCGAGTTCGTCGTCGGTGGCCGGCTCGGACACCCGGGTCGGAACGGGAATACTCGCCCAATGGGCCAGGAAGGGTGCCGCGACCCACATCCACGACCACGCGAGAGCCGGCACGACGGCTTCGGGCTTGACGACGGCGGCAGCCACGGCGGCCCCCAGTCCGACCACCATCGACGGGGCCATCCGCCGCACGAAGGCGGACCGGTCGAGTCCGAATTGGCGTTCGGTGTCCTCCGCGGTCACCCAGTTGAGGAGATTCCTGCGGGAGACCAACAGTCGCCACAGGGTGACGACGATGGCCTCACCGGTCCTGACGGCCTGGTGAGCGAGGAACGCCGCCTGCAGGAGGAAGCGACCGGCGACCCGGGCCGCGTCGATCCACCACCGACGGAGCCGCACCGCCCCCGGGGTGGTCGTACGCCGCGGGATCATTCGCTCGATGAGGGGCAAGAGCGCCGGAGCGGCCATGGAGACGGCGATGAAGGCGGTCCAGGTCCACACGGGGACGCCCGGTATGAGAAAGGAGGCGACGAGCGTGAAGAGCGCCCCGATCGGGCTCAGACTGCGACGAAGGTTGTCCACCATCTTGAGACGGGCCACGGGAGGGAGCGGTCCGTGGAAGCCGAGGATCCAGGGGAGCAGCTGCCAGTCCCCCCGAACCCAGCGGTGCTGACGGGCGAGGGCTACTTCGTAGTGGCTCGGGTACTCCTCGAACACCTCGATGTTGGAGACGAGTCCGGCGCGGGCGAAGCTGCCCTCGAACAGGTCGTGGCTGAGGAGCGCGTTCTCGGGTACTCGACCGGCCAGGGCGGCTTCGAACGCGTCCACGTCATAGATGCCCTTTCCCGCGTACGAGCCCTCGTCGAACAGGTCCTGGTACACGTCGCTGACCGCGGCTGCGTAAGGATCGATGCCGGCAGGGGGAAAGAACACTCGCTGAAAGAAACTGGTACCACCCGCTCCCAGGAATGCCGTCACCCGGGGTTGCAGCACCCCGTATCCTTTCACCACCCGCCCGAGGGGCTCGTCCACCCTGGCGCGATTGAGTGGATGAGCCATCGTCGCCACCAGGCGGGTGGCCGCCCCGGGTGGAATACGGGCGTCCTGGTCGAGTGCGATCACGTAGCGGACTCGATCCGGGATCCGAGCGTGTCCTGGCATGAAGCTCGTGTCGGTGGCGCCCCGGAGGAGCCGGTTCAACTCGTGGAGCTTGCCGCGCTTGCGTTCCCAGCCCATGTACCGACCCTCGCCAGGATTGAAGATCCGCCTTCGATGCAGCAGCAGGAAGCGATCGGTGCCTCCCGGTGCCGGACCGTGCTTGGCGTTGAGTTCATCGATTCCGAGCCTGGCGATCCGGAGGAGATCGGCGTCGTCCGGCAGTTCGGGTGCGTCGGCATCCCGACAGTCGGTCAGCAGCGCGAAGTGAAACTCACCTACCGGGTCTGCGAGGTAGTGGACCTCGAGGCGCTCGACGAGTTCCCCGACCTGTTCGGGCCGGGACAGCATCGCCGGGATGGCCACCAATGTCCGCATCCGTTCGGTCGGCCCGTGCTCGAGCGCCAGCGACGGAAGTTCGGTCGGATGCGCCAGCGCCGCCACTGTCCGGTTCACCACGGTCATCGCGATATCGGTCGCAGGGATCAAGGCCAGAGCGGCCATCAGCCACCGCCACGAGGGCTCGACCGTGAGGAGCGGGATCGCCAGCGCCAGCGCTGTCGCGGCGAGGATCGACCCGACGTAGAAGGTCTGAGCGTGCCGGCGTCCGAATCGAGCGAGCACCGTCGGGAACCTGGGGCGGTATCCGACCTCGCGTTCGAGAACG
>DATHWB010000215.1:0-7304 GCA_035460965.1 Acidimicrobiia bacterium
GTGTCTTCGCCGCGGCGAGTTCGCCACAGCGTCGACAGCGAGGGGCCCTGCCGCTCGGATTCCAGCCCTTTCCCACTCCCACAGTCTCTATGTCGGCAGTGTGGTTACCGATCCTTGGGGGGCATTCGAACTCGACCCTCGGTGGCTAGTCAGTGTCGGCAGAACGCGGCCGGCCGGCCGGTAGCATCGCCCGCTCCCCCGAGTCAGGCAGAAACCCATGCGCCAGGAAGACCCCGCGTTCGACCTCGTCCTCTCAGGTGGGCATCTCATCGACCCACGCAACGGCGTCGACGGCGTCCGGGACGTGGCGATCAAGGACGGGAAAGTGGCAGCGATCGGTGAGGGCATCCCGGCCACCTCCCGAACGATCGACGTATCGGGGCTCATCGTGACGCCCGGCCTCATCGACATCCATGCCCACGTCTTCGCCGGCACGGGCGAACGGCGCTCCTACGCAGGGGACAACTCGGTCTACCCCGACGACCATTGCATCCGCTCGGGGGTGACGACCGCAGTCGATGCGGGAAGCGCGGGCCACGCCAACTTCGAGGTCTTCAAGGACCGGATCATCGATCGGGCTCGTACCCGGGTCCTGGCATTCCTGAACATCGTGGGCAACGGAATGCGAGGCGGAGCCTGGGAACAGGACGTGACCGACATGCGAGTCGAACCCACCGTGGCCATGGCACGCAAGCACCCCGACACCATCGTCGGGGTGAAGACCGCCCACTTCACCGGCCCGGAGTGGGCGCCGGTCGACCGAGCGGTGGAGGCCGCCGGTCAGATCGGCGGCATCGTCATGGTGGACTTCGGTTGGTTCCACGAGGCCAGGCCGTTCGCCGAGCTCGTGACCGAGCACCTCCGACCCGACGACATCTACACCCACGCCTACCTCGACCGGGTTCCTTGGTTCGATGCCGAAGGACGGGTGCAGTCCTTCTTCCACGAGGCACGGGAACGAGGCGTGAAGTTCGACGTCGGTCACGGCGGCGGCTCGTTCTGGTGGGACAAGGCCATTCCTGCCACCCGTCAGGGTTTCTGGCCGGACTCGATCTCGACCGACCTGCACATCCAGGCGATGGTCGGCGGCATGAAGGACATGCTGAACGTGATGTCGAAGTTCCTGAACCTCGGTGCTCCCCTGTTCGATGTGATCCGATGGTCGACGGACAATCCCGCTCGCCAGATCGGCCGGCCGGAGTTGGGTCACCTCTCGGTGGGGGCGCCTGCGGACATCACCGTCCTCAGCCACCACACCGGTCGGTTCGGTTTCCTCGACGTGGCGGGAGCCCGCATGGACGGGACCGTGCGGCTGGAGTGTGAGTTGACGATCCGGGACGGATCGATCCTGTGGGATCTGAACGGAACCGCCGCTCCCGACTGGCAGGAGCACTACGCCCGATCGTGACACCCGGGCGGCCAGGCCGCCGAAGGACCTGGGGCCGGTTGGCGACCCGCCCCAGGTCCGTCACTCGATGGGTGTTCAGAAGCCCGACCACCTCCCTTCTCCACCAGCCTCACGCCGGCCGACCGCCACCGTGGCCACACCTGCGATCAGGGCCAGCAGGCCCGCGGCGGCCAGACCGCCGGTGGCGGCCCCGGTGAAGGGAAGCGTGTCGGACGTGACCTGAGCGGTGATGGTCGTGCCCAACACTTCCGCTCCGGCCGTGGTGGCCGAGACCTCGGACGTGGTGGACGTCGGCGTCGTGACCGTCGGAGTCGTTACCGTCGACGTGGTGACCGGCGGCCGAGTGGTGTCGGTGGTCGACGTCGTCGAGGCCGTGAACGTGTTCGTCACGACACAGGTCACGACGTCTCCCGGTTCGAGCGTGATCGTGGCCCCGGGGATGGCTCCACACACGATGGACGTACTCCATCCGGACTCGGGAATCGGATCCTCTTCGACCGTGACGACCATCGCGGCCAGACCGGTCATGTCGTAGTCGAAGACGGCGCTACCGCCGCCGGCGAGTGCGAAGTCCGGCTTCCCGGTGACACGCAATTCGAACACCGCCGTCTCAGGGTTCCCTTCGACGACTTCGACCTTCTTCTCGACGATCAACCGGGCGGTCGGCGTCTGCGGGGTCTTCACCACACAGAAGGTGATGTGGGAGATTCCGCGGATCGCGTCCGCTGCGCGCCCGATCGTGTATGTGCCGTCTTCGGGGATCAGCCCGGAGTTGGTCTCCAATGTCCCACCCTCGGCGCTTCCGGCCTTGGTGCTCCACACCAGATCTTCGTCAGCGAGCAGGCCGGCGACCTCGACGGTCACAGCCGAGTACTCGTGTGGTGCCCCCACCCATCCGCGGAACGTGATGTCGACGTGTCCGTCGACGGTGATCTGGAGTCCTTCGACCCCGAGGTCGGCGTCTTCGACCTTCTGGCACGTGGCATCCTCCACTCCTGCGGCAGGCACGCTGACGAACGCCTGCATCGCGAAGAGGAGGAGGAGAATGGCGGTGGCTCCCGCCACCCGCCGCTGCGTGAATGCAGACATCGTCTGCCTCCTGGCTCTGCTGGGGCGGGGCCGGTCTCACCACTTGCTCGGCGCGACCCTTGGTGACCGTGTTGCGGGTCGCGCGTCATCGCTTCCCCGTGCCCCCGTGACCACTCTCGGTGGCCTCAGCTATCGGTCTACGTGGCCGGGCCCCCGGTACCAGACACATCCGAAACCCGCACCCGATGACTAGCGCCGAAGGAGTGACACGGATACCACCCGCGACTCGCCGGTCGCCAACGGCGATTCAGGGTGTTCCCCCATGGGATGGGTGCGACCGACCGCCGATACTTCGGGGCATGAGCACCACGACCGCCGCAGACGCCGCCCGGACCACCCCGGACACCCGCAACCGCTACGTCGACGCCCTCCGGGCGGCTTCGATCCTGGTGGTGGTCTTCGGTCACTGGCTGATGGCAGGACCGGAGATGCTCGACGACGGGTCCGTTCGGATCGGCCACCTGATCGCCGAGTCGAACGTGGCACAGGCTCTGACCTGGATCTTCCAGGTGATGCCGGTGTTCTTCTTCGTCGGTGGGTACGCCAACGCCGGCGGATGGCGCTCCGCCCGCCGCCGGGGTGAACGCTATCCGTCGTGGCTGCGCACCCGACTCCGGCGTCTGACGATGCCGGTGCTCCCCCTTCTCGCCTTCTGGGCCCTCGCCGGGTCCGCCGCCATCGGATTCGGCCTCGACCCCGAGCTGCTGAGGGCCGGCTCCCAGGCCGCGCTCGTGCCGGTCTGGTTCCTGGCCACCTACATCCTGGCTGTCGCCCTCGCCCCGGCCACCCTGTGGCTGTGGCAGCGGTACGGGTGGTGGTTGATCGCCGGGCTGACCGGGGCTGCCGCACTGGTCGACGTCGCCACGCTGGTGTACGGAGCCGACCTGCTGCGGTGGACCAACTACCTGTTCGTGTGGAACGCGGTGCACGCCCTCGGCTACGCATGGGCGGATGGACGGATCGGATCTCCGCTCACCCGCGTCGGGATCGGACTCGGTTCCCTCGCCGCACTCGCCGGCCTGGTGGCGGCGTTCGTGTACCCCTTGGCGATGGTCGGACTCGATTCCGCCGATGTGACGAACTCCAACCCGCCCAAAGTCACGCTCGTGTTCCTCGGCCTCTACCAGTTCGGGCTGCTGACGGCTCTGGAAGGCCCGGCACGGCGTCTGCTCGAACGCCGCCGCTTGTGGACCGGGGTGATCGCGATCTCGTCGGTGATCATGACGCTCTACCTCTGGCACCTGACGGCGCTCGTCGGGGTGGTGGGCGTCCAGATCGGGCTCGACGGCTTCGGACTCGGGCACACCGTCAACTCGCCATCGTGGTGGTTCACCCGCCCGCTGTTCATCGGTGTCATCGCCGCCGTCACCGCCGGGCTGCTGGGGGCGTTCCGTCGCTACGAGCGACCCCAGCCGGACACCCGCCCCGCACCGCCGGCCTGGCGGCCGATCCTCGGCACCGTCCTGGTGTGCGGGGGACTCGGCAATCTCGCGTATTCGGGCATCGTCGACGACGGCGCCGTGTCGCTCGTGATCCTGGCCGTCCCGTTCGCCGGAGTGCTGATCGGCGGGGTCGTCGGTGCGGGCCGGTACGCCCGTCGGGTCACACGGGCCGGCGCCGGCGGGAACTGATCACACCGGTGTCGAACCCTGCCAGGTGCAGGCCACCGGCGAAGCGCGCGTGCTCGATCTTGAGGCATCGGTCCTGCACCACCTCGAGTCCGGCCTCGATCGCCTTCCTGGCGGCCTCGTCGTTGCGGAGCCCGAGCTGGAACCACACGACCTTGGCGCCCACCGCGATCGCCTCGTCGACCACGCCGGGCAGATCCTCCGCCTTCCGGAAGCAGTCGACCAGGTCGGGGACCTCAGGCAGGTCGGCCAGCGACGGGTAGCACCGGCGCCCCAGCACCTCGTCGTAGTTCGGATTCACCGGATACACCCGGTAGGGGGTGCGGACCAGGTAGGTGGCGACGAAGTTCGAACTCCGCAACGGGTTGTTCGAGACCCCCGTGAGTGCGACCGACCGGATCGTGCCGAGGATTCGCAGCCGATCGCGAGGGGAGGCATCGGGGATGACCGTCACTCCGCACCTCCCAGCGCCTGGTCGAGATCCCACAGGATGTCGTCGAGATCCTCGATCCCGACCGAGATCCTGATCATGTCGTCCCCCACTCCGGCTGCCGACCGCTCCTCGGAGGGGATCTGCTGGTGGGTGGTGGAGGCGGGGTGGATGACGAGTGTCTTGGCGTCGCCCACGTTGGCGAGGTGACTGGCGAGCTCGACCGTCTCGATGAACCGCACACCCGCCTCGTACCCGCCCGTCAACCCGAAGGTGAACACCGCGCCCGGCCCGACAGGCGTGTAGCGCTCCGCCAGTGGACGGGTGGGCGAGTCCTCGAAGATCGGATAGGACACCCACGCCACAGCCGGGTGCTCGGCGAGGAAGCGCGCCACGCCGGCGGCGTTCTCGACGTGACGAGCCATCCGCAGTGGAAGGGTCTCGAGACCGAGCATCAGCAGGAAACTGTTGAACGGCGAGATCGACGCCCCCACATCGCGCAGAAGCTCGGTTCGGGCCTTGGAGAGGTAGGCGAACTCCCGGAAGTTCTCCCAGAAGCGCAGCCCGTGATACGCCGGTGACGGATCCGTCATGACCGGATACCTGCCGTTGTCGTACGGGAAGCGTCCGGACTCGACGATCACGCCACCGATGGCCACGCCGTGGCCGCCAATGAACTTGGTCGCCGAGTGGACCACGATGTCCGCCCCGTGCTCGATAGGGCGGCACAGCGCCGGAGTGGCGAAGGTGTTGTCGATCATGAGCGGCATTCCGTTGCGGTGCGCCACCTCCGCCAGTGCGGCGATGTCGAGGACGTCCGCCCTCGGGTTGCCGATCGTCTCGGCGTACAAGAGGCGAGTCCGATCGGTGATGGCCTTCTGGAAGTTCTCCGGGTCGTCCTGATCCACGAAGGTGACGTCGATTCCCATCCTGCGCAGGGTCACGTCGAACTGTGTGTAGGTGCCGCCGTAGAGGCTGCGGGACGCCACGATCTCGTCACCCTGTTTGCACAGCGTCAGAATGGCGATCAGTTGTGCCGCCTGACCGGAGGCGGTTGCGACGGCGCCGAGCCCGCCCTCGAGGGAAGCCATACGCTCCTCGAAGGCGGCGGTCGTCGGGTTGCCGATCCGGGTGTAGATGTTGCCGTAGGTCTGGAGGGCGAAGAGGTCGGCGGCGTTCTGGGCGTCCTCGAACACGAACGAGGTGGTGGCGTAGATCGGAAGGGCGCGGGCGCCGGTCTCGGGGTCGGGCCGCTGGCCCGCGTGAACGGCTCGCGTCGCGAACCCGTACTCGTGTCGGTCGTTCATGGGCGGGACAATAACCCCCGCCGCGCCGAGCCCCCGGTGTCACACCGGGGGCTCTCAGGTGCTCGAGTCGGCAGTGACTCACCCGGTCAAGACGTGGTCGGACGCACCGACCGTGATCTTGCGGGGCTTGTCCTCCTCGGACATGGGAATCGTCAGCGTGAGCACGCCGTGGTCGTATCCCGCCTCGATGTGATCGGAGTCGAGACCGTCTCCGAGACGGAAGCGGCGGGTGATCGTGCCCTGACGCCGCTCGCGCAGCAGGACCTGCGCCTCTTCCACTGGACGCCAGTTCCGCTCGGCCGAGACGGTGAGCGTGTTGCGCTCCAGCGTGATGTCGATGGACTCCGGGTCCACTCCGGGAAGGTCGAAGTGGAGATAGAACTTGTCGTCCCACCGATAGGCGTCGACGGGCATGAGCGTCTGCCGATTGCCCATGTCGCGGGCGAGGCGATCGAGCTCAGCAAGCGGATCGATGAACATGTGACCTCCTCACAGTCGGAATGTCACGAATATCGCACAGATGATCTGATGTGTCAAGACTCAGGTTTTCGCACAGCCGTCACCCCGGCCAGTCGGCGGACTCGAACCGCTGGATCTCGACGAGATGGCCGTCCGGATCGCGCACGAAGGCGTGAGTGATGTCGTAGTCGGCGTTGTACGTCACCCGCTTCTCGAAGTGCACGCCCGCCCGCTCCAACTCGGCGCATCGCTCACGCACGTCGGTCGCCACCAGCGTGATCACCACGCCGTTGGGATCGGGCTCGCCTCGACAGACCCCGAGGTACCCGGACCCCGACACGCGAAAGATTCGACACGTCCCCTGATCCAGCACCCGTTCCAGGCCGAGGCTGCCGACGTAGAACTCCTCGGACCGGTCCAGGTCGCGGGTACGGACGAATGTGACGAAACCGTCGTAACTCATGCGAGCAGCGCCTCCAGCACGCGATCGACCTCCGCCTCGGTGTTCAGGTGGAGGAACCCGATCCGCACGACACCTCCGTCGTCGAGGAGACCCGCTCTGGTCACCGGCTCGATGGCGTAGTTGTGTCCCGCCCACGCGTACACACCGTGGGCCGCCAACCGGGTGACGGTCGCCTGCGGCGGCTCGCCCGGTACGCGCACGGCGAAGGTCGACACCCGACCGTCCATCGACTCCCGGCCGTACAGTTCGACCCGCCCTCCCGATCCATCGAGGAAGCGTCGCCCCAGCGTCTCCTCCCAGACCCGGATCCGAGTGAAGGCCGAGTCGAGACGCGTAGCCCGGTCGGACCCCGAACCGAGAGATGCCAGGTAGTCGACCGCCGCCGCGTACCCGGCGAGGAGCGCGAACGACGGCGTCCCGGTCTCGAACTTGCCCGGTCCGTCCGACGGCGCCGGACGGACCTTGTACGGGTGGAGGGCTCCCAACAGCTCACGCCGTACCCACATCGACCCCACGTGGG
>DATHWB010000216.1:0-3485 GCA_035460965.1 Acidimicrobiia bacterium
GGACGATGTGCGAATCCGACGAGGGCGTGCCTGCGATCGACCAACAGTTGTGCGCTCCGGATGAACCGACTGCGCCGACGAGTCGACGCTGGACGATCCGACCCAACTGACTCTGACGGTCCCCGAGTCGCCTCAGGGTCAGCCCGGGGGGATGTTCCAGTCTTCGGCGATGGTGGGGAAGAGGTGGTCGGCGAGGCGGATGGCGCCTGCGGTGGTGAAGTGGACGCCGTCGTTCAGACGCATGTCGACCAGGTCGCCCTGGGAGTTGGTGAGATACTCGCTGTACCCGCCGTCGGGGCCGGTGAAGATGGGGGCGCTCGGCACGAATGTCACGTTGGGGTGCTCGGCGGCGGTCTCCTCGTAGATCCTGTTCATCAGATCGACCCGCGGCTGGAAGGTGCTCGACCGCACCACCGGCATGCCCATCCAGTAGACCCAACGCCCATCTTCTTCCAGTGTCGTCATCACCCCGTTGACCCTCGCGCGGTATTCGGATTCCCATTCGGGGGTGCCGAATGCGATCCAGGTTCCGTCCGGCATGTAGATCGCCTGGGCGTCGTTCCCCCCGAAGAACAGCACGAACACGTCGGGATCCAACTCGGCTCTGACTTGGTCGAGGCGAGCGGGCCAGTCGACGAAATCGGGCCGGCTGAGTCCTGACTCGAACTCGTAGACGAACTCCGAGGTCACCATCCCGGAGCGGTTTGCACGGTTCTGCAGCATCGGACCGAACTGGCCGACCATCGAATCCCCGCCGATGTACATGACGAGAGGCTCGGTGGCCGTGATCACTCGCCGGGTGGGCTGGGTCGTGGTGGTGGTCGCGGGAGAAGTCGTCGATGTCGTCTGCGGCGTCGCCACGACGACGGGCTCGGGGTCCGGCTCGGCGGCCATGGTCTCCCTACCCAGCATGGCGTCGAGGGCGGCACGGGGGCGGTCGAGCCACAGGGCGTGGCTCACCGCGTACACCGGCTCGATCAACGCGACCGCAACAGTCCGCATCCAGCCCTGTTCCTGTCGAATGGCCGTCTGGCGGATGTCGGCCGCGTTGAGCAGGAGTCCGATCGTCAGCGCCCAAACGATGATCGCCACCACGTAGCCGGCCGGCATGGTGCGGCGCCCGACCTCTGCGGTGTCGGGCGGTCGGGTGTCGGTCGTCATCGAGTCCATGATCTCAGAATTGGAAGTAGATGAATGGGGCCACGCCTTCGGGTCCGAATCCGTCCAGCGCGAGGAGGAAGAGGCCGAGCCCCAGCGCGGTCGGCACCGGCCCGAGCCGGGATGCACGGGCCTGGAGCGTCAGTCTCAGGTCGCTCGGCACGTACTGCACGGCGATCCCGCCGGCGACCAAGGCCAACACGACGGGGGTGACAGCCGGTGCTGCTCCCGGCTCGACCAGCCTGCCGAGCAGCTCTCCCGCCTGGGCCATGGAAGTCGATCGGAACAGCACCCAGCCGAGACAGACCAGGTGGAAGGTGGTGAACCTGGCGAGCGCTCGGCCCAGCGGGGTCGAGAGCGCGGGCGCCGGACCTCCCCGGGTCTCCTCGCGCCATCGCTCCCACGCCAGCAGCCCACCGTGGAACGCCCCCCAGATCACGAACGTCCACGCCGCTCCATGCCACAGGCCACCGAGCAGCATCGTCAGGAACAGGTTCCGGTAAGTGAGGAATCGGCCGTACCGGCTCCCACCCAACGGGATGTAGAGGTAGTCGCGCAGCCACCGGCTGAGCGTCATGTGCCAGCGGCGCCAGAAGTCGCGTATGGACACCGCCGCGTACGGCGATGCGAAGTTGTCGGGGAATCGGAAGCCCATCAGCAGCGCCACTCCGATGGCGATGTCGGTGTACCCGGAGAAGTCGGCGTAGATCTGCACTGCGTAGCCGTAGATCGCGAAGAGGACCGCGATCGCGGTGAACTGTGACGGACTGGCGAAGACCGGGTCGACGATGGTGGTGGCCAGCGTGTTGGCGACAACGACCTTCTTGAACAGGCCACCGGCGATCAGCCCGAAAGCCTTCGTCGCATCGACATGGCGGGGATCCTTGCGGCCGCCCAGCTGTGGCAGGAACTCCGAGCTGCGGACGATCGGCCCCGCCACGAGCTGTGGGAAGAACGCCAGGTAGACGGCGAAGTCGAGGAGGGGGACCCGATCCTGCTTGCCCCGGTAGACGTCGATGACGTAGGACAGCGCCTGGAACGTGAAGAACGAGATCCCGACCGGCAGCGTGAGCTGGAGCAGGGGGACCGGGAGGTCGACGCCGATCCGACCGAAGAGGTTGATGAGCGAGCTGGCGAAGAACCCGTAGTACTTGAACCATCCGAGAATCGCCAGGTTTGCGATCACCGCAGCAGTGATCGCCCGTTTGCGTTGTACGGCGCCATCGGCGCGGGTCATCGCCGTCGCCGCAGCCTGGTTGACGAGCGTCGAGAGGATGATCAGCCCTACGAACCGCCAGTCCCAGGCTCCGTAGAACACATAGCTGGCCACGAGCATGAACCTTTTCCATGCCTGGCGGTGTGGCAGCAGCAGCCAGTTCGCCGTCAGCACCACCACGAAGAACAGCGCGAATTGGATGGTCGGAAAGAGCAACGGGAACCCAGCGTGCGACGGCTCCGGAATCGTACTGAATCCAAGGAGCCCGGCTGACCCTGCATCCCGGATCGGGTTACGCTCCTGGTACTCCTCCCGAGTTCCCGATGTCATCGAACACACCCGTCTCCGAGGCGCCGAGACGCGCTCCGCAGCCGTCTGCGTCCCGCCCGAACCGTCGGGTGACACGCAGGGGCTGGGTCGTGTTCACGGTGCTGCTGCTCCTGGCTTCGGCAGGAACGTATGTCGGGCTGACAGGCAGCGGAGAGCTCAGCGTTTCCGGAATCGTCGACGGCGCAGTGCTGGGCGCCGACGAGTCCGAGCCGACTCTCGAGATCTCCACCGGAAGGTCACTCGACGACCTGACCGTCACCCTCGATGGCCGACCACTCACGGTCGCACCGGGCGATGGGGGCGGAGCATCGGTGGTCTTGAGGGATCTCTCCGATGGCCATCACAGAGTCGACGTGGTCGTCTCGAGACCATTCCCCCATGATGCGCTCGAATCGTCGATCGAGTTCTCTGTCGACACGACGCCCCCCGCCATCCAGCTACTCGGACCGTTGGAGCCAGTGCGGGTCGGCTCGGAGGTGACCATCCAGGTCGAGGTCGACGATCCCGCCGCGACGGTGACCATCGGTGGCGAGCAGATCGACCCAGGGCCGACCGGCGCCTTCGATCGCACCTTCGTCGAGCCGCCCGACGGAGCGGTCCTGGTCTCGGCCCTCGACTCGGTCGGAAACCTGAGCGAGCTCTCGGTCTCCGTGGAGTTGGCTCTCCCCGGAATGCCAGGAGGTCCGCCGATGATCGGCGTCCACGCCTCCGGATACACCTGGGCAACTCCCGTGTTGAGAGACCCGATCCTGGAGATGATCGCCGCCGGGCTGATCAACAC
>DATHWB010000217.1:0-6396 GCA_035460965.1 Acidimicrobiia bacterium
AGGGGCGCGCCGGGGCGATCGATCAGCTGAACGAACGCCCCGCTGGCAGGCCCTCCCTTGTGGAGCTGTCCGGTGCTGTGCAGGAACCGCGGTCCCCACCCCAGGGTCGTCGCGAGTCCGGTGCGGGCTCCGATCACCTTGCGCAGATCCTGCAGCCGCGTCCACCGGGCATCGTCCGGCGCCAGGTAGGCCTGCAACCCGACGTAGTCCCCCGGAACCAGCTGATCGAGGAACCCCTTGAGGTCGCCTCCCGCGGACTCACCGGCGAGTGTCCTCACGGAGTCGAGATCCAGGGCTCCGTCCATGGCCCTGGTGGCCAGGCGTTTGGCGGCCTCCACGTTCGGCTGGTCGAACGGATGCACCCCCAGAACAGCACCAGCGGCGGCGGTGGCCACCTCCGCCCGCAGCATCTCGTAGCCGAGGGAGTCGCGGCCCGGCAGCTCGAAGCCGAGTACCGGCTGTCCCGCCCGGTTCAGCGCATCGAGGTCCGGACCCTCCTCGCCGGCGAGGACGAAGGCGAGGAACACCCGATCGTCCCCGTATGCGGAGGGCCCGCGCGGGGGTTCTTCCGCCACCGGCACGATCCCGGTGCCGTCTTTGCCCAGGCTCTCGGCGATCAGCTGCTCCATCCACGAGGGGAACGAGGCGAGTGACGGAGAGGTCAGGAGGGTGAGCTTGTCTCGCCCCTGACGAGCGAGCTCCCCGAGCGCGATCCCCAGGCCGACTGCCGGATCGTCCCGGATGCTCTCGGTCGCCTGAGCCGCCAACCCGGCCGCCGCGTCGAGCAAGGACACAATGTCGACACCGGCGAATGCGGCGGGCACGAGCCCGAAGTGAGTCAGGGCGGAGAAGCGACCGCCGACGTCGGGAAACGCCTCGAACACGTGCCGGAAGCGCCGCTCCCGTCCGAGATCCGCCAGCGAGGTGCCCGGATCGGTCACGGCCACGAACCTCGACCCATCCGAACCTGCGGCCGCGAAGAAGTACCGGAAGAAGCTGAGCGTCTCCAGCGTCGAACCCGACTTCGACGACACCACGAACGTGGTGCGGCTCGGAACGATCCGGTCGCGCACGGCCCGCACCGCCCCGGGATGGGTGCTGTCGAGCACCAGGAGTTCCGGCCAGCCCGATCGTTGACCGAAGGTGGCTGCGAACACCTCCGGGGCCAGGCTCGAGCCGCCCATTCCGCACAGCACCACGTGATCGCTGTCCGATCCGACCTCCTCGGCCACCGCGTTGATCCCGTCCACTTCGCCGCGCATCGTCTCGTGGAGCCGCAGCCACCCCAGCCGATCCGCCAGCTCGGGGGTGTCGGGATCCTCCGACCACACCGTGGGATCACCCTCCCAGAGTCGACGGACGGCGTCGGCGGCGTGCCACGCCGAGATGCGAGCGGCGACCGCCGGAGCGAGGAGTGGAACGAGATTCATGCCTTCGAGTATGCCAGCCGGCTCGGCCGACCTTCCGATGTGTCGCCCCTGCCACAATCGAGCCCATGCCACAGGCTCCGCTGATACCGAATGTGCTCGCCGCTCGATACGCCAGTCCGGCGATGGTGAGCCTGTGGGCGCCCGAGGCGAAGGTGCGGCTCGAACGGACGCTCTGGATTGCCGTCCTCGAGGCCCAGCGCGACCTCGGCCTCGACATTCCCGCCGACGCCATCGACGCCTACCGGGCCGTGGCCGACACCGTCGATCTGGCCGCCATCGCCGAGCGGGAGCGCATCACCCGCCACGACGTCAAGGCGCGCATCGAGGAGTTCTGCGCCCTCGCCGGGCACGAGCACATCCACAAGGGGATGACCTCTCGCGATCTCACCGAGAACGTCGAACAGCTCCAGGTACGCTCCGGCCTGGAGCTGGTCCGGGACAGATGCGTGGCGGTCCTGATACGGCTGGCCCGGCGGGCGACGGAATACGCCGACATGCCCCTCACCGGCCGCACCCACAACGTCCCCGCCCAGGCGATCACCCTCGGCAAACGGTTCGCCGATGCCGGTGAAGAGCTTCTTCTCGCCATGGAAGGCGTCGAGCAATTGCTGCAGAGACTGCCGCTGCGCGGCATCAAGGGTCCGGTCGGGACCCAGCAGGATCTGCTCGACCTCTTCGACGGCGACCGGGACCGGATCGACGACCTGGAGCGACGGGTGGCGGAGTTGCTCGGCTACGAACGGGTACTCACCTCGGTCCCGCAGGTCTATCCACGCTCCCTCGACTTCGCCGTCGTGGCATCGCTCCTGGAGGTCGCCGGTGGGCCGGGGAGCCTCGCCACCACCATCCGCCTGATGGCCGGCGCGGAACTCGCCACCGAAGGCTTCCAGCAGGGTCAGGTGGGGTCGTCGGCGATGCCGCACAAGATGAACAGCAGGTCCTCGGAACGCATCGACGGGTTCGTGACGATTCTGCGCGGCCATGTCGCCATGGCGGCCGGGCTGGTCGGCACGCGCTGGAACGAAGGCGACGTCAGCGACTCCGTCGTCCGGCGGGTCGTACTCCCCGACTCCTTCCTGACCATCGACGGACTGCTCGAGACGACGCTCACCGTGCTCGACGAGTTCCGGGCGTTCCCGGAGATGGTCGAACGCGAATTGCATCGCCACCTCCCGTTCCTCGCCACCACCGCACTGCTGATGGAGGCCGTGAGGTCCGGCGTGGGACGAGAGACCGCGCACAGGCTGATCAAGGCTCACGCCGTGGCATCCGCCCAGGCCATGCGGGCCGGTGAGACCGAGAGCAGCGATCTCTTCCGGCGCGTCGCCGACGATCCCGAATTGTCCCTCGACCCGGGCCGACTCGCCGAGATCGCGGCCTCCCCCGCCGCGTTCACCGGCCGGTCGTCCGAACAGGTCGGCCGTTTCGTCTCGCGGGTGACAGATCTTGCAGCCGACCATCCGGGCGCAGCGGAGTACGTCCCCTCCCCCATCCTCTGAATCGGGTGGCCGGGCACAGCGGGTAGGCTCGCTCGATGCGCATCATCGGCAAGATCATCGCCTGGTACGCCGCGTTCTGGGCGGCCGTGGCAGCTGTGGCGGCTGTCATCAAGTTCACCTCCGACGTCGAGGACGACCCGGCCGACAGCCACTTCTCCCTGGTGAGCGTGTTCGGCGGTACCGACTTCCGCCCCACCACCCAGATCCTCCAGTCCTCGAGCGCACTCACGATGTTCGGCGGCACCAAGATCGATCTCCGCCGTTCGATGATGGGAGCGGCCCAGATCACCCTCCGGCTCGTCACCGTCACCGGCGGCACCGACGTCGTGGTGCCCGACACGTGGCGGGTGACGGTGGTGGGAGACCCCAAGATGGGCGGACATGATGTCCATGTCAGCGCCCACGAGCTGCTCCCCGATGACGCCCCCCGGCTGGTCATCGACGCCAGGACCGTCTTCGGCGGTCTCCGGGTGCAGGCCCGTCCGGTCCTGCAGTCGGCTAAGACCGGCTGATCAGACGATCCGACGGTGGCTGGCCCAACGAGCCAGCTCGTGTCGGTTCGAGAGCTGCAGCTTCCGAAGGACGGCCGACACGTGGGTCTCGACGGTCTTGACGCTGATCGAGAGTCGACGGGCCACCTGCTTGTAGGAGTAGCCCCGGGCGATCTGCCGGAGTACCTCCTTCTCCCTGGGGGTGAGCTGATCCATCTCCGGATCGACCGGAGCGGACATGGTGTCGGCGAACGCGTCGAGCACGAACCCTGCGAGACGAGGCGAGAAGACGGCATCGCCCGCCTGCACCCGACCGATCGCTTCGATCAGTTCCTCCGGGGTGATCGACTTCGTGACGTAGCCGCGCGCACCGGCCCGGATCATGGCGATGACGTCCTCGGCGGCGTCGGACACGGACAGTGCGAGGAAGCGAACGTCGGGATTGGTCTCGAGGACGTTCTCGATCACCGCCAGTCCCCCGCCGCCGGGCATGTGGACGTCGACCAGGACCACGTCGGGAGCGGCGTCCCTGATGCCCTCGATGGCGTCGTCCACGTCGGAGGCACTGCCGACGATGTCGACCGCACCTTCGATCTCGGACCGGACGCCGGCCAAGAACAAGCGGTGGTCGTCGACCAGGTAGACGGTGGTCACTGTGGTTCGTCCCTTTCCATGCGAAGGTGGACTTCCGTCCCTTCTCCGATCTCACTGCTGATGGTGGCAGTACCCCCGTGGCGGCGCATCCTCCCCACGATCGAATCGGCGATCCCCCGCCGGTCCTCGCCGACCGATCCGTTCTCGAAGCCCTTGCCCTGGTCGGCCACCCACACGTCTACCGCCGCGGGTGACACCTCGGCGTAGACGGACACCTTGCCCGCTCCGGAGTGCTTGGCGGCGTTGGCGATCGCCTCCCCGGTAGCGGCCACCAGCGGCAACACGAGGTCACCCTCCACGTCGCCCCCGGCGATCACGAGGTCCACCGGGATGTCGAAGTCCGCCTCGATTCGGTCGACCGTCGACTGGAGCAGCACCGAGAGCGACCCGGTGCCCGCCTCCGGTGCCCGGTCGTAGAGCCAGCGTCGCAGTTCCCTCTCCTGATGACGGGCGAGGGTCACCATTCGTTTGGGATCCTCCGTCCGCTGGATCAGGGCCAGGGTCTGCAACACCGAATCGTGCAGGTGGGCGGCCATCTCCGCCCGTTCCTCCTGCCGTACCCGCTCGGAACGTTCGGCTCCGAGATCGTTCGCCAGCCTCCAGATCCAAGGGCCGAACAGCACCGACAGCCCGATACCGGTCACGGCCACCGCCACGATCGTCGTCCCCATGGCAGGTACCGCGGAACCTCCGAAGATGCTCAGGCCGACCACCAACAGGATCACCCCGACGATGGTCCGGTTTCGCATCGAGCTGTCGCCGGGATCGACGAGTGACGTGAGAAAGTCCCGCGAATCGATCCCGCGCCGATCGAGCAGGAACGCCGAACCGAAGACGATGGCCGCCGCCGGCAGCACAACCCCGTCCCCCGGCCAGATTCCCACGGCCCGCATCGCCATCAGAGCGGACAGGAGCATCAGGCCGGCGCCGACGTGGGCCCGTCGATCTGCCGGCGAAGCCGGTTCGATGCCTGCCCGCTCGTAGGTCGGCACATCGATCGTGGTCGCCCATGCCGCCGCGTAGAGGATGACCCCGAGGCCCCAGACGAGGCCGAGGAGGACGAACGCCGCCCGGACGTAGATGACGGCGATGCCGGTGGTGGTACTGATGCCGGAGCAGATCCCGGCGATGATCCGGTCGTCGGAACGGCGGAGACCGAACGGTGCCCTGGGCGCGGACGCGACGGGAGATGTCACAGCCCGTATCGTTCCACTCCCGCAGCCTGCGGGCAATGAGGGAAGTCCCTGGCTCGACCCCGAGGTCTCGGGGTCGTCCTGGGGTCATTCCCGATGGAAACGGGCGAACGGGTCCGGCACCGTGGGGACCATGATGGAAACAGAAACAACTCACACACCGCCGGACGGGGATCGTCCGCTCCGGCGTTCGGCGAGCGACAGGATGCTCGCCGGGGTGGCCGGCGGGATCGCCCGGCGGCTCGACATCCCTGCCTGGGTGGTACGGGTGGCGTTCGTGGCACTCGCCTTCGGTGGCGGACTCGGCATCGCCCTCTACGTCGCCGGCTGGCTCCTCATTCCCGAGGACGACAGCGGCGAACCCATCGCCGAAGGGCTCTTCGGCCGGATCCAGGACTCGTCCGGATGGGTCGGAATCCTCCTCGTGGGCCTCGGAGTCATGATCGTCGCATCGTCGATCGACTTCCTGCGGGGGGACCTGGCGGTCGCCGTGTTCCTCGCAGTGGTCGGCGTGATGCTCTATCGCGGCGATCTCGGCCGAGGCGAGGACGCCACCCCTGCCCCGTCCGGGGAAGGGTCATCGCCGACCCGTGCTTCGTTCGCCGACGAGGGAGCGCCGCCTGTGCCTCCTCCACCGGCACCGCCTGTGGCGGTCGACCCGCCCAGAGCGCCCAAGCCGCTTCGGGAGCCCTCCATCCTGGGTCGCCTGGCGATCGCCCTGGTGTTCATCGCAACAGGCGTGATGGCGTTCTTCGACTACGCGGTGTCGACCTTCGACCCCACCCCCCGTCACTACCTGGGTCTGGCGATGGGAATCGTCGGAGCCGCCCTGCTGATCGGGTCGGTCCTCGGCCGCGCCCGTGGCTTGATCTTCGTGGGCATCATCCTGACGCCCGCCCTGTTGCTCTCTCCGCTGGCCGAGTTCCAGCTGAACAGCGGTGTCGGCGAACGCAGGGTCCAACTCGAATCCCCCGACCAGATCGCGCCGACCTACGACCTGGCGATCGGCAGCCTGATCGTCGACCTCCGCGACGTCGACTTCGACGGACGCACCGTGGACCTCGACGTGAGCGTCGGCATCGGATCACTGCAGGTGCTCGTCCCCGACGGGGTCGGCGTGCGGGCGGAC
>DATHWB010000218.1:0-1887 GCA_035460965.1 Acidimicrobiia bacterium
CAACGTCGACGAGGTTCAGGCCCTCGACCACGCCGGTCCGCTGCCCCGGAAGGCCGGCCATGGCCCAGACCCCGGCCCTGTCGTGGTTTGCGCCGTCCGGACCGGTGTCGTTCTCGAACGTGTACAGGCTCCGGTTCCCGATCGAGCCCACCGAGCGCCACGCGAGGTCCCCGAAGTACACGATGAGGTCAGGAGCTACGCCCCGGACCTCGGAGTAGACGTCCTGCGGCTTGAACACCTTCGTCCCGAGACGTTCGCCGTCGGGTCCCGGAACGGCCTCGAGCTTGGCGACCAATTCGTCGCGGGTCTCCTCGTACCGGGAAGGCTCCAGGATCCCCTGCGGCTCGCGGCCCTTCACGTTCAGGAACAGTCGCCCGTAGTAGCCTCCGTCGCCCCATGCGATGGTCTGCGGCCAGTCGACCGCGGCATCCCGGATGGGGATCACGTGGGAGGGGTAGGCCTCGACCGCCAGGTACTGCTCGCGAATCAGCCAGTCGTTGAAGCAGAACCCGCCCATCATCGGACGTGCTCCGTGATCGCTCATCACGATCGTGATCGCGTCTTCGGGCAGGACCTCGAGCAGGGACCCGACCTGCCGGTCGAGGAACCGGTAGTAGTCCTCGAACACACCTTCGTACTTGTTGCCCGGCTCGTGCAGCGGGTGCATGGGGTCCCAGTGCTGCCAGAAGACGTGGTGCAGCCGGTCGGGTGCGATCTCGCACAACATGAAGAAGTCCCAGGACTTCTCGGTCGCGAGCCGCCGGCCGACCCGGAACCGGCGCTCGGTCATCTTGAAGACCTGGTCGAGCACCTCGTCGTAGCCGGCGCGGCGGAAGTCGGGGATGTCGAAGACGTAGTCGTCGCCGGGGCCGAGCTCGGCGACGATCTCGGTCTCGAGCTCCGCCGGATAGGCCCACGACTTCGCGGAGGGGGGCGTGAGGAAACACCCGACTCGCCAGCCAGGGAACTCCTTCGGTGGAGGGAAGCTCGGGGGCACCCCGATCAGGAGCGAGCGTAGGTCTTTGGCCCCGAGCGCGTCCCAGACCGCCGTGTCCGTGATTGCGTTCGAGGTCGCGATCGACAGTCCTTCGTACGTGGTGTCTCTGCGGTTGCGGAACCCATAGATCCCGAGCTGACCTGGCGTCTTCCCCGTCATGGCGCAGGCCCAGGCGGGCACGGTGATCGGCGGGGTTATGCTCTCGAGATCACCCCACATCCCACGATCCATCAGAGAATGGATGTTGGGGGTCACTTCGGCGAAGTCGCGGAACAGGAGCTGGGGAGTTGCGCAGTCCAGCCCGATGACCGCGACGCGCGGCGTGTCCGTCATTTCGGTCCTTTGAGGTCGGGTGGTCACGAAACGGAGCCGGTCCCCCGGCTCCGGCGCTCATGCTACCAACGGCCCGACTCCCCGACCTGCGAGGATGGCGTCCGTGAAGGTCCTTCGATGGGTCTTGTACTGGGGAGCGGGAATCTGGGCCGCCTCCGGGGTCGTCCTGGCCTTGGTCCCGGCCGTGGTGCTGGAGGACCTGTTCGGCCAATCCGCCCTGCGGGAGTATGCCTGGGTTCGGATGGTCGGAATCCTGATCGTGGGCATGGCGTTGCTCATGGTCCTCGTGGCTCGGCGGATCGAGGAGTTGTGGTGGTGGTCGTGGGCCTTCGTTCTGACGGGTGCCGGCATCGCGGTTCTCTCCGGCCTGAACGCGGCGATCGGTACGCCTTCGGGGTCGCCGACGTTTCTCTGGTGGCTGCTCGCCGGGGTCACCGGACTGTTCACGGCTGGACTCGTCGCCGGCCTGGCCAAGGCCGGCACCGAGCGCTCCCCCATCTGACTATCGAGTGGCCTTCGTTCGGAACCATTCCACGGTTCTGCGCAGTCCCTCTTCG
>DATHWB010000219.1:0-11552 GCA_035460965.1 Acidimicrobiia bacterium
GACGAATACGGTCTCACGGTCCTGATCATCGCTCACGACCTGTCGGTCGTGCACCAGGTGGCCGACCGGGTGGTGGTGATGACCGAAGGCGAAGTCGTCGAGATAGGCCCGGTCAGGGCGGTGTTCGACGACCCCCGGCACCCCTACACGGAGCGGCTGCTCAGCGCCATCATCCGGATGGACGGCGAGGTCCAGGCCTATCGGGATCCCGAGACTCCGCTCACCGTCACCCCCGCATGCCCGTCCGCGCCACGCTGCCCATACCGTCAGGACGTGTGCCTGGTCGACAAGCCCGAACTCGTGTCGTGGGACGGCGCTGACGCCGACCACCGGGTCGCCTGTCACTTCCGTGACCAACCGCTCGCCGAGCGGGCGCGGCTCACCGAAGTCGGCTGATCACTCGTCCGGATACTGGAACACCTCTTCCAGCGGGACGTCGAAGACCTGCGCCATCCGGAAGGCCATCTCGAGCGACGGGGAGTAGCGGCCCTGTTCGATGGCGATGATCGTCTGGCGGGTGACACCGAGGCGGTCGGCCAGTTCGGCCTGGGTCATCTCGTCGCAGGCGAAGCGGAGAGCCCGGATCGAATTGGTGACCCGGGTCTTCCTGGCGACCGTCTTCCTGCGTGTCATCACAGACCGCGCCGGTAGGCGACGATCTTGACGGCGGACTGGGTCATCTCCGAAGCGAAGAACGCCGCCAGCATGGCGTGGACGATCCAGAAGTGGTGGAACTCGAATACCGCCAGTCCCAGTGCCGGGACCATGCCCACCGCCAGCACGACCCCGCCGACGTTGCCGGCGAAACGGCCGATCGATCTGTCCCGCTCATCGATGCGGTCGTCGTCCACCGGGCGGCCCCGGGCCACGGCCCAGCCCGCAGAGCCGATTCCGACCACGATCGCCCCGACGATGGTGAGTGCCACGACGGCGATGACGAGTGCCACCAACTCGCCTCGATAGTCGATGTCGGCTACCGGCGTGGTCGCGGCCTTCCGCAGAATCGTGACGGTGTACCAGAGACCGACCGCGAGCTGGACCAGACCCGTGGTCCAGGTGCTCTTCTCCTCGACGGACATGGGACTCCTCAGTGCTGGTGGGAGAGTTGGCGAACGATGCGGAGGCGAAGGCAGCGTTCGACGCGGAAGAGGCGCTGCCCTGTCTGTTCCGTGGTCCCGAAGACCTCGGGCACGTCCCGTATCTCGGTGAGCTGCGGATCGCCGACTTCGTAGTCGGCGCCCTCGTGGGTCACCTCGGCCGAACCGGCCCTGAGGACGTTCTTCAGCCAGTCGGGTCGGGTGCCGTACGGGAGCACGATGAACAGCTCGCTGTCGTGCTCGACGACACCGACCGGTGTCCGGTACCTCCGTCCGGAGTTGCGTCCGATGTGGTGGATGATCCCGGCGTACGCCCCCGGTGTTCCGGCGGAGCGCATCTGGCGGGGGTTGAAGACCCTCTTGTTCATCCGGCGCACGAGGTCGAGGACGACGGGCCACTTGTAACGCATGCCGAGCATGAATGTGGCGGCCAGAGCACCGATCGCGGAGAGCGCGGCATACAGCAGTGTCATGGGTTCTTCCAGTGTGGAGGGGGTGGGATGTCAAGTTCGCTTGACATCAGGGCAATGTAAAGCAAACCGGACACCCTGTCAAAGAGAGTAAACAGTCGCCCGCCGTGACCACCGCGTACGTCACGCAGCCCTCTCTCGTGGCAGCATCGGTCGATGCCTCGATACTTGAACCTCGCCGCGGCCCAACTTGGTCCGGTCGCTCGCGCCGCCAACCGCTCCGACACCGTGGAACGCCTGATCCTGCTCTTGCGGGGGGCTGCCGAGCGGCAGTGCCGACTCGTCGTGTTCCCGGAGGCAGCACTGACTCCCTTCTTCCCCCACTGGGTGGTCGCCGGCGAGGAAGAGCTCGACGCCTATTTCGAGACGGAGATGCCGAACTCGGGCGTCCGGCCACTCTTCGACGAGGCCGCCCGACTCGGGGTCGGTTTCTACCTGGGCTACTGCGAGCTGGCGTTCGAATCCGGCAGTAAGCGGCGATACAACTCTTCGATCCTGGTGAACGAGTCTGGTGAGTTGGTGGGCAAGTATCGGAAGATCCACCTGCCGGGGTTCCGGGAGCCGGGTGAGGGCCAGTTGTTCCAGAACCTCGAGAAGATGTACTTCGACGTAGGCGATCTCGGCTGGCCGGTGTGGCGGGCGTTCGACGGGAACGTGGGAATGATGATCTGCAACGATCGTCGCTGGGCGGAGGCCTACCGGGTGATGGGGTTGCAGGGGGTGGAACTGGTGTTGCTGGGTTACAACACCCCGTACACCGGGGTCAACGGTCTCGACGAGGCACCGCACCTCCCCATGTTCCAGAACGTCCTCAGCATGCAGGCCGGGGCATATCAGAACGCCACCTGGGTGGTGGGTGTGGCCAAGGCCGGGATCGAGGAGGGGGTGCACCAGATCGGCGGCAGCTGCATCATCAGCCCGCTGGGCGAGGTGGTCGCCCAGGCTACGACCGAGGGGGACGAACTGGTCACAGCCAGCATCGATCTGGACCTGGCCCGTCGGAGGCAGGATCGGCTCGACTTCACACTCAACCGCCGCACGGAGCACTATGCCTCGCTCACGGAGGCCGAGCCGCCTCGACCAGACGGCGGGGAGGACCATCGGTAGCCTGAACCGATGCCCGACTGGCCGATGCGGATCATCCACCTCGGGGTAGATCCCGGTCAGAGCTCGGCCGAGTCCCGCCGGATCCAGAGCATCAATCTGATCGCAGTCGGGGCGATCGTCCTCAACGTTCTGTACAGCGTCATCCCCTTCGCGGTGGGCTTCGGGGAACTGTGGCCCGTGCTCGTGACCAACGGCATCGCCATCGGGGCGAACGGCGCCGCACTCGCCTTGAACTCCCGGGGGCGAACCGACACGGCGATGTCGGTGCTGTTCGTGGTCGCCCTGTTCAACCTCGTCGTGGCGGCGGTGGTCTTCGGCATGGACAGCGGTGTGTGGCTGTTCCTGATCACGGTCCCCTCGGTCGGAGTGCTGCTCGCTCCGACGGGGGCGTTTCGCACACAACTGGTGTTCGTGGGTACGGGCCTGGTGGCGCTCACCGGTGTGGTTCTCGCCCGTCCCGTCACCCCGCCTTCCATCGCCGGGTCCGCCTTCGAGACCGTGTTGCTGGTGGCGAGCATCGTCGGCACCGTTGGTCTCCTCACGATGGTGGGGATGCACTTTCGGGCGGTGGCCGAGAACGCGGAGGCGGCGCTGCAGGAGGCGCACGAACGGTCGGAACGGTTGTTGCACAACACGCTTCCCGTCCAGATCGCCGAGCGACTCAAGGGCGGCGAGACGATCATCGCCGACCGGGCGGACGACGTGTCGATCCTCTTCGCCGATCTGGTCGGCTGGACGCCGCTGTCCGAGCGGTTCGACCCGGACCGGATGGTGGCGATGCTCAACGAGATCTTCATCCCGTTCGACGAACTCGCCGACGCCCTCGGCATCGAGAAGATCAAGACGGTGGGCGACGCCTACATGGTGGTGGGCGGGCTGCCGGAATGGCGGGAAGACCACCTGGAGGCGGTGGTGGAGATGGCACTCGGCATGCAGCGGGAGATCGTGAGGCATCCGATCGAGGGCGTCGGTCCGCTGCAGATGCGCTTCGGAATCCACGTGGGCAGCGTGGTCGCAGGCGTGATCGGCAGACGCAAGTTCAGCTACGACCTGTGGGGCGATGCGGTCAACACCGCGGCGCGGATGGAGTCACACGGTGTCCCCGGCAGGATCCACGTGAGCGAGGACGTCTTCGTGCGGCTGCGCCACGACTACCGGTTCGAACCTCGGGGGCAGGTCGACATCAAGGGCAAGGGACCGATGCAGACCTACTTCCTGGTCGGGCGAATCGACGGGTGACGTCCCGAGGCCGCGGAACGCGCGATGGAGGCGAGCGGGGCGGCGACGGCGGTCGCTGGCCGGTACGCTTTCGGGCGGGGCCGCGGGAGAGGATGTGCGCGTGGGTCCTGCAGATCCGACGGGTGCGGGCATCGCCGGGCCCCGTGGCAGCGGCGGCCTCGCCGCGAGCGCTCTCCTCGGCCGGGAAGGCGAACTCCACACCGTGCTGGCGTCCCTCCGGAGTGCCCGGTCCGGGCGAGGTGGCCTCGTACTGATCGGAGGCGAGCCCGGAATCGGCAAGACACGGCTGGCGGACGAGGCGGCGGCCAGGGCCAAGGACCAGGGGGTCACGGTCCTGTGGGGCAAGTGCTGGGAAGCCGGTGGCGCGCCCGCCTACTGGCCCTGGGTGCAGGCGATGCGGTCCTACATCCGCAGCATCGACGTGGCCCGACTCCGAGAGGAGGTCGGTAGCGGTGCGGGTGACATCGCCTACCTGCTACCCGAGATCGAGGAGGCGTTCGACGGCTTGCAGGCGCGTCCGCCGCTCGACCCCGAGCTGGCACGGTTCCATCTGTTCGACTCGACAGCCGGATTCCTGAGGCGTGCCGCCAACGACCGGGCCCTGCTGATCCTCATCGAAGATCTCCAGGCGGCTGATACCGCCTCCCTGTTGCTGCTCCGGTTCCTGGCCGGGCAGGTCTCGGACATGTCGGTGCTTCTGGTCGCCACGTATCGGGACGTGGAACTGACCCGGGAGCACCCTCTCACCACGTCGATCACCGATCTGGCGAGAGAGCCCAATACCCGTCACATCCTGCTGCGCGGCCTGATGCAGCAGGACGTGGCGCAGCTCATCGAGCGCACGGCCGGAGTCGTGCCGGCCTCGAACCTGGTTTCGACCCTGCACCGTCAGACGAACGGCAATCCGCTGTTCGTGACAGAGGCGATCAGGTTGCTGGCGGCCGAAGGCGGGTTCGCCGGGTCCCAGGAGTCTTCGACCCGCCGGTTTCCGATCCCGGAGGCCGTCCGCGAGGTGATCCTTCGGCGGCTGGGCCACCTCAGCCAGGGTGCTCACGGCCTCCTCACTCTGGCCTCGGTGCTCGGCCACGACATCTCGTTCGACACCCTCCGCAGCATGGGCGACGGCACCGACGTCGGCGAAGGAATCGACGAAGCGGTCGGGGCAGAACTGCTCGTGGAGGTGGGCGGTGGCTTCGGCCGGTTCCGGTTCTCTCACGACCTCGTGCGCGAGGCGCTCTACGAAGCGATCCCCCCCGCCAAGCGGGCCCGTCTCCATGCCGCGGCCGGAGAAGCCCTCGAACGACTGCACGCCATGCATCCGGAGCCACATCTGGCGGAGATCGCGCATCACTTCTTCGAGGGGGCAGGGATGGTGGGCGATGCTGCCAGGGCTGCCGATTACTCGAGGCGGGCGGCCGAGCACGCTGCGGTCCAGTTCGCCTACGAGGACGCCGCCCGGCTGTATCGGATGGCGCTCCACGCCACCGAACTGCAGGACGAAGCCGATCCGGCCGCCCTCTGTGATCTCCTGATCGGTCTGGGCGACGCTCAGATGCGAGCCGGAGATGCGCCCGGGGGACGGGAGTCGTTTCTCAGGGCGGCGGAGATCTCCCGGCGTTTCGGACTGCCCCAGCAGGCCGCACAGGCGGCACTCGGCTACGGAGGCCGGTTCGTCTGGGCGAGGGCGGCCAGCGACCGGCATCTGATTCCGCTGCTGAAGGATGCGCTCACGGCGGTCGGGGACGGCGACTCCGAGGTCCGGGCGCTGCTCCTCGCCCGCCTGGCCGGCGCCCTGCGTGACGACCTCGATCCGGCGCCGAGAGACGCCCACAGCAGGGAGGCGGTCGAACTCGCCCGCCGGCTCGGTGACCCGGCGACCCTCGCCTACGCCCTCGATGGGCGATTCGCGGCGATCTGGGCTCCCGACACCGACCGGGAACGTCAGGAGATCGCCGATGAGATCATCACGCTGGCGGAGGAGATCGGGGACGAGGAGCGCGCGTTCCAGGGCCATCACTACCGCCTGGCGGTCCTGTTGGAGTATGGCGACATCGGGACGGTCGCCGCCGAACTGCCGGTGAACCTCCGTCTGGCCGAGGAGCTCCGGCAGCCGGCGCAGCTCTGGTATGCGGCGTCGCTCGCAGCGATTCTCGCCCTGCTCGAAGGTCGGTTCGACGAGGCGGAGCAGTTGAGCACGGCTGCGCTGGAACACGGCCGGCGGGCCGAGGGGATCCACTCACTCGGGGTGTGGTTGTTGCAGAGCTACTACCTCCGCGCCGAACTGGGAAGGGCGGGCGAGCTCGAACCACTCATCCGGGAGAGCCTCGACGAGTACGCCTGGTGGCCGTGGATGCGGTGCACCCTGCTTCACCTCTACACCGAGATCGGTCGGCCATCGGAGGCCCGGAGTCTCTTCGAGGCGGTGGCCGCCCGCGACTTCGCAGATCTCCCGTGGGACAACGACTGGCTGATGGGCATCTGCCTCGTCGCCGAAGTGGCCGTGCGGCTCGGAGACATCGACCGGGCCGAGACGTTGTATGCGCTGATCGAACCGTACGCCCAGCGGAACGGCTTCGGTCACCCCCAGTTCTGTACCGGCTCCATGATGCGTTCTCTCGGCCTGTTGGCGGCAGCCCTGGGTCGGATCGACGACGCCGAGCGACACTTCGAGGAGGCGATCGAGATCAACGACCGGATGGGTGCCCGGCCGTGGGCGGCGCACACTCGCTACGACCTCGCCCGGCTGCTCACCGGGCGGGACGCACCAGGTGACCGTGAACGAGCGCGGGAGCTCGAGGCTGTCGCCGAGGCCACGGCCGCGGAACTGGGGATGGTTGCACTCGCCGCCCGTCTCGAACGAGGGGGCGGTGAAGATGTCGGAAGCCCCGAGCTCGAAAGAGCCGGGCGTGCGGTGTTCCGCCGGGAGGGGGAGTACTGGTCGATCGTGTTCGACGGACGGTCCGTCCGCGTCCGCGACTCCAAGGGCATGGGATACCTCGCCACCCTGCTCGCCGGGGCGGGCCGCGAGCACCACGCACTCGATCTGATCGGACCGGGCCCGGGACCGACCAACCGTGGTGTGACGGAGCTCGAATCCGGGGGATGGGATGACGCCGGGGCGATCCTCGATCCGCAGGCGAAGAAGGCGTATCGGACACGAGTCGAGGATCTGCGAGCGGAAGTGGCGGAGGCGGAGGAGTGGAACGATTCGGGTCGGGCGGAGCGGGCGCGTGCGGAGCTCGATGCACTGACCCGGGCACTGGCCGAGGCCGTCGGCCTGGGAGGAAGGGACCGCCGTGCCGCCTCGCCCGCCGAACGCGCCCGGCTCAACGTCACTCGTGCGCTGCGGTCGGCGATGGGGCGGATTCGGGACAGTCACCCCGAACTCGGCCGGCATCTGGACGCCACCATCCGTACGGGTATCTACTGCGCGTACACACCCGACCCGCGAACCCCTCCCGGATGGGAGCTCTGACCCGGAGGCGCCGGCCGGACCCACCAGCAACGTTGGGTCCGGCCGGTCCGGCGGTGTGACCCGTCAGTCGCCGGGGAGGTACCGGCGGGTGATGTGATCGTCCTTCCAGGAGTCGTCGGCGGGTGCCGGGTTCGACAGGTACCGGCGCGTCACGAAGTCGTCGACCTGCGTGATGCCGGCGGGCACCGCCGTGGACGCCCCGTCGATCCTCGAGACCGGGTTCGGACCGGCCATCACCAGGGCTGCGATCGCCACCGCGGCGACGAGTGCCACCACCACGGCGCGGGGAAGGACCGATCCCCATCCATACAACCTGCCTGGGTTCACTGTTCCCTGTGCCATCGTGCGCTCCCTCCGAGCCGGGGGACCCTTTGTGAGTCCGTATGTCCGGAAGGCGGTCAATCCGACGGAACGATCGTTCATTCCGAGTGAACACATCTCCCGGGCGATCAGCGTGGGGACTCTTGGTGGACAAATCGCGGTCGATGGATCGGGGCTTTCGGCACTCGCTTCGACCGGGGCGAACTCGCCACAATGGCACGATGCTCGTCGTCGACAGTGTGACCAAGCGGTATGGCGAAACGCTCGCCCTCGACTCGTGTTCATTTCGGGTCGAACCGGGCCGGATCGTCGGGTTTCTCGGACCGAACGGTGCCGGAAAGACGACGGCGATGCGATCGATTCTCGGGCTGATCCGCCCGGACGGTGGCACCGTCACTTGGGAGGGGAGACCGCTCGACCATCACGTTCGCCTCCGATTCGGGTACATGCCGGAGGAACGGGGTCTCTACCCGAAGATGAAAGTCGGCGAGCAGCTCGCCTACTTCGCCCGGTTGTCGGGAGTCGAGGCACGTTCGGCCCTGGCGGCGGTCGACCAGTGGCTCGAACGCCTGTCGCTGTCCGATCGTGCCGGCTCGAAGCTCGAGGACCTCTCCCACGGCAACCAACAACGTGTCCAGCTGGCAGCAGCACTCATTCACACGCCGGCGCTGGCCGTCCTCGATGAGCCCTTCTCCGGGCTCGATCCGATTGGGGTGGACACGATGGCGGCGATCCTGCGGGAACTGGCCGCAGCCGGTGTGGGCATCCTCTTCTCGAGTCACCAACTCGACCTGGTGGAAGACATCTGTGAGGACGTGGTCATCGTCAACCGGGGCAAGGTGGTGGTGGCCGGTCGGGTCGAGGAGCTACGCCTCCGCTCACCGCTCAGACACCTCGAAGTCTCGGTCGACGGCGTCCGTTGGGCGGGTCTCACCGAAAGTGACGGTCTCGTCGACTCGGGAATCGACCTCGTCGGGCTCATCGAGAGGGCGCGGGCCGAAGGCGAAGTCACGAGGCTGGTCTTCGAGCCGCCACGGCTCGGGGAACTGTTCCTGGCGGCGGTGACCGAATGAGCGCCCTGGCAGAGGTGTTCGAAGTCGGCCGGCGGGACTTCCTGCAACGGGCACGCAGCAAGGCGTTCTTGATCCTCACCGGGCTCACCGTGCTGTTGATCCTGGGATTCGCTCCCTTCCTGGGGCGCGTGATCTCCGACGCCGAAAAGGACACGGTCGCGGTGGCGGGTGCAGTCTCCGACGCCCTGCTGGCGTCGGTGCAGGAAGCCGCTGCCAGCATCGGCCTCACCATCGACGTCGAGCGTTTTGCCGATTTGAACGCAGCCGAGCGTGCCTTGCGTGCTGGCGATGTGGACGCCGTCGTCACCGCCGATGACCAGCTCTACTGGCTGGACACTCCCGACCCTCGGCTGGACACGGTGCTGTCCACCGCGCGTCAGGCACTGGCGAGGGCGGAGACGATCGATGCCCTTGGGCTCACGCCTGACGAGGCGGCAGCGATACTGAATCCTCCTGCATTCGAAACGACCATTCTCGACCCGCCGGACCCCGATGCGGGACCGAAGGCCGTCGTCGCCCAGCTCGGCGGGTTCCTCCTGTACATCAGCATCGTCATGTTCGGGCAGTTCATCCTGATGGGAGTCATGGAGGAGAAACAGAACCGGGTGGTGGAGGTGATCCTCTCCCGCATCCCGCCAACCCGACTGCTGGCCGGGAAGATCGTCGGCATCGGTGCGCTCGGACTGATCCAGGTCGTGATTCTGAGTGGTTCGATCGTCCTCGCCGCCCGGATGATCGAGCTCCCCGGCGTGGATCTGTCCGGAGTCGGCATCGGTGTACTCGGAAACGTCGTGCTGTGGTACCTCCTCGGGTTCGGGCTGTACGCAGTCGTATACGGGGCGATGGGGGCCACGGTGTCCCGTCAGGAAGATGCTCAGGGAGCCGTGATGATCCCCACCCTGCTCCTGGTGCTCGCCTATTTCGTGGCGATCTTCAGCGTCGAGGATCCGGACGGGATCCCGGCCGTGGTCGGGTCGATCTTTCCGTTCACCGCGCCCGTGGTCATGCTGTTCCGGGCGGCGGCGACAGACGTCCCACTCTGGCAGACGCTGGCAGCAGTGGGCCTGACGATCGTCACCACCCTGGGAATGGTCAGGGTGGGAGCGCGCGTGTATTCGGGTGCGGTCCTTTCGCTCGGGAAGAAGGTCCGGTTGCGGGATGCGTGGCGGACGTCCGGGTCAGAGGCGTAGGGAGTGGCGAGCTCAGTGCCCGGATCGCCCGTGCATTGTCACAGTGGGCCTACTTGGACACTCCGCGAATGGCCCACTGGCGGGGGGTGCCGGGGGGTCGTCCCCCGCAATGTCATCACAGTGGGTCCCGTGGGACTCGAACCCACAACCAACGGGTTAAAAGCCCGCTGCTCTGCCAGTTGAGCTAGAGACCCGGAGACCCGGTGCTGCCAGTACAGGTGGAGGATAAGGCGCGAGAGAACGCCCCACGTTCGCCAGGCTGGAGCCGCCGGTCGCGATCCTTCGGCTTGATGGGCCACGACTGTCCAGAGGCGGCTACCTTCATCGAACCTGAGCTGGAAGGCACGGATGGATGAGTCTGTGATCGAGGTCGACTACCTGATCAAGGGGACGGGAGCAGTCGGCATGGCCTTCGCCGACTCGATCCTTACCCACAGCAATGCCACGATGGTCATGGTCGATCGGCACGATCGGCCTGGCGGGCATTGGAACGATGCCTATCCCTTCGTCCGTCTCCACCAGCCATCGAGCACGTACGGCACCAACTCCGTCCAGCTCGGTTCGGGCGTGAAAGACAGCGCGGGCCTCAACGCGGGGTTCTACGAACTGGCGTCCGGCCACGAAGTCGTCAGTCACTTCGATTCGGTCATGCAGCACAGGTTGGTGCCTTCCGGACGGGTCCACTACTTCCCGATGAGCGAACTCGGTGATGACCGGATCATCCGGTCGCGAGTGTCGGGTCGGCGAGTCGAGGTGCGGGCGACGACGCTGGTGGACGCCACGCATTCGAAGATGAACATCCCGTCCACTTCCCCCCCGGCCTATCGGGTTGCGGCAGGTGCTGCGTGTGTGCCCCCCAACGATCTGCCACGTGTGGCGGATCGGTACCGGCGGTACGTGGTCATCGGCGGGGGAAAGACCGGCATGGACGCCTGCATCTGGCTGCTCAGTCATGGCGTGGAGCCCGATCACATCAGCTGGATCGTGCCCCGTGATTCCTGGATCTTGAACAGAGCGAACGTGCAGCCAGGCGAAGAGTTCTTCGCTCAGTTGTGCAAGAGCCTGGCAGATCAGGTGGAAGCGGTGGCCACCGCACAATCGATCGAAGGCGTGTTCGTGGCTTTGGAGGAATCCGGCGAGCTTCGTCGGATAGATCCCGACGTCACTCCGGGGGCGTATCACTGCGCGATTCTCAGCGACGGCGAACTGGCAGAACTGCGACGGATTTCCCGGATCATTCGTCAGGGTCGGGTGCTGGCGATCGACGAACAACGGATCGAACTGGAACACGGCACGCTGTCCACCGGACCGGATGTCCTCCACGTCGACTGCTCGGCTGCCGGGATCCCCGGCCGTCCGGCGAAGCCTGTTTTCGAGGACGGGATCATCACCCTGCAGTGGGTGCGCACGTGTCAGCCGACGTTCAGTGCCGCTTTCATCGGGTTTGTCGAGGCCACGTTGGATGACGAGCAGGAGAAGAACCGGCTGTGCGTCCCAATCGCTCCACCGACGGTGCCGAATGATTGGCTGAGGATGCTCCAGACGGACCTGCGGAACAGGAAGAACTGGGCAGACAACCC
>DATHWB010000220.1:0-6666 GCA_035460965.1 Acidimicrobiia bacterium
CCGGGCCGTTCGCGGTGGCGGGTGCGAGCAGAGGTTCGGTCCTCGAGGTCGAGATCCACCGCGTCGATGCAGACCCGCCCTCGGGGACCGCATGGACCGGCGTGTTCCACGGCTTCGGGGCGCTGGCGACCGACGTGTACGGGTTGCAGGACCCGCTTCCTGCAGGCGTCCGGGCTGTGCCCTACGGGGACGGAGAGGCGCGCTTCGAGGTCCGCGGCCGGTCCACTCGCATCCCGATGAGGCCGTTTCTGGGAACCGTCGGCGTGGCTCCCCCTCGGGAGCGCCGCATGAGTTTCAGTCAGGGACCCGAGTACCTCGGGGACGTGGATCAACCCGGTGTGAGAGCGGGGGCGACGCTCGTGCTGCCGGTCCACGTCGAAGGCGGGTTGCTCAGTCTCGGTGATGCCCACGCCACACAGGGCGATGGAGAGATCACGGGCGTGGCGCTGGAGATCGAGGCGGAGGTCGAGTTCACGGTCCGGGTGCGTAACGGCGATGAGGTGGGGTACGCGGGGCTTCCGCAACTGAACACCGAGGACTCGATCGGCTCGATAGCGGGGATGCAGGGAGTGAACCTCGGAGACTGCGCCAGGGCGGCGTACGCCGACCTCGCCAAGCGGCTCGTGCGCCATCACGGCTTCGCGCTGCTGGACGCCTATCAGTTGCTCGGTCAGGTGGGACGCCTGCAGGTCGGGAACATGATCGATCCCTTCTACTCGGTCACCGCCTCGGTGGATCGGCGCTATCTCGAGTGATCGCGGGGAGCCGCGGGTCGATACTCTGCCCGCTTCGTGACTCCCCTCGCCTTCGCATCCCTCGCCGCCCTCGCATACGGGGTGTCCGACTTCTACGGCGGCGTGGCGACCCGCAAGACCGATGCGTTCCGCGTCGTCGCTTGGTCGCAGTTGGCCGGGCTGGCGATGCTGCTGGTGGCGGCGCCGCTGTTCGGCGGATCGATCGGCTTGTCCGACACCGGCTGGGCGGTGCTGGCAGGACTGGCGGGAGCGGTCGGGCTCGTTGCCCTGTACCGGGGTCTCTCGACCGGATCGGCCGCCATCGTGTCGCCGCTGGCAGGGGTGCTGTCGGGTGTCGTGCCTGCGGTGGCGGGTTTCGTGTTCGGAGAACGGCCGTCCGGTCTGACGCTCGTCGGATTCGGCCTGGCCGTGGCGGCGGTGTGGTTGGTCAGCGGGGGGCGGGTGGAGGCGGGTTCGGGGTTCTGGCTGGGGGCGCTGGCGGGCACCGGCTTCGGCTTGTTCTTCGTGTTCCTCTCGCCGATTCCCGAGGCTGCCGGCCTGTGGCCGCTGGTGCCCGCCCGGATGGCTTCGATCGTCGTGCTCTCGGGTCTGATCAGGCAGAGGGCCCGACCGGGAGCGAGCCTCACACCTGTCGTCTGGGCGATCATCGCGGCCGTGGGGGTCGGCGACACCCTCGCCAACGTGTTCATGCTGCTGGCGATCCAGCAAGGTCCGCTGGGCGAGAGCGCAGTCGTGTCCTCCCTGTCCCCGGCCGTGACCGTGGCGCTGACCGCATTGGTACTACGGGAGCGCGTCCGGCCATGGCAGTGGGTCGGACTCGCCCTGGCGATCGGAGCGATGGCGCTGATCGCGACCTGACGCCGGCGGTCAGCGGATCACGAGCCAGCCACCGACGCACAGCAACGCGATGCCGGCGACGGTCTCGAGGTCGACCGGGTCGGGTGTGCCCTCGAACCATCCGAAGTGGGCGACGGTGGCGCTGGTGGCGAACTGTGCAACCGTCACCGTCGCGAGGGTCGGCACCAGTCCGATGCGGGGCGTGGCGAAGCCGATGGCACCGACGATGACCAACCCGAGGATGCCGACGAGATATGCCCACCAGGGGGCACTCCGCCAGACGGCGAGGTCGATGGATCCGGTGGCCACCCTGGCCACCGCGACGACCACTGCGGCCGAGACGAAAGCCACGGTGACCGCGTCGAATGCTCCCATCCGTCCGTCGAGCACGCCTGCGAACTGCGCCTGGAGCGCCACGGCGATGCCGCCGACCAGGGCGATGAGAAGGACGAGTGCCGGGTTCATCGGACGTCAGTCTCGCCGATCGACGTCGCCGTCCCCGGTATCCGCGGTGAGTTCTTCCGAGAGCTCCGCCAGGTGGCGTGGCTCGATGTTGGATCCGGTGCAGACCACGACGGTCTCCCCGGCGGGTTCCACACGCTCCGACAGCAACGCCCCGATCCCCACCGCGGCGGCCCCCTCCAACACCAGTCGGTGCTCGCCCAGCGCCAGCCGCATCCCTGCCCAGATCTCCCTCTCCTCCACGAGGACGACCTCATCGATCAGGTCACGGACGACATGGAACGTGTGGCGGTTGCCGAGCCCGACACCGCCCTGCAGGCTGTCCGCCAACGTGGGGAACTCCGGCATCTCCAACGGTTCGCCCCGTTCGAGACTCGCCGCCATCACCGCTCCCCGTCGCATGGAGACACCGACCACTCGGATCGAAGGGTCCCGGGACTTGAGCGCAATCAGGATCCCGGCTGCCAGCCCGCCCCCGGACAGGGGGACGAGCACGGTGCGCACGGTCGGCAGGTCGTCGTGGATCTCGGACCCGATCGTTCCCTGGCCGGCGATGACATCGGGATCGTCGAAAGGATGGACGAGGGTCATGCCACGTTCGGTCACCAGGCGTTCGGCATTCACGAGTGCCTCGGACTGGGAGACCCCGTCCACGAGCAGGTCGCACCCCATACGTCGGAGGGCGGTGACCTTTCCCGGTGGGACTCCCTCCGAGACGCACACCGTGGCCGGTATACCCAGGGTGGAGGCGACGTGGGCGACGGCCCGGCCGTGGTTGCCGGTGCTGGCCGTGACCACCCCTGCCCGGCGGGAGGACTCGTCGAGGCCGCCGATGCGGGACGCCGCTCCCCGAATCTTGAAGCTACCGGTGGGCTGGAGCGTTTCCACCTTCAGGTGCACGGGCGTCCCGGCCTGCGACGTCAATGCCGGCGACGCCAGGAGTGGAGTCCTCACGGCGATGCCGGCGATCCGCCGCGCGGCTCGCTCGATGTCGGCAGGTCCGGGCGTGTCAGGTGTCAATCGTGGCTCCCAGTCCGGCCCGACGGCTGCGGACGACGGCGAGACCTGCGATGGCCGTGTCCTGAGCTCCGGTTCCCGTGAGGTCGCACACCGTGCGGTCCTCCGGTGACCGGCGTCCGGCGTCGCCGGTCACCACCGATCCGAGTTCGACGGCTCGCACCTCCAGCCCGGCAGCCTGGACCGCCCGCAGTTCACCGAGCCGCCTGCTCTGAGGGATCGAGTCACACACGAACAGGTCGGCGGCGGCGACGAGCGATGTCGCCAACTCCTGTTTGTGCTCGGCGTCGGATCCGACCGCCGTGACGTGCGTGCCTGGCGACAGCATCGACTCGTCGACGAGTGGTGCCGTGCTCGGTGTGGTGGTCACGACGATGTCTGCACCGGTGACGGCGTGGCTCACGGATCCGGCGACGTCCACCGGAAAGCCGAGGTCGCGGGCGGCAGCGTCGGCGAAGGACTGCGCCCTCACCGGATCCCTCGCCCACACCCTGGCTTCCCTGAGGTGTCGGACCAACGTCAGTGCCTCCAGCTGCAGTCGCGCCTGGACGCCGGCACCGATGACAGCCGCGGTCGAGGAGTCCTGGCGGGAGAGGTGTCTGGCCGCCACCGCCCCGGCCAGCGCAGTCCTCACGTCCGTGAGGTAGCCGTTGTCGAACAGCGCGGCCATGGGTACGCCGGTCTCCGCGTCGAGCAGCACCATCATCCCCCCCAAGCTGGGAAGGCCACGACCGGGATTGTCGAAGAACCCGGACGACAGCTTGACGGCGATTCCGGGATGCCCCGGCAGATAGGCGGACTTGACGTCGATCTCGCCGTTGTGCTCCGGCACGTCGATCCGCATGATCGGGGGCATCACCGCCGTCCCTGCGGTGATGAGGGGGTACACGCTCTCGACGGTGGCGAGTTCGTCCATCCCGAGTCCGACCACGGAGCGCAGGTCCGACTCGGTGAGGACGGTGATCGACCGCATCGTCAGACGGCGGCCAGCGCCCGGTCGAGGTCCTCCAACAGGTCGTCGACGTCCTCGATCCCTGCGGAATAGCGGATGAGCCCTTCGGGGATCCCCAAGGCCGCCCGCTCCTCGGCAGTGCACTCGACGTGGCTGGTGGTCGCCGGCGGACCCACGATCGTCTCGACCGAGCCGAGGTTGGCCGCACCGTTCGCCAGCCTGAGTGCCGGAAGGAAGCGACGGACTGAATCGAGCCCCCCGTCCAGACCGAAGCTGAGCATCCCCCCGAAGCCGCGCATCTGACGGGCTGCGAGGTCGTGATGAGGGTGAGAAGCCAACCCGGGGTAGTTCACCACCGGGACCTTGGGATGGGTTTCGAGGTGTCGGGCGATCCGCATGGCGTTCTCGCCCTGGCGCTCGATCCGGAGGTGAAGGGTCTTCATCCCGCGGAGGAGCAGGTAGGCGGCCATCGGATGCAGTGTCGCGCCGTTGATCTCCCGGTAGTGGTAGACGTCGTGAACCAGGGACTCGGAACCCACGACGACGCCGCCCAGTGCGTCGGCATGACCTCCCAGGAACTTGGTGGCGCTGTGGACCACCAGGTCCGCTCCGAGGGCGAGAGGGTTCTGATTGATAGGGGTGGCGAAGGTGTTGTCGACGATCACCGTGGCGCCGACGGCGTGTCCGGCGGCGGCGAGTCGTTCGAGGTCGAGCACCTTGAGCGTGGGGTTGGTCGGGGTTTCGAGGTACAGCACGTCGCACCCGGCGGCCACCGCTTCCTCGATGGCATCGAAGTCCGACGTGTCCCGCAGGTCGACGTCGATACCGAGCCGGGGGAGGAAGTCCGTGAAGATCTTGCTCGTTCCGCCGTAGGTGTCCTTGACGCTCACGACGCGCGAGCCCGGGGTCAGGAGCGAGTGCAGCGTGTTGGAGATGACGGCCATGCCGGTGGACGCCGACGTGGCGGCCTCACCATCCTCCAGCAGCCTGACCTTCTCCTCGAACACCGCCACCGTCGGATTGGTGTTGCGGCCGTAGATGTGGCCCGGTCGGGCGCCGGTGGCGACGTCATGCCACTCGTCGAAGTCGTCGTATCCGAAGGAGACGCTGTGGACCACCGGAACCTGGGTGGCGCGTTCGAAACGGGGTCCTTGTTCACCGCCCCAGACGGCGATTGTGGCTGTGCGATCCGTCATCAGTCGTTCGGCATCCTTGTCACGTGTTGGTTGAACCGGTCCAGCAGCATCCGCATGTGCGAGGTGCGTATCTCGGCCAGCTTCCTTCCTGATTCACCCTCGAGAGCCTCGAGGGTCTGTTCGACCTCGTCGGCCATGATCTCGATCTCGGTGTCGAGACTCATCTCCGGGAGGAACTGCATCCAGATGCGGGCGGTCTGGACATACAGCAGATCGTGGATGCGCGTGAGCGCCACGTTGTCGACCACGGACAGCATCGCTTCGTGGAACCGGTTGTAGGCGGCTCCCAGATCCCGATACGAGCGTGATTCCCGCACGGCCGCCAGATCCACACGAATCGCTCGGACCTCGGCGAGTGCGGCCTCCGACGCAGGCAGCCTCACGAAGTCGCCGACCAGTTCTCCGATCTTGAGTCGGACCGCCCACACGTCGCGCATGGCCTTCATGTCGATCGCCGAGACGCGAGCGCCGGCCCCCTCGATGCTCTCCACGAGGCCCTCGAACTCGAGCTGGGCGAGGACTCGACGAATGGGCGTGCGGCTCAACCCGAACTCCGCTGCCAGGTGCTCCTCCCGGAGGCGGGAGCCAGGCGGAAGGTCCAGCAAGATGATCCGCTCACGCAGTTCCTCGTGGATCTGCGATTTGCTGGGCTTGTCCCATCCGGGGGACGTCACCGTCATCGTCTCACCTCTGGCCCGCCGGTCGACAACCATCTTCGCACATTGGATACAAATCGTACACACAGTGGACACACCGACCGCCCGACTCCTATATTGCGGCGACAGCGGTGGAGAGCCGCTGGTCCCAGGTGGCGTCCGGGCGTGCTCGTCGACGGCCGCCTCCGTGCTTGTCCTCTCCGCCGCGAACGGTCTCGGGCGCCTTCTGGACGCTCGGGACGCGCAGCAGAAACCGGAGGAGACATCCGATGAGATCGACACAGAGATCACGCATGGCGTGGCTGCTGGCACTGCTGGCGCTGGTGCTGGCAGCGTGCGGTGGCGGCGACGGCGAAGCCGACACCACCGAGACCACGGCCGGGGCGACCGAGACGACCGCGGCGGGGGACGACCTCCTCAGCCAGCTCCGGAATGCCGGCACGGTGCGTATCGGTATTGCGAATGAGGTGCCGTACGGGTACGAGGACGAGGACGGGAATCCGACTGGTGAGGCGCCTGAGGTGGCCAAGGCCGTGTTGGCGAATCTCGGGATCGAGAACGTCGAGGCGGTGGTGGTGGACTTCGGGACGTTGATCCCGGGTCTGCAGGCCGGTCAGTTCGACATGATCGCGGCCGGGATGTTCATCACACCCGAGCGTGCTCAGCAGATCATCTTCTCGGATCCGGACTACTGCGTGTCGAATGCGTTCGCGGTGGCGGAGGGGAACCCGTTGGGGATCAGTGACTTCCAGTCGATCATCGACTCGGGGGCGACGCTGGCGGTGTTGTCT
>DATHWB010000221.1:0-3488 GCA_035460965.1 Acidimicrobiia bacterium
GCCCCCACCCCACTCGGGGCGGGCCCCGCTACCCCGGACGGGGCCCCGGCCGTTGCGGCGGGCGTGATCCGGATCAGGTCGCCGGTTCGAGGAACCGCACGCCTTCGATCAGCGGCGAACCCTCCTTGAACCCGAACACGAGCTGATAGGGCCCGTTCTCGAACTCGACGTCGAACGTCCACCGGTAGGTCCCGGCATTGGCGCCCTGCCCCCCGACTGCGGCGGAGATACTCCGATAGTCACCGAGGACGGAGTGGAACTCGCTGCGGAAGCCGTGGAAAGCCTCCTCACCGATCGCCGAGCGCATGGCCTCGGACCAATCGCGGGACCATGCCGTGTAGTCGTCGGCGTTGAACGCCACGAGGGCGTTCTCCGCCATCGCCATCGCCTGGGCATCGGTCACCGGAGACTCGATCTCGCGGGTCGTCGTCGAGCAGCCTGCGATCAAGACGGCCGCGGCGACCGCTCCCACGATGACGGCGATGTGACGCCAGCCCTCGGGGAGCGAGCTTCGCACGGTACGCACGCCGAATCGGGCGCTGCGCACTGCTTCGGATGCGGTGAAGGTGGTGTAGGTCATGGGTTCTCCCCTGTTCTCGAGTCGTCGGGCGGATCCCCGACAGGGGCGACCTTCGGCGCCGACCCTGACGAACCGCTGACGCCACGGCCCGCCACGACTGACGCCGTGAATAGCCTGAGCCAATGACGCGACTGGTCGACCTCTCCCATCCGATCGAACAAGGTATGACGACGTATCCCGGACTTCCCGGGCCGGTGATCGAAACGCATCTGGAACGCGCCGAGTCGCGCCACCACTACGACGCAGGAACCGAGTTCCACATCGGTCGGATCGAGATGGTCGCCAACACCGGCACCTATCTCGATGTACCGTTTCATCGCTATCGAGACGGCTACGACATCGCCGATCTTCCGGTGGAACGGTGCGCGAACCTCCCTGGCGTCTGTGTCGCCTCCACAGACAGAGCGATCGGCCCCGATCTCTTCGACGGCATCGAGATAGCTGGGCGAGCGGTACTGATTCATACCGGCTGGGATCAGCACTGGCGAACCGACCGCTACGGCGACCCCGCCCACCCGCACCTGACGGCGGACGCAGCGAAGGTCCTGACCAGACGGGACGTGGCGCTGGTGGGCATCGACTCGGTGAACATCGATGCCACCCAAGGGGGGACCCGACCGGCCCATTCCACCCTCCTGGCCGCCGGGATCCCCATCGTCGAACATCTAACCAATCTGGAAGGTCTCGTCGGTGCCGTGTTTCGGTTCTTCGCCGTCCCGGCCCCGGTCAGGGGGATGGGCACCTTCCCGATCCGGGCCCTGGCTCTGCTGGACTGAGGCGCGCATACCGATCGGTTCCGGGCGACCACGCCCCGCACAGTCGTGGTGAGGATGGAGATCGGGTTGACGTTAACGAACGCCTGCAGCGATCCGGGCAGGGTGTCCACCGGCACGAACGCGTTGCTCAGGCAGGTGAGGGGAACATGACGATGTTGCCCACCGCGAACACGGCCTTCTCGACCCGGAGCACGAACTCCAGCACCGTCCACACCGCGACAGGCTGAACGAGAAGACCACCAGCACCCTGTGGTCCGACGATCACGCCGCCCGCCCGAGGAGTACAGGAGGCCGGGCATATCCGACCTCGTGGTAGATGACACACGGGAAGCGGCGGGTCATGCCGCCGCTGTGGGATCCATGGGACGTTCGGCCCTAGTCCTGCACGCGGCACGACACCGACACTCGGACGCGAGAACCGGACACGAACACCGGTAGCTGCCACCCGATAGGAGCCCCACATGGCGATCCCAACCGCCAGCAAGGCGCCCGAACTGGCGTCGGAACGACTACAGCGAATCGTGGACCGAGTCGCCGCCCGGCGGAAGTTCGGCCATGCGATCGTCGGCGTGGAGACCGACGACGGATTCCGGTGGAAGGGGGCAGCCGGAGTCGCCAACGCCGATGGCGTGGCGATGACACCCGAGACCCCGTTCTGCATCGCCAGCGTCACCAAGATGTACATCGCAACCCTCGTGCTCCGACTCCACGAGCGCGGAGACGTGGCGCTCGACGCGCCCGTCTCCCACTACCTGGGAGCCGAGCGGGTGACTGGTCTGCATCGCATCGACGGCGTCGACCACACGCCGGAGGTCACGGTGTTCCACCTGCTCAGCCACACCTCCGGCCTGAACGACTATCTGGAAGGCAAGCCGGACGGTGGGGCGAGCCTGTATCGGCGGATCATCGACGGCGCCGACGTCTCGTGGGACTTCGATGACGTCCTGACCATCACCCGCGACCGTCTCGACCACCACTTCCCACCCCAGGATCCCGACGGTCACAAGCGGAAGGGCCGCTACTCGGACACGGGCTTCCAACTGCTCATCGCGATCATCGAGGCGGTCACGGGAGGTTCCTTCGCACAGGCGCTGGAGACCGACATCATCCGTCCGCTCGACCTGCGTCAGACCTGGCTGCCCGGCAAATCGCAACCACTCGATCCGACTCCGCCACTCGCAGACATCTGGTCGAAAGGACGACCACTCACCATCCCGAACGCCATGGCCTCGTTCAACGATCTGTGCAGCACCGTCGATGACACCCAGCGTTTCCTGGCCGCCCTCATGGGTGGCGAGTTGTTCGCCGAAGCCGGGACGTACGGGTTCATGGCGGAACGGAGGAATCGGGTCATCTGGCCACTCGTCCACTACGGGCTGGGGATGATGCACTTCAGGATCGGGCGCCTGAACGCGCCCGGCCGACGGCCGGTCACGCTGGTGGGCCACACCGGCGCGACGGGATCGTGGCTGTTCCACTGCACCGAACTGGGCGTCCGGGTCACCGGCACCGTGGACGAGGTCACGGCGCGGGCGTTCCCGTTCCGCTTCATGCCCAAGGTGTTGCGGGCGGTCGCCGGCTGAACGCAGCGGCCCGCTGGTCGAACCCGAGCTCCCGTCAGGACTCCGTCGCGAACAGTTCGCCGAGCTGGTCGAGTTGCTGCGAGTAACCCCACTTCATCCCGAATGCCGCCAGCTTCGCCTTCGGACCGATCTGGGTGAGCGAGACATGGAGGCGAACCGTGGTGACCCCGTCCGACTCGGACATGGACACGTCGTTGGTGTGGTGGATGGTCGAGCCCTCTTCCTCGCCTTCCGTCCAGGAGCGGGCCTCATAGACCAAGCGAGCGTGCTCGTCCACGACCGTGAAGGTTCCCTCCATCGGCCACCGGGTGCCGGCGTACTTGCCCATCTCCTCGCCGGCGAGGGTGACGACGCGGATCCGGCCCCCGACCCGAAGGTCGATCTCGCACTCGGCCACTGACGTCTTCTCCGGACCCCACCACTGGCGGAGCCGCTCCGCCTCCGTCCATGCTTCCCACACTGCGGTGAGCGGTGCCGGGTACGACCGCTCGAAGTCGAGCTGCTTCTGCTTCTTGAAGAGTTGGGTGATCATCGTCGGGTCCTCCTGCC
>DATHWB010000222.1:0-53456 GCA_035460965.1 Acidimicrobiia bacterium
GTCTTTCGCCTTGCGCAGGACTTCGATCACCTGCGCCTGGATGGTCACGTCGAGGGGGGTGGTCGGTTCGTCGGCGATGAGGAGGCGGGGACGGTTGGCCATCGCCATGGCGATCATCGCCCGCTGTCTCATCCCGCCCGAGTACTCGTGGGGATACTGCTTGAGGCGTTGTTGCGGGTTCGGCACTCCGACCACGGACAGGAGCTCGATGGCTCGCTGCGTGGCGGCGCTGTCCGTCATGTCGGAATCGTGAGCCTGCAGCATCTCGGTGATCTGGAACCCAACCGTGAGCACCGGGTTGAGGGCGGTCATCGCGTCCTGGAAGATCATGCCGATCTCACGACCGCGGATCTTCCGTAGCTGACGGGGCGACATCGCCAGCAGGTCATCCCCCTCGAAGTGGGCGGTTCCACTCTCGATGTTGCCGGGTGGGCTGGGGATGAGGCCGAGCAGCGACATCACCGTCACGCTCTTCCCCGACCCGGATTCCCCGACGATCCCCAGCGTCTCGCCCGGATACACCTCGAAGCTCACCCCGTCGACCGCCCGCACACCGGAGTCGGTCGACCCGAAGGTGACCCGCAGGTCCTCGACGCGCAGCATGGGCTGTTCCATCGTGGTACTCCTCTTCGATTGTGCGGGTCCAGACTCCATGCGCCTACCGTCCTCCGGGCCGTGCGACCCTACCTCGTCAAACTCAACCCCGACGCCGCGCCGGGCAACGATTCCTCGTCGTCGGACACCGTCGCACCCCGCGGCATCGCATCCGTGATCGGTCGACCGATCACCCGGTCATCGTAGTAGCGTCGGTTTTGACTGATGAACCTGCTGTCTCGCACGCTGCACACAGGGACTGGAGAGGCGGCTAGGGTGGCGCCGCTCACGAAACGTGGGCTTGCCGGCGAGGTGGTGCCCGACCGCTCCGCGAGTCAGCGGAGGGTTCGGCCAGGCGACAGGGTATGAAGTAGTGGACAGAGTGAACGATCCAGCGATCGGAAGCGCGGGCACTCCCCCGCCCCCTCCGTCGAGCAGACGGCGAGGTCCCGTCGAGTTCGTCACTTCTACATTCCGGAGAAGCCCCAGCCTCGTGATCGGGGCCTCGATCATCATCGTCCTCAGCGTCCTGGCGATGTTGGCGCCCGTCCTCTCTCCGTACGACCCGTTCGCGCTCGATCCACTACAGCGCTTCCTGGCACCGAGCGCCGACCACTGGTTCGGTACGGATGAACTGGGGCGAGACATCTGGACGCGTTCGCTCTACGGCGCCCGGGTCTCGCTCTCGACCGCCTTCCTGGCGGTGATGATCGGGATGGCGATCGGGGTTCCGCTCGGCCTCCTGTCCGGGTACTTCGGAAAGTGGGTCGACGGCCTCATCATGCGCTACGTCGACATCCAGATCGCCGTGCCGGGGATTCTGTTGGCGATGATGATCATCCTGTTCGTGGGTCGCGGATTCTTCGCGCTCGTGGTGGCGATCGGCATCGGATCGATTCCCAACTTCGCCCGAATCGTTCGCGCCTCCACACTCTCGATCCAGGAGGAAGAGTACGTGGCAGCGGTCAAGGCGTTGGGAGGAGGGCACCTGTACACGATGTTCCGGACGATCCTCCCGAACGCGCTCGGACCCATCATCGTGCAGGCCGTGATCACTGCGGCGGTGGCCGTGCTGCTGGAGGCTGCGCTCAGCTTCCTCGGCTTGGGCACCGTGCCCCCGACGCCGAGCTGGGGTGCGATGCTCCAGACCGGCAAGGGCTACATGAACGAAGCGGCCCACTACTCGATCATGCCGGGAGTGCTGCTCACCATCACCGTGATCGCGCTGGACCTGATGGGACGCGGGATGCAGAAGCTTCGGGGCAGCTCGGCCTCCGCCACGGCCGAGCTGGAGGGCCGGGCATGATCTCCTACATCGTCCGGCGCCTGCTGCAGGCCATCCCCACCCTCTTCATCGCTTCGGTGGCCGTCTGGGCGCTCGTCTACGCGCTTCCCGGCGACCCGGTCCTGACGCTCCTCGGCCCGGAGCCCAACCCCGAGGCCGTCATCGCCGAACGAGCCCGCCTCGGACTCGACCAGCCGATATACGCCCAGTACTTCACCTGGCTAGGGAATGTCTTCCAGGGCGACCTGGGGTACTCGTACTTCGGAGGGGAGGCGGTGCTCGACAGGATCCAGCGGCGGGTGATGCCGACCCTGCAGCTCGGGGGGTTCGCCCTCATCGTCGCAATACTGCTGGCGCTTCCCATCGCATCGTTCGGATCGCTGAAACCCAACTCGTTCGCGGGGCGGGCGGTCAGCGTGCAGAGTGTGCTGTCTCTGAGCCTTCCCACCTTCTGGGTGGGGATCCTCTTCATCTTGTTCTTCGCCGTGAAATGGCGGCTGCTCCCCGCCGTCTCCGACTACCACCCGTTCCTGCGAGACCCGGCAGCGGCCTTCCGCAACACGGTCCTCCCCGGTCTGACTCTCGGTATCTATGTCTCGGCGATCTTCGGCCGATTCCTCCGCCAGTCGCTGACCGAAGTACTGAACAAGGACTACGTCCGCACCGCGCGCTCGAAGGGGCTGAAGGAGACAGTGGTGGTCGGGCGGCACGCGTTGCGCAATGCGTTGCTCCCCTTCGTCACGATCCTCGGTCTGCAGGTCAGCGGCTTCATCAGCGGCTCGGTCGTCACGGAGTCGGTGTTCAGCTACCCGGGCGTCGGCCGACTGGTCTACACGGCGATCCTCCAGCGCGACTACGCCCTCATCCAGGGGACGACACTGCTCATCGTCGTGGCCGTGACCGTCATCAATCTGATCGTGGACATCATCTACGCGTACCTCGATCCGAGGATCTCGTACTCATGAGTCAGTGCAGCTATTCAGACATCGATTCAAGATTGCCAGCTTCCCGCTACCGTACTTGGTTGAGGGGAGAGGGCATGGCCGTGGCCTCCAATGGGGTGACACGGTCCGAGACAGCCATTCGTCGAAGGACGAGTGGACTGATTGAAGGAGGAAGGAAGCAAATGAGAACCAGATCACACGGACCAGTCCGTCTGCTGGCGCTGCTCGCAGCGCTGGCGATGGTCCTGGCCGCCTGTGGTGGGAATGGTGATGCTGACACGACCACGACGACGGCGGCAGCAACCACGACTACCGCGGCGTCCGGCGACACCACCACGACCACCGCTCCCGATGAGGGCGATGCGACGGGCGGGACATTGAGGGTCGGCGTTCGGGACGACGTGCAGCGCTGGGACTCCAGCCGTCTGCAGGGCGTTCTGTTCCCGTTCCACCGCAATCTCTACGACACCCTGGCCGACTATGTGGACGGGCTGAACGCCCAGCCGATGCTCGCCACCGGGTGGGAGATCAGCGACGCTCAGGACTCGGTGACCATCACGCTGCGGGAAGGCGTCCTGTTCCACTCCGGTCGTGAGATGACCGCAGAGGACATCGCTGCCAACCTGGCGTACTTCATCGATCCCGAAACCGGCAACCAGGTCTTCGGACCGACGGACGGCGCGGTCCAGGACTGGGAGGTCACCGGACCGTACGAGATCGTCGTGAACTTCAAGCAGCCGATCGCGGAGCTGCAGATCACTGACCTGCTCACTTCGTGGGCGATCGGCGATCCCGAGTTCTTCGACAGCTATGACACCCAGGCCCAGGGCACCGGACCGTTCAAGTTCGTCCAGTGGACCCCGGGTGAGAGTGTCACGCTCGAAGCCCACACCGAATACTGGGGCGACGGTCCGTACGTCGACACGATCGAGTATCGGATCTTCGGCGACGCCGATGCGATGGTCTCGGCGCTCGAAGCCGGCGACATCGACGTGCTGTACAGCCCGCGGGCACTCGACGCTTCCCGCCTCGAGGGACAGGGTTACACGGTCGTGGTTGCGCCTGCCGGCGCCATCATCGACCAGCTCCGCCTGCAGCCGGTCGGTCAGCCGCCGTTGGACAACATCGACATCCGAATGATGCTCAACTACGCCACCGACATGGTGTCGATCAACGAGGCGATCTACGGTGGGCTGGGCACGCCGCTGCGCCTCCCGTACGCACCGACCTCGCCCGCCTATGACCAGGCACTGGCGAGTTCGCTCGAGTACGACCTCGACAAGGCACGCGAGCACCTCGAGGCCTCGGGCCTGCCCGAGAGCGAGTGGACGGCGACGATCATGACCTCGTCGGCGAGCACTGAGGCGCAGCTCGTCTCGCAGATCCTCCAGCAGGCGCTGGCCCAGATCGGGTTCACGCTCGAGATCGATCTGCAGGACGCGGCGACCGCTTCGGACCGGTACTTCAACGGCGACTACCAGATCTACTGGAGTGGCATCGGCAACGCCCAGAAGTACCCGACCCGGATCTCGACCAACTCCATCTACCGTCACACGGGCAACCCGATCTTCGACATGGAAGCGACGTTCCCGGACTACACGGCAGCCATCAACGCCGCCAACGCGGCAGTCACGGCTGAGGAGCAGGCGGCGACGTTCGCCGAGCTGAACCGGTCGATCGTCGACAACATGTTCGTGGTGTCCGGCATCGCCCGTCCGATGCTCGCACTCACGGCGCCGAACATCACCGGTGCCTACAAGGACATCGACGCTCAGGAGCGGTACCACCTGGTCCGTATCGAAAACTGACGATCGAGTTTCGGTCTTGAACCGACACTCATGACAGCAGCGACGCCGGCACGGTCCACGTGCCGGCGTCGCTCGTTCTCCTCCGAAATCCCCGGGAGCCCATCCGATGAAAGCTGACATCCTCTTACGCAACGGCACCGTCGTCGACGGGACCGGCGGGCCCCCTCGCCGGGTGGACGTGGCGATCGCCGGCGACACGATCGTGGCGGTCGGCGACCTCCCGACGTCGGCGGCCGAGAGGGTCGTCGACGTGCACGACATGGTCGTCGCCCCCGGCTTCATCGACATCCACACCCACTCGGACGTGACCGTGCTGCTCGACCCTCGCGGCGAGAGCAAGATCCACCAGGGCGTCACCACCGAGGTGACGGGCAACTGCAGCTTCTCACCGTTCCCCTTCTCCCCCGACAAGCTCGACCTCCACCGCGACCACCTCTACCGGATCGGTGACGGCGTCCCCGAACTCACGTGGCACGACCTCGAGGGGTACGCCGCCGCCGTCCACACCGATCCTCCCGCCCTCAACGTCGCACCGCTGGCCGGTCACGGGACCATCAGGGTGGCCGTGCTCGGTGTCGACCAGCGGGATGCGACCCCCGACGAACTCGAACGGATGAAGCGACTCCTCGCCGAGACCCTCGACCAGGGGGCGTTCGGGATGTCGACCGGCCTCACCCACGTCCCGTCGGCCTACGGATCCGAGGCCGAAGTGACCGAACTGGTCAAGGTCGTCGCCAGCCGCGACGCCCTCTACGCCACCCACTCACGGGGTGGGTCCGGCCGGCCGTTCGGCGGAACCGAGGAGGCGATCAGGACGGCGATGGCGGCCGGTGCGCGTCTGCAGGCCTCCCATGCCGCCATCAACCACCCCGACCACTGGGGACGGGCAGCCGACAACCTGGCACTGATCGACGAGGCCAGGGACGCCGGTCTCGACGCCGCCATCGACGTGTACCCCTACGACGCCTCCTCGTCCTCCCTCACCCAGTACCTGCCACCGTGGGTGCAGGACGGCGGCACCGAGGCGATGCGCGCCCGGCTCGCCGACCCCGCGGCACTCGAGCGCGCCGAACGCGACCTCGCCGCCGGATGGTTCGGCGGGATTCCGTGGCTGTGGGACCGGGTGGTCTTCGACCGGATCGGACCCGGCTACGAGCAGTACTCCGGCATGAGCATCGAGGAGGCGGCGGCCAAGGCCGGTATGACCCCGGCGGCATTCACCCTCAAGGTGTGCCTTGACCACGGCAACTATCCGCGAGTGGTCCTCTTCTACCGGACCGAGGAGGACATGATGACGTTCCTGTCGCATCACACCGCGGTGGTCGGGTCGGACGGCTCCGCCCTGCCGCTCGACCAGGGGGCCAAGCGTCCCCATCCGCGCTCGTTCGGGACCTTCCCGCGCATCTTCGGCCGCTACGTCAGGGACAAGGGTCTATTGAGTCTGCCGGAGGCGGTGCGCAAGACGAGCAGCGGCGTGGCGGATCGGCTGCAACTGACGGACCGGGGCTACATCCGGGTCGGTCAGGCGGCCGACATCGTGGTGTTCGATCCGGCCACGATCGCCGACCGGGCCACCTTCGAGAACCCGGCGCAGGCGCCGGTCGGTATGGAGTACGTGATCGTGAACGGGGCGATGGCAATCGAGCAGGGCGACCAGACCGAAGCACGGACCGGCCGGGTCCTGCGACGGACCCACTGAGAGAGGACGGAACATGGAAGCGGACATTCTCCTCACGGGAGGCACGGTCTTCGACGGCACCGGCTCCCCCGGTCGGGTGACGGACGTCGCAGTGCGCGGCGACACGATCGTGGCGATCGGGGACGACCTCGGCATCGACGCCCACCGGGTCATCGACGTGGCCGGACGGGCTGTGACGCCCGGCTTCATCGACATCCACACCCACTCCGACCTGTCGGCGCTGCGTGATCCGGCCTGCGAGAGCAAGGTCAGACAGGGGGTGACGACCGACGTGACGGGGAACTGCGGCGCCTCGCCGTATCCGATCGCCTCCGAACACCGAGCCGAGCACCTCGACATGCTCGAGGGCAGGGGGATCGGCGAGAAGGGCCTGGAGCTGACCTGGAGCGACATCGAGAGCTATGCCGCCGTGGCCGACCGGCGCACGCTGGCATTCAACCTCGCCCCCCTGGTTGGGCACAACACGCTGCGGACTGCCGGGATGGGCCTCGACCAGCGCCCGCCCACCCCCGCCGAGCTCGCGACGATGCAGCAACTCCTGGATGAGCAACTCCAGCAAGGCGCCTTCGGGTTCTCGACCGGCCTCACCCTGGTACCCGGGGCGTACGCCGCCGAGGACGAGGTGGTGGCACTGCTCGAGGTGGTCGCCAAGCACGACGCCCTCTACGCCACCCACACCCGGGGGGACGGCAAGCGTGAGTTCGGAGGGGTCGAGGAGGCGATCCGAGCAGCCTCCGCCGCCGGTGCACGCCTGCAGTACTCCCACGCCGCCATCAACGTCCCAGCCCAATGGGGACGTGCCGCCGACGTCACCGGAATCATCGAGGAGGCCCGACACGGGGGCCTCGACGTCATGTTCGACGTCTACCCCTACGACGCCTCGTCATCCGCAATGACGCAGTACCTCCCGACCTGGGTGCAGGAGGGCGGGACCGAGGCGATGCGCGCCCGGCTCTCCGACCCGGCGGTCTACGAACGAGCGCTCACGGAGTTGCGAGCCGGCTGGTTCGGGCGGATTCCCTGGTACTGGAGCAGGGTCATGGTCTCCAAGGTCGCGGAGCCGGACGCCTGGGCGGTCGGCCTCTCCATCGAGCAGGCCGCCACCCGGGTGGGTGCCGACCCGGCGGAGTGGGCGCTGCGCCTCTGCCTCGACCACGGCAACGCCGCACGCGTGGTGCTGTTCTACCGCACCGAGGACGACATGAAGACCTTCCTCGCACACCCGCTCTCGATGGTGGGTTCCGATGGGTCGGCCATGCCGTTCGACCTGCCGGGCGAACAGCCCCACCCCCGCTCGTTCGGGACGTACCCGCGGGTCTTCGGGCGCTACGTGCGGGAACAGCAGGTGCTCAGCCTCGCCGAGGCGGTCCGCAAGAGCACCAGTGCGGTGGCCGACCGGCTGCAGCTGCGGGACCGGGGACGGCTGGCGGAGGGCATGGTCGCCGACATCGTCGTGTTCGACCCCGACACGATCATCGACCGCGCCACGTTCGAGAACCCGGCCACTCCCCCGGTCGGCGTCGAGCACGTGCTCGTGAACGGAGCAGTGGTCGTGGAGAACGGCGACCAGACCGACGCCCGACCGGGCGCGGTCCTGCGACGCCCCGGATCGCGGGTGAATCCATGATGGACGACCTCGTCCTCCGCAACGTCAGGCTCATCGACGGCACCGGCGCACCAGCGCGTACGGCCGACGTGGGCGTCACCGGCGACCGGATCACGACGGTGGGAGACCACGACCCCGACCGCCCTGCCGCCCGGGTCGTCGAGGGGCGGGGACGCGTCCTCGCCCCTGGGTTCATCGACCTGCACACCCACTCGGACCTCACCTTCCTCGCCGACGGTCTGGGCGAGAGCAAACTGCTGCAGGGAGTGACGACCGAGGTGACAGGGAACTGCTCCTTCGCTCCGTTCCCGATCGAGCCGACCCACCTGGCGCTCCACGTCGATCATCTGTCCACCATCAACTTCGACCACGATCCCGCCGGCCTGGACGTGCACTGGAACGACTTCGACGGCTATGCCCGCGCCCTCACCGACGCCGGACTCGGCATCAACGTCGCCCCGCTCGCCGGTCACGGCACGCTGCGGGTGGCGGCCATGGGCGTGGACGACCGGCCTGCCACCCCCGCCGAGCTGGGCCGTATGCGGAGGGATCTCGCCACCGCCCTGGAACAGGGGGCGTGGGGGATGAGCACCGGTCTGACCCTGGTGCCCAGCACGTACGGCTCGGTCGACGAGGTCATCGCCCTGGCCGCAGTCCTCGCCGAGGCCGGCGCCCTGTACGCCACCCACGGACGGACCGCCGGGACGGGTCGCGGCCCCGGGGGCATCGAGGAAGCCGTCGCCGTGGGACGAGCGACCGGCGTCAGCGTGCAGCAGAGCCACATGGCCATCAACGACCCGGCTCGGTGGGGCAGCGCCGCCGAACAGCTCGCCATCCTCGACACCGCCCGCACAGAGGGTGTGGACATCTTCCACGACGTGTATCCGTACATCGCCTCCTCGTCGGCTCTGACCCAGTATCTGCCCTCGTGGCTGCTGGAGGGCGGGACCGCGGCGATGCGGGGGCGGGCGGCCGATCCCGCCCAGCGGGCCCGCGCCCTCACCGACATGCACCGAGGATGGTTCGGCGGGATCCCGTGGCTGTGGGACCGCTTCATGGTCTCGGCGGCGCCCGACGGTCGCGGTGTCGGCCAGACCCTCGCCCAGCTCGCCGCCGAGCGGGGGGCGGACCCGTACGAGCTGACACTCGACCTCTGCGTCGAGTACGGCCACGAGCTGCACGTCGTGCTCTTCTACCGGGTCGAGGAGGACGTCGAGGCATTCCTCGCTCATCCGCTGGCGACAGTCGCCTCCGACGGGAACGCCATGCCCATGGCGGGACACGGGACCTCTCATCACCCCCGGAGTTACGGGACATTCCCCCGCGTCCTCGGACGCTACGTCAGGGAACGGGGGACGCTGCCGCTGGTCGACGCGATCCGCAAGATGACCGGCGAGCCCGCCCGTCGCCTCGGCATGCAGGATCGAGGGACGGTCGTCGTGGGGAACTTCGCCGACCTCGTGCTCTTCGACCCCGCCGTGGTGGCCGACCGGGCGGACTTCGGCCGGCCACCCCAGGCGCCGGTCGGCATCGACGTCGTACTGGTCAATGGCACCGTGATGGTCGACCACGGCACGGTCTCGGACTCCCGGCCGGGGAGCGTGCTCAGGAAACTCTGAGCGTCCTCACAGTCCGGCGACCACCCCGTCCAACAGATCTCGTTCGCTGACAGTCACGGACGTCGCGACCAGCGCACGCATGACCTCTCGGGCGATCACCGCCCCGGCGAGGATGACCGGCGCCCGCGCCGGATCCAGTCCGGGGAGGGAGGCGGTCTCCTCGACGGACGCAGCCGCCAGCCGGGCCACCAACCGGTCGACGGTGAGCCGATCCAGCACCGCGTCGTGGACCGCGGCGGGGGAGCCGGCGCGGATCGCCGCCAGCGACGTCCACGTACCCGCCACCCCCATCACGGGCCGCGAGGTCGGCAGCTCGAGGGAAGCGAACAGCCCATCGACATGCTCCGACGCCGCCTCGAGCTCGTCATAGGTCGCAGGCCTGTGCGGCAGGAGTCGGTCGGTGAGTCGGACGGATCCGATGTCGACCGACACCCCCACGATGCGACCCGCCGTGGCATGCACGAACTCGGTGCTGCCGCCTCCGATGTCGACCACGATCGGATCGTCGGTTCGCCCGAGGGTCGCCCCGACGTAGGACAGTCGCGCCTCCTCCTCCCCCGGGATCACCTGCGGCCGCACCCCGAGCACGGACTCGGCGGCATCGAGGAACTCCTGGCGATTCCCCGCGTCCCTGGTGGCGGAGGTGGCGACGGCCCGCACCCGTCCGACGGACCGCTCGTCGCAGTGCCGGCGGAACTCCTCGAAGACCGCCAACGTCCTGGCCACCGCATCGTCCGAGAGGCGACGACCGGCGTCCACCCCGCGACCGAGTCCGGTGACCCGTGCCAGCCGCACCAGGTCGTGACCGCCTTCATCGACGATCAACAGCCGCATCGAGTTCGTGCCGATGTCGATCGCCGCCCGTGTCACTTTCGACAAGCTACCGCGGTTCGCGCCAGGCGGGATTGCGCCGGCCGTCGACGACACAGGGGATCGTGCAGTCCAGCGGCTCGATCCAGGGAGCGACCAGCGCCCCGACGGGGTTGTCGTTGCCGGCGGCGTGGTCGGCATAGTGGGCGTGGAGGCACTTCACGCCCCCACCCGAACCCGCCACCCCGCCGCCGGGCGCCGGATCGGCGCCTTCCGGGACCAACGCGTCACGGTCGTCCGCATATCGGTCGTGCGCCCGCTCGAGTGCCGCCCCGAACGCGGGGTCGGATGCCGCGCGCCGATCCATCGCCCTCACCCCACCCGCCCCCTCCAGGCGTCCGACACGTGTCGAGGCGAGCGGACACGACAACCAGTAGCGGGTGGGGAACGGCGTCCCGTCGTCGAGGAACGGAGGCACTGCCGCCACGACCGGCAGCCCCAGCGGGCATCTCGCCACCACGTCGGATGCCGCCCGGAGCGATCGCCCGATCTGTGCCTCCAGATCGTCGCGGTCGCTCACCCGTCGACCAGATCCCGTCCCGTGATGAAGTCCAGGACCCGGGAGATGAACGGGAGGGCCTCGCCTTCGTTCACGTCGACGGGATGCTCGCTCGGGAATGTGGCCGGCGGAGCCTCCTCCTCGATCACGACGTACGCCGCCTCTCCCGGTCTCACATACCCGAGCTTCTCACGCGCCAGCCGTTCGATCTCCACAGGGGTCTGGAGGGCGGTGACCTGGTCGGTCAGGATCGCGTTCTCCCGGTTGAGTTGATCGAGCGTGGCACGCGCCTCGGCCACCTCCTGCTGCTGGTCGACGATCTGCCGGAGGGGGAGGGCGTTGGTGGTCACCGCCACCGCCACCACGAGGACGGCCACCGAGATCAGGAAGACCACGGGACGGCGCAGCAACCTCATCGCGGTCTCCGGAAGGAGTCCCAACCGCCGAACCGCGCCTGGTCACCGAGGGCATCCTCGATCCGCAGCAACTGGTTGTACTTGGCGGTTCGCTCGCCCCGGGCGGGCGCACCGGTCTTGATCTGCCCGGCGTTGGTGGCCACTGCCAGGTGGGAGATGAACGAGTCCTCGGTCTCGCCGGAACGGTGGCTGACCATACGCCCGAACCTCGCCCGCTCCGCGGTCTCCATCGTGTGGAGGGTCTCCGAGAGCGTGCCGATCTGGTTGACCTTGATGAGGATGGCGTTGGCCGCCTTCTCGCGGATGCCCCGCTCGAGGATGTCCTGGTTGGTGACGAACAGGTCGTCCCCCACCAGTTGCACCCGGTCGCCGACCGAACGCATCAGGCCCTTCCAGCCGTCCCAGTCGTCCTCCGCCATTCCGTCCTCGATCGAGACGAGCGGATAGGCATCGACCAGCTCGGACAGATAGGCCGACATCTCCTCCGGGGTCAGCTCCTTGCCCTCCAGCTCGTACTTGCCCTCGCGCCAGATCTCCGAGGCCGCCACGTCCAACGCCAGGGCGATCTGCTCACCGACCACGTAACCGGCCGCCTCGATCGCCTCGGTCAGGAGGTCGAGGGCCGCCCGATTCGTGGCGAGATTGGGAGCGAACCCGCCCTCGTCTCCGACGTTGGTCGAGAGCCCGCGGCCGCCCAGGACCTTCTTCAAGGCGTGGTAGGTCTCCACCCCGGCCCGGAGCGCATCCGAATAGGTCGAGAAACCGCCCGGGACGAGCATGAACTCCTGGATGTCGACCGAGTTGGCGGCGTGCGCTCCCCCGTTGAGGACGTTGAGACACGGCACCGGCAGCACCCGAGCGGCCGGACCGCCCAGGTAGCGGAACAGGGGTAGACCGACCTGGGCGGACGCCGCCCTGGCGACCGCCAGCGACACCGCCAGGATGGCGTTGGCACCCAGTGACGCCTTGTTGTCGGTGCCGTCCAGATCGAGCATGACCTGGTCGACGCGTTCCTGCTCGGTGGCGTCGAGACCGACCAGAGCCCCGGCGATGGTGCCGTGGACGTGCTCGACCGCCCGCGAAACCCCCTTCCCGCCGTAGCGGGTTCCGCCGTCCCGAAGCTCGATGGCTTCGAGTGCCCCAGTCGACGCCCCGGATGGAGCCGCCGCCCGTCCGAATGCCCCGCCAGCGAGGAGGACTTCGGCTTCGACGGTCGGATTACCGCGGCTGTCGAGGATCTCACGAGCTCGGATGTCTGCGATCTTCGTGGACATACCCAGCTCTCCTTGTTCGACGGCGAAGGCTAGCAACGACTGCCCCGAGCACCTGTCACCCGGCGATCGGAGCCCGTGCACGGCGGGGCTAGGGTCGTCGCCGCCGAGCCCAGGAGCATGCCGTGACCATTCGCCGTATCGAGACCATCACCATGGAGGCGGGTGTCGGCCTTCCCGGACTGGTGTTCCTCAACCTCCACACCGACGACGGCCTGGTGGGACACGGCGAGTCGTACTACGTCCCGCGGGCGGTGGAGGCGTTCATCCACGACTTCGCCTCCCAGGTGCTGCTCGGAGCCGACGAGGGCCACATCGAGCGGATCTGGCGCAAGCTCTACGACCTGTCGGCCCGCTTCGGTGCTCGCGGCACCGAGATGCGAGCGATCTCGGCGATCGACCTGGCGTTGTGGGACCTGGCCGGCAAGCGAGCGGGACAGCCGGTCCACCGCCTGCTGGGCGGAGCGGTGCGGGACGCGATACCCGTGTACAACACCTGCGGTGGCCCCACGTACGGCCAGGGACGCTTCCCCGCCCATGGTGTCACCGACGGGGACAGCGCCATGGAGGACCTCAAGGGTTTCCTGGAGCGTCCCGGCGACCTGGCCGAGGAGCTGCTCGAGTACGGGTTCACGGCGATGAAGATCTGGCCCTTCGACCGGGTCGCCCAGGAGCGGGGCAGCATGCTGATCTCCCCCGCAGATCTGGCCCGCGGGATCGCCCCGCTGGAACAGATTCGAGACCGGGTCGGCGACCGGATCGACGTGATGATCGAGGGGCACGGCTACTGGACCGTCCCGACCGCCACGAAGATCGCCCGGGCGCTCGAACCGTTGGCGCCGGCATGGATCGAGGACCTGATCCTCGCCCATCGACCCGCAGCCCTGCGGAGGCTGCGGGAATCGACCAGCATCCCGCTGTCGGTGAGCGAGTACCTGATGACCCGCTGGGAGTACCTGCCGGTGCTGGAAGACGAGGCCGCCGATCTGTTCATGATCGATCCGACCTGGGCGGGCGGGATCACCGAGACGCGCAAGATCGCCTCGCTGGTCGATTCGTTCGGCTTCCCGGTGACCATGCACGACTGCACCGGTCCGTTCACGATGCTGGCCGGAATGGCGGTGGCCGCCAGCTCCCCCAACGCCATGTATCAAGAGGTCGTCCGCGCCTACCTCCACCACGTCTATCCACAGTGGGTCGACTTCGTTCCGACGGTTCGGCAGGGCGGGACGGTCGCCCTGCCCGAGCGCCCCGGTCTGGGGGCGAACCTCCACCCCGACCTGGCGGGGAGGGACGGCTACCGCTCTCGCATCACGGAGTGATGCGTCAGCGATTCACCCAGCCTCCGTCCACCGCGATGACCTGGCCGGTGACGAAGGCGCTGTCGTCCGATGCGAGGTAGAGGAAGGTGCCGGCCAGATCGTCGGCGTACCCGCGTCGGGGCAGCGACTGACGCTCGGCCGCCCGCCTGGCGGCAGCCTCCTCGTCACCGCCGAGTTCCACCTCGTGCTCGGTGCGGATGGCTCCGGGCATGACGGCATTCACGCGGATGCCGTCCCTGCCGACCTCCCGGGCCAGGGCCCTGGTCAGACCGATGATCGCCGCCTTGGACGTGACGTAGGCGAGGCTCCCGGTCATCCCGAGGTGAGCCATCACGCTGCTGACGGTGATGATGCTTCCCCCACCCTTCCGCAGCATGCCGTCGCGCACCGCTCGGGCGCAGAGATACGTTCCCCGCACGTTCACGGCCTGTATCCGGTCCCACTGCTCGACGGTGAAGTCGGTCCAGGGCAGGCGGTGGGAGGTGGCGGCGTTGGCCACCATCACGTCGATGTCGCCGAACGCATCCCGGGCCGACGCCACCATCCGATCCACCTGCACCTCGTCCGAGACGTCTGCCACGACGCTGATCGAGTCCCCTCCCGCCGTCGTGATCCGGCCGACCACCTCGGCGGCGAGGGCTTCCATACGATCATCGGGCGCCGAATTCACGACCACCCGGGCACCCTCGCGTGCGAACAGCTCGCAGACCGCCGCACCGATGCCGCGGGAGGCACCGGTGACGATCGCCACCCGGCCGTCGAGGCGGGACACTCAGACCCTCCTGCTCACCAGATGCTCCAACCGCCGTCCACCACCAGGTTGTGACCGTGGACGAAGGCGGAGGCGCGGGCGGAGAGGAAGACGGTGGCGGTGACGAAGTCCTCCGGCTGGCCATTGCGGCCCACGGGCGTGTGGTCGGCGTTGCGCTCCCGGACCCGGGCACCGTCCTCGCTGGTCGACGGTCGCCACGAGATCATCCCCGGGCTGATCGTGTTGACCGTGACCCCGGTGCGGCCCAGCTGACACGCCACGTAATGGGTGAGCCCGATCATCCCGTGTTTGGCGGCGGTGTACGCACCGGCGCCGCCCTGGGAACTGGTGGAACGCGGGTCCTGACCCAGCGAGCCGTAGATCGACGAGATGTTGATGATCCTTCCGAAACCCCGATCCGCCATCTTCGGGCTCAGGAGATGGATCAGTCGCATCGCGGCGATCACGTTGACCTCGTACGTGCCCCGCCACTCGTCCGGGGTCTGGAGTGGCCATGGCTTCACGTACGGGTCGCCGCCGGCGTTGTTGACCAGGATGTCGATGTCCTCGTCGATGCCGTCGAGCTCCTCGTACAGGGCGTCGTCGGTCAGATCGCCCACGATGTACCGGTGCTCCGGACCCAGGGTGGCGAACGTCTCCGCCAGCGCTTCCTCGCTGCGGGCCACGCTGAGCACCCGGGCACCGTGACCGGCCAGGCCGTGCACGAGTGCCCGCCCCAGCCCGTACCCGCCCCCGGTGACCAGGGCGGTCATCCCGGTCAGGTCGAACAGGTTCTCGTTCGCCATCGACTTCTCACTCGCCATCGGCTTCTCAGTCGCCATCGTCTCTCCTCGTCGATCCGGCACCACGCGCTTCGGGGGCGTGGTGCCACTGGTCAAAACACTGGTCCCGTTGCACGCGACACGGTCGCCCCTGGTGGCGACTATGTTCCACAGCGCGCAGAATAAACACAGTGCGCGATGCGTGGACTCACAGTACGGAAGGACCGCCATGAAGATCACCACCCCCGTCCTCGTCCGCCCCGGCGAGCCGATGCAGATGCTCGACCTCGACATCGACGAACCCGGGCCCGGCGAAGTACGGGTCAAGATGGCGGCGAGCGGTGTGTGCCACAGCTGCCTGCACGCCTACGACGGATCGCACACGGGGATGCCGATGCCGATCGTGCTCGGTGACGAGGGGTCCGGTGTCGTCGAGTCGGTGGGCGCCGGATGCACCAGGCTGAAGCCCGGAGATCACGTCATCATCTCGTGGGCACCCGACTGCGGAGCCTGCAAGTACTGCGCGCTCGGCTTCCCCGGGCTGTGCCTGAACGGCGGCCCGGCAGGGAAGATGCGCGACGGCAGCACCCGATTCCACCACGAGGGCACGGACGTCAACCACTACGGGCCCGCCACCTACGGTCCTTACATCGTCGTCCCCGAGGCAGCGGCGGTCGAGGTCCGCAAGGACTTCCCCCTCGACCTGGCGGCCCTCATCGGTTGCTCGGTGACCACCGGCTTCGGCGCCGTGGTCAACACCGCCGGGGTACGCGCCGGCCAGAGCGTGGCGGTGTTCGGCTGCGGAGGGATCGGCCTGAACTCGATCCAGGCGGCGGCCGTGGCCGGGGCCTATCCGATCATCGGCATCGACGTGCTCGACTCCAAGCTCGAGTACGCCAAGGAATTCGGGGCCACCCATACGATCAACCTGGCCACCCAGGACCTGATGGAGACCATCACGGCGCTGACGGGCCACGGGGTGGACGCCAGCTTCGTGGCGGTCGGCAACACCCGTGCCATGGAGCAGGGACTCGAGGTGCTCGCCAAGCAGGGCATCGAGGTCATCATCGGTATGCCGGGAACCGGGGAAACGTTCTCGGTCAACCCGCGGCTGCTGCTGGTCGGCGAGCGCCGGGTGATGGGATCGCGCTACGGCTCGGGAAACCCGATGGTGGAGTTCCCGAAGATGGTGGAACTAGCGATGGCCGGACGTCTGAAGGTGGCGGAACTCGTCACCAAGCGGTACGCCCTCGACGAAGCCGACGAGGCCTTCCGTGCCCTGGCCGCCGGTGAACAAGCGCGCGGACTGATCGTCTTCTGACGGGGACGGGGGCGACCCATCGTGGAAGGTCGCCCCCGTCCTCCCCGCTCACCAGATCGTCCATCCCCCGTCGACCACCAGGTCGTGGCCGTTCACGAAGCCGGATCCCTCGGCCGCCAGGAACACCGTGGCGGTGACGAAGTCCTCGGGCGAGGCGTTGCGGCCGACCGGGGTCTGGTCCGCCAGCCGCACCCACAGCTCCTTGGCCTCCTCGGACGGGTTCGGGTTCCAGGTGATCATGCCCGGGCTCAACGAGTTGACCGTCACGCCCGAGCCGCCCAGTTGGCACGCCAGATAGTGAGTGAGTCCGTTGACACCGTGTTTGGCGGCCGTGTAGGCGCCGGCGCCGGCACGACGGGTGGTGTTGCGCGGGTCCTGTCCCACCGACCCGTACACCGACGCCACGTTGATCACCCGGCCCCACCCCCGCTCGGCCATCTTGGGAGTCAGGAGACGGCAGAGCCGCTCGGCCGCGATCACGTTGACCTCGTAGGTGTTGCGCCACTCCTGGGTCGTCTGCTCCCCCCACGGCTTGGTGTGCGGATCCCCGCCTGCGTTGTTGACGAGGATGTCGACGTGTTCGGGCATCGCGTCGAGCTCCTCGTACAGGGCGTCGTCCGTCAGGTCGCCCACGATGTACCGGTGCTCCGGACCCAGGGTGGCGAACGTCTCCGCCAAGGCGTCGGCACTTCTGGCCAGACCGATCACCCGGGCGCCGTGGCCGGCCAGCCCATGGGTCAGGGCCCGACCCAGGCCGTACCCGGCGCCGGTCACGAGGGCCGTTCTTCCCTCCAGGTCGAACAGGTTGCGGGTGATGTCCATGTGCTCCTCCGATGGTTCCACTCCGCGAGACAGTACCTTCGCACAGCGACACACGACGGCGCGGGCGGACCGACGCATCCATCGCATCCGACGCCGACGTGCGATGCTCAGCGAGTGACGCGTCACCCATCGGCACTGGCGGAACCGTCCGTGGGGTGGATGGCAGTCGTCGCGTTCGCCGAGTGGGTCTCAGTCGAGGCCACCCGCGCCGGGTGGTCGCGCGCCCGGGTGGACGAAGTGGTGGTCAGGCTCTTCGAGGTCGAGTCACGCAACCTGGTGCGGCTCGCCAGGTTCTTCGTCGACGACCGGGATGCCGCCGAGGACCTGGTTCAGGAGGCGTTCATCCGTCTGGCGCGCTCGATCCACCGCATCGAGGAAGACGAGGCTCTCCCTGCCTACCTCCGGTCCATCGTCCTCAATCTCGCCCGGGACCACAATCGAAGAGGTCTGGTGTCGCTCCGCCATCGCCCGACCTCGGATCCGCCGCCGCCCGGGCCAGATGAAGGGCTGGAGCTACGGGAAGATCAGCGGCGGGTGATCGAAGCCCTCCGGTCACTTCCCCCCGGCCAGCGAAACTGCCTCGTGCTGCGGTATTACATGGAACTCACGAACCCCGAGATCGCCCGGACACTCGGCGTGTCGGTCAACACCGTCAAGACCCAGATCCAGCGGGGCATGGCTTCGCTGGAAAAGAGGCTGGCAAGCGGATGACGATGCTCGAGCGCCGACTCACGGAGGCCCTGCGAGCGGGCGCCGACCGCACGGAACCCGCCCCCGATCTCTTCGCCCGCGTGGCCGGGTCGATCGACGACGACCGACGGCGCCGGCGGCGCGCGGTGCGCGGCGCCGGTGTGATCGTCCTGGGGGTGTGCGCGTTGGTGTCACTCGGCCTCGGATTCACGACTCACTCGAACGGGAGGTTGGTCATGCCCTGGTGGGCACTGGAACTCATCACGACGGTCGTCCTGATCATCATGGCTCTGTGGCTGGGCCCGTTCATCAAGCGCTTCGGCCGGGCGTACGCCGCCGACGTCTTCCGCGCCAACCCGCGCACCGGGAAGTCGTACATCGTCCTGACCGACATCGTGTACTACCTGATCTTCACGGCCTACATCATGTTCACGAGCCGCTTCCAGCCGGAGCCGGGGTGGGGTTCGGTCGCCGGAGCCGCACAGGCCCAGCTCGCCGTCTTCCGGGTGGCGGGAATCCTGCTCGTGATCGGAATCCTCCACGGGTTGAACATCGTCCTGATGCCGGTCCTCGGCCGCCTGTTCTCCCTGAATCGAAGGCTGGACGCCCTCGACCACACCGACGGTGCCGATGACTGACGAGACCGGTGCCGGAGCCGGAACGGTCTCACTTCCGGACGCTACTTCCCGCGCCGGCGCCGGACACGACCCTGGGTTTGCTCCTTCGCCCGCTCCCAGCGGGCGTCGAGCTCGGCGAGGGTGAGGCCGGCGAGGGGGCCTTCTCGCTCCATCATGCGAAACCGATCCTCGAACCTGTGGACCGCGGCGCGCAACGCCAGGTCGGGATCCACGCCCAGGTGCCTGGCGACGTTGACGGCCGCGAAGAGCACGTCACCCATTTCCTCCCCCGCCGCTTCCACGTCTCCTCCGGCGTAGGCCTGGCGCGCCTCGTCCACCTCTTCCGCCACGTCGTCGAACACCTCGGCGGCCGCCGGCCAATCGAACCCCACCTTGGCTGCCTGTCGCTGGATCTCCTGCGCCCGGGCGAGCGAGGACAGCGAAGCGGGCACACCGTCCATGAGCGATCGGTCGCCGGTCACCTGCTTCTCCGACGCCTTGATCTGCTCCCAGTTGGCCCGCACCGCGTCGGCGTCGTCCGCATCCACGTCCCCAAAGACGTGCGGGTGGCGCCTCACGAGCTTGCGGCGGAGCACCTCGGCGACATCCGTGATGTCGAACGCCCTCGCTTCGGCGGCGATGGCGGCGTGGAACAGCACCTGCAACAGGACGTCCCCCAGCTCTTCCTCCAGCTCGGCCTCGACCCCCATGTCCTGCGGACCGGCGACGGCGTGCGCCGCGATGGCGTCGGCCAACTCGGCCGTCTCCTCGAAGAGGTACCGCACCAGGGTCTCGTGCGTCTGCTGGCGATCCCACGGGCACTCCAGCCGCAGGCGCGCCATCGTGTCGACCACGCCGACGAGTCCGGATCGAGCCACCGGCACGAACAGCGATGTCCGCAAGCCGGCCACGGTCGGATCGAGGTCCGTCGGATGGCCGTGCACGGTCACCTCGGCCGAGGACCCGAGTCCCGACACCAGTGTCACCTCGTGCTCTTCCGGCAAGGCACGGTCCAGCCGTGCCAGCACGTCGGCCAGGATCTCGGCACGGTCGAGGTGACCGATGACGGTCGGCACGTCGAACACGAGCACCGCAGGCAACTCGTGACCGTTGAGCAGCTGGAACCCGTCGGCCAGGGGATCGACCCCGAACCGGTGGAACATCGCATCGAGGAACGACTCGGCGGGGTGGATCCTCGTCTCGGCTCTCGCCCGGATCTTGGCCACGGCCAGCTCTCCGACCGTCGGACTGCCGGGAACCGCGTACACGGCGTCTTCCGTCGCCAGGACCCGATCGGCGATCGCCTCGTACACGTCGTCGAAGCGCTCCGCCCGCTCGTACAGGTCGTCGCACGAGACGACGTCGCGCAACGCCGCCAACTGCTCTGCGGCGGGGTGTTGGAGCGTGCGAACCAGGACCGTCCGAGTGGGATCGAGCAGCAATCGCCTCGACGCCTCCGGGGTGGCAGCGAGATCGCCGGGGCCGAGCCCGACGATGTCGATCATGCGGGCGGCTGAACCGTGGGGAAGGGATTCACGACCCACGTGCCGTAGTCGGCGTCCACGGTGACGTCGGCTGCCGTGACCGCCTCGAGCAGCCAATCCTGGACGAGGCGGCCCTCGCGCTCCGCCTCGAGGCCGACCCGGAGGTCGTCGACCACGGCCTCGTAGGACTCGGAGGTCCGTTCCGTGACGAGGATGAGGTGGTAGCCGAACTGCGACCGGACGGGCCGCGTCACCTCGCCGAGCGGCGCTTCGAAGGCGGCCAGCGCGAACTCCGGTACGTAGCGGGAAAGGGAGTCGCACCCGAGTTCGCCACCATTCGGAGCGGTGCCGTCGGTCCCGACGTCCATGGCGACCTCGGCGAAGCTCTCGCCGTCGTCGATCCTGTCCTTGGCAGCCTGCGCCTCTTCCTCGGTCTCGACCAGGATGTGACTCACGCAGGCCTGGGTGAGGTCGAACAGGGCGGCGTCGTAGCGGGCTTGCAGTGCCTCCTCGGTGATCGCGCCGTCGCGGGCCACCAGTGCGGCCCCCACGGCCTCGGCCACCAACTGCTGGTGGGCGATGCGGTAGATGCGTTCCTCGGTGAATCCGTTCTGCTCCAGGAACTCTTCGTAGCTCGCCCCGCCGCTCTGGGCGACGATCTGGGACTCCAGTTCCGCCCGACGCGCCTCGATCTCCTCGGGACCGAAGACGATGCCGAACTCCCGTTCCGCCTCCTGGATGACGACCAGTTCCACGATGGCGTTGCGGAGGTTCTCGGCGAACTGGGTGGCGGGAACCGCCCCCGGGGTCCCGGCGTAGAGCTCTTCCACGTCGGCCACGCTGACCTCGGCGCCGTTGACCGTCGCCACGATCGCACCCGAACCGCCACAAGCGGCGAGCACGAGGCCGAGCGCGGCGAGGCGCAGGATCGATTTCTTCACAGGAACCTCAGGAACTCGGAGAGTTCCGAAGTCTAGGACGCCTCCGGTCCTGTCCCCGTCGGAACGGCGTCTGCCGGCCACATCGTCCGGATGAACTCGAGGAGCCCCTCCACGACCGAGCGTGGGGCGGGAAGGAAGATCACACCCTCCGAGGCCCGCAGCACCGAGCCGCGGGCGATCCGCTGGAGCCGCACTTCCTGGCTGGCGGTCAGGTCGACGGGAGCCAGCCTCACTTCCTGGCGCAGAGCAACGATCTCGTCCAGGCCGACCCGTATCGCCTCGGCTCGCAGCCGGGCGATCTGCACGAGCGCGGACGCCGGGTGTGGCAGCGGACCGAAGCGGTCCTCCCACTCCTCGACCACGTCGTCGATCTCGGCGTCGTTCCCCGCCAGGGCCAAGCGGCGATAGGCCTCCAGTCGGAGGAGTTGGTCGGGCACGTACTCCTCCGGGAGGTGAGCGTCGACCGGCAGGTCGATCCGGACCTCGGCCTCCCGCGGAACCGTCTCCCTTCCTTCGAGTTCGTCCACCGCCTCGGCCACCAACTCGGCGTAGAGATCGAAGCCGACCGCGCTGATGTGCCCGGACTGCACCTCACCCAGGATCGAGCCCGCCCCCCGGATCTCCAGGTCGCGCAACGCCAGCTGGAAACCCGACCCGAGGTCCGTGGCCTCGCCGATGGCCTCCAGGCGCCGGTGCGCCTCCTCCGTGAGTGACTGGTCGGGTGGGTGGAACAGGTAGGCGTACGCCCGCTGGTCGGAGCGACCGACGCGGCCCCGCAGCTGGTAGAGCTGGGCGAGTCCCAACAGATCGGCGCGTTCGACGATCAGGGTGTTCACCTGCGGCAGGTCGAGCCCCGACTCGATGATCGTGGTGGCGACCATCACGTCGTACTGCCGGTCCCAGAAGTCGATCATCACCTGTTCGAGGCGCCCTTCGGACATCTGACCGTGGGCCACCGTGTAGCGGGCGTCCGGCACCAGTTCCTGCAGACGCGCCACCGCCCGATCGATGGACTGCACCCGGTTGTGCACGTAGAAGACCTGGCCCTCCCGCAGCAGCTCGCGACGGATGGCGGCCGCCACGGTCTGATCGTCGAACGGACCCACATAGGTGAGGATCGGGTGCCGGTCCTCGGGGGGTGTGCGGATGTGGCTGACGTCACGGATACCGGTGAGGGCCATCTCGAGAGTCCGGGGGATGGGCGTCGCCGTGAGGGTCAGCACGTCGACGCCCACTCGCAGTCGTTTGATGGCGTCCTTGGCGGAGACTCCGAACCGCTGCTCCTCGTCGATCACCAGCAGGCCCAGGTCCTTGAACCGAATGTCCTGGGACAACAGGCGGTGGGTCCCGATCACCACGTCGATCTCGCCTGTGGCGAGTCGGTCGACCACCGCCTTGGCCTCCTTCGCCGTGAGGAATCTGGACAGCATGGCGACTTCGACCGGATAGGGCGCGAACCGCTCGGAAAACGTCTGGAAGTGCTGGCGCGCCAGCAGGGTGGTGGGACACAGGATGGCAATCTGTTTTCCCGAGGCCGCGGCCTTGAAAGCGGCCCGGATGGCGACCTCGGTCTTGCCGAATCCCACATCGCCGAAGACCAGCCGGTCCATGGGCCGCTCCCCCTCCATGTCCGCCTTGACGTCGGCCACCGCCGTCAGCTGATCCGGCGTCTCCTCGAAGGGGAAGGCTCCCTCCATCTCCCGCTGCCACGGGGTGTCGGGGGCGTAGGCGTGCCCGGCGGCTGCCGCCCGCGCCCGGTGGAGCCGTACCACCGCCTCGGCGACGGCCGCCACCGCCCTCCGCACCCTCGAGCGGGTGTCCGACCAGTCCTTGCCCCCCATCCGAGACACCTTGGGTGCCTCTCCGCCCGTGTACTTCTTGACCGCAGCCAGCTGGTCGGTGGGCACGTACAGGCGGTCCTCGCCGGCGTAGGCCACCACCAGGTAGTCGCGCTCGACCCCGGCCATCGTTCGGCTGACCATCCCCTCGAAGCGACCGATGCCGTGCTTGTGATGGACGACGAAGTCACCCGGACGCAGATCTCGATACTCCGACCCGGCGTGCGCCCTCCTGCGCGAGGCCACGCGGCGATGGGACCGACGACGACCGGCGATCTCCTGTTCCCCGAGCACCGCCACTCCGAGATCCGGTATGACGAACCCGCGATGGATCCCGACGGGGATGATGGCGGCACCGGACCCGGTGAGGGTGGCGACCCGTTCGATCGCCAGACCCTGTTCACCCAGCAGGCGCGCCGCCCGGTCCGCCGCCGGGACTCCGTCCATTGCGATGACGGGCGTGATGCCCTTGGAGAGGAGACGTTGCAGGCCGGCGGTGACGGACTCGACGTCCCCGGGGGTGGCGTCGAAGCCGGGAGCAGACAGCCGCGCGTCCTCCGGACCGACCGGTGTGCCCGGCATCTGCAGATGCTCGCGGTCGGACAACCGCCGCTCGAGGTCCAGGAACAGGGCCGGGTGCTCCCCCGCCTCCGGGGCCCCGTGGCCCCAGGTCGGGGCCAGCGCAGCAGCCAAGTCGTCTTCCTCCTTGCGCAGGTCCCGGGCCCGATCGAAGGCGCGGGTGGGGTCGAGCACGACGACCGCCGCGTGGTCGGCCTCGTCGAGCACGGTCCGCTCAGGCGCCAGCCACGGCATCCAGGACTCCATACCCGCGAACTGCTGATACTGGGCGAGTCGCTCCCACACCGAGGCGTTCCACGCCTCCCGACCGACCAGCGCCTCCGCACGTCCGGCGACGTCCGCATCCGATCGGAACTCCCGTGCCGGGTACACGTCGACGGACTCGGCCCGCTCCTGGGATCGCTGATCCCCGACCGAGAAGACACGAATCTCATCGATCACGTCTCCCCACATGTCGAGGCGTACCGGTTCTTCCGCCTGGGCGGGGAAGACGTCGATGATGCCGCCGCGGATGGCGAACTCGCCCCGTGCCTCCACCCGATCGGTGCGATCGTATCCGGCGACGACGAGGCGGTCTGCGAGGTTCGACACGTCGACCTCGGCTCCTTCCCGCAGATGGATCGGGGAGGGGTCGGATGGCGACAGACGCTGGATGGCAGCCCGCACGGAGGCCACGACCACCGTGCCGGCGCCTCCCGCAGCGAGACGGTGCCTGGCCCTCGCCCGCCTCGCCATCGTGGCTGCGTTGGGAGACAGGTGCTCGAACGGCAGCGTCTCCCAGGCAGGCAGCAGCGTGACGTCGTCGACGAACAGGGCGATGTCGTCCGCCAGGTCCTCGGCATCGCGTTCTCCCGGCGTGACGACGAGGAGCGGCACCGCCGATCGCGATGCCAATCCGGCCAACGCGAACGCCCGCGCCCCCGGCGGCACCACCCACCGTCCTGACGGGTCGGGAGGCGGATGCCGCTTCCAGGCGGTCACGAGGGGGGAGAGCGGGGCGGACACGAGCGACGTGATCGTAGAGGCGGCGTCAGGGCGCCGAGCGAACGACCTGCTCGACCACCACCGACAACTCGATCGGCCGGCCGAATCGCATCTCCAGGCCGCGCTCGACCGACGCCACCTGAGCAGGTGTGATCTCCCGATCGGTGCGCAGCGTCGCCAGGAGGCGGATCGGGTCGCCTGCCTCGTAGTCGAGATCCACCACCTCGGCTTGGGGAAACACCCCGGCCAGGTCCTGCTCGGCGATGACGGCCGCACGCGCCTCCTGGACGGCGTCCAGCACCATCAAGACCATGACGAGCGTGAGCACTCCGACGATCACAGCCGACACGGCATGACGCCGCTGCCGCAAGTCCTTCGTCTCCGGTCCCATACCGAACCAGAGGAACACCCCGCATCCAACCACCGCCACCGACACCACGTTCGTCAGGAAGAGCAGGGTCGCCCCGAACGCCAGGTCGGGTTCGCCGATGGAGAGCCCCAGCCCGATCGTGCACAGCGGAGGAACCAACGCCGCGGCGATGGCGACGCCGGCCAATGCCGCCGGGATCTCCTTGCGCGCCGTGGCGTACGCCCCCACCGCGCCGGCTGCCAGCGCCACCCCGGCGTCCAGCAACGTGGGACTGCCTCGCGCCAGCATCTCCGTGGTCGGCGACTCGAGCGGAACCACCAGCCCCAGTAGCCAACCGCACAGGACGGAGATCCCCGCCCCCACCAGCACCGATGTGGACGCCCGACGGGCCAATCGGAGGCGAGCCGTCACCAGCCCCACGGAGATCGCCGTCAGAGGCCCCAGTAACGGAGCGACAAGCATCGCCCCGATGACCACCGCGGGTGAGTTCTGCAGGAGCCCGAACGAAGCCAGGAGCCCGGAGACGGCGTTGAGGAGAACGAAGTCGAGGCCGATCCCGGCCAGGCGCTCACTCTGCCAGGTGACGGCATCCTGCTCGAGGCTGGTGAGCTTGGGCCGGATACGGCTGAGGACGCCGGCCAGCGTCCTGCCCTCGACCTTGCGGGCCACGGTGAGCACGGGACCCGGGGCGTTGCGCAGCACCTCCGTCGCCGCCGCCCGGTCACCCCACTGCAGGACGTGCTTGCCCACGTTGGCGCCGACGATCACCAGGTCGGTCTCGGCGACTCGGGTGAGGATCCCGCGGCTCACGTCGTTCGCCACCACCAGCTCCCGCGTGCACACCGAGGAGCCTTCCACGCCGTCCAGGCTGCGCTCGATCGTGGCCAGGCCCAAGGCCCTCGGCACCTCGCTGCCCTGCACATGGACCACGTGCACCCGCGCCCCCAACGAGGACGCGATGAGCAACCCGACTCGAACTGCGGCCCGGGACTCGTCTGAACCGTCCACGGCCACCACCACTCGCTTGACCGTCGCCAGCGGACCCGACGCCCTCGGCGGCATCCGCACGACGACCACGTCGGCGGTGGCCGTCGACATGACCGACTCGACGATCGGGCCGAGCGAGATGTCTCCCTTGCGGGTCTGGCGCACGCCCAGCAGGATCATGTCGGCGCCCATCTCGGCCGCCGTGTCCAGGATCCCCCGCGCCACGGTCGAGCCGGACCTGGTGGCCATCTCGAAGGACACGCCGGGCACCCACCCGGTCCCCGACACCAGATCCTCCAGCCGCTCGAGCACATCCCGCTGCTCCTCGGCGGAGGTCTCGTCGGTCACCACGGCCAGCGCCACCACCCTTCCCTCCTCGACGTCGGCGAGGCTGGCGGCGAGGGCCAGGAGGGCGGGGGCGGTCTCCGGGTTGGCGATCGGGACCACGATCGTCCTGGCGCGGTCGGGTACCGGGACGCTGCCGTTCCGGCGGTCCGGTCCGTCGGACGCCTGGATCACCGTCACCGTTGCCCCAGCAGCGCGTAACCGCCGGTGGCATGGGCCACCAGTCGATCGTCCCCCTGCACCCGCAGTTCGACACGCCCGGTGATGCGGGATCGCCCCGACCGCAGCAGGAACGCCTCGGCCGTCAGGTCCCCGCCTGAGGCGGGACGGAGGAAGGTGATCGACAGGTCCGACGTGACGGCCATCGGCTGGAGCCCGACCACCGTGAACGAGAGGTACCACAACGCCAGATCGGCCGCGGCGAACTGGGTCGGACCCGAGATCAGGCCGCCGGGGCGCAGCTCGGCGGGGTCGAGCGTCCAGTGCGCCGCGGCGTGGCCCTCCTCCATGACCGTGCACCGGTAGCCGGCCCGTGCCATCGCCGGGTAGATGTCTGCCACGAACCGATCCACCTCGTCAGGTGTCGGCGGCGAAGCCATTCAGTACCCCCTCGAGCGATCGACCTGGCCGACGAGCGGTTCGCCGTCGGTGAAGCGTGCCAGATTCGCCAGGAATGCGGGCACCACGTCCTGCGGAAGACTGTGGGCGGCGGTGTGGCCGGTGACGAGGATGCCGGGGGTCGTCCAGGCGGGGTGGTCTGACGGCAGCGGCTCCGGGTCCGTGACGTCCAGCACGGCGAGCCCCACTCGACCGTCGATCACGGCCCCGATCACGTCCTCGGTGACGACCGTGGCTCCCCGGCCGACGTTGATCAGGGTTGCGCCGACCGCCAGCCGGTTCAGCACGGACCGGTCGACCAGGCGTGCAGTCTCGGCGGTGGCCGGCAATACGACCACCAGGTGGTCGAGCCCGTCGGCGAAGGCGCCGATGGTCCCGGTGTCGTACATCTCGTCGAACGACGGATGCGGCTCCATCGACCTCCGGCAGCCACGCACGATCATCCCGAATGCCCTCCCGGCGTCTGCCACCGCCGTGCCGATCGAGCCGGTTCCCAGCACTCCGAGGGTCGACCCCCGCAACAGGGAGGGCAGGGTCTCGTCCCACCGGCGGGTGGCGTACCGCTCGGGGATCCGCTGTGTCCGCCCCAACAGGTGCCCGAACACGAACTCGACGATCTGCGGGCCGAAGACGCCGGTCATGGCGGTCACGGGCACGTCTTCGGGTATGCGCGACCAGTCGAGCCCGTCGACGCCCGCCCACGTCGACTGGATCCATCTCACACCGGCCAGGTCGAGGGAGTCGACGAGCCGGGGGTCGGCAAACACCACCTCGCCGCCCTCTTCGACCACGTCCACCCCCGCCTCCTCCAGCATCTCCCGGTACAGATGCTGGCGGGCGGATGCCACCCGTACCGACGTCACAACATCCCCTCCGATCGAAACCAGTCCACCAGTCGGGTCAGCAGGTCCTCGGGCGAGGCGTAGTCGATCCCCAACTCCGCCCGGGCCCTGGATCCGTCGTACGCGTGACCGTGACGCAGCGTGCGCACCATCTCCCGACACACGGGTGGTTGCCGACGCATGAGGCGTCCCGCCGTCTCCACCCCGGCCGCACCGATCATCGCCAGCCACGCCGGGATCCAACGGACGGACAGGCTGTGGCCTACCACGCCTTCCAGCAGCGTCACGGCGCCTCGCATCGACACCGTGAACGAGTTGAGCAGATATCGCTCCCCCGGTACCCCGCGCTCCGCGGCGGCGAGGTGACCGCGGGCACAGTCGTCGATGTCGACGATCGAGAGCCGCGTGTCGATGAGCGCCGGCAGTCGCCCTCGCAGGAGGTCGAGGATGAGGGCGCCAGTACCGGTGGCCCTCCCGGGACCTTGCACCGAGGACGGGTTGACGCACACGACCTCGACCCCGTCCGCCTCCTCCCCGACCGCCAGCTCTCCGAGGTGCTTCGAGCGTTCGTAGTGGGACAGGTACCAGCCGCGGTGAGGTGACGATTCGGTGCCGATCGTCCCCGGCTCCTCCCCGATGGCGGCCGCCGACGAGGTGTGCACCACACGGCGAACTCCCGCCCGACGGGCGGCGCGCATCACTTCCCTGGCGCCATCCACGTTCACGCGGTCGAGTCGGGTCGGATCCCGGGGACACATCGTGTTCAGCCCGGCGACATGGAAGACGAGGTCGGCGCCGGCGAACGCCGAGGCGAGCGATGCACCATCGAGGATGTCGCCCCGGATCGGCTCGCACCCGATGCGACCGAGGGCGGCATCGCCATCCGCCCCCCGCGACAGCCCCGACACCGTGTATCCCGCGGCCACCAGGTGACGGACGACAGCAGTGCCCACCACACCCGTGCCACCGGTGACGACCGTCCTCACGTGGCTCGGGAGCGGGACGCCCGAACCGTCTCCATGAAGACGGCGACGTACTGCCAGCCGGAGGCGATCGTGACCGCGACGGCCACCCACATGGCCCACTGGTCGAGGTACAGCGGCCCCCACGGCTCCGGCAGCCGCATGAATGCCAGACCGATGGCGGCGAACTGCGCCGCCGCCTTGATCTTCCCCCAGGTCGACGGCGGGATCAGCGACCCCGTGATCGCCACGAGGCCCCGCAGCGCCATCACCACGAACTCGCGCATGACGATGATCACGGCCGCCCAGATCGACACCCGGTCGACCGACACGAGGGCGAACAACGTGCCGGTCACCAGCAGCTTGTCGGCCGTCGTGTCGAGGAACGCACCGAGGGTGCTGGTCGTCCCCATCCGCCGCGCCAGGTAACCGTCGAGGAAGTCCGTCAGGGCGGCCACACCGAAGAGGACGGCGGCATACCCGAACGCATGCTCCAACCGATCGGCACTCCTGACGAGGACCATGATGACGGGCACCAGGATCACCCGAGCGATGGCGAGCTGATCCGGGACGGTGATGTGAGACCTCCAACGGCGGCGGGACGGCGATTGTACGCGAGCCGTGTGTTGGGATCGCCTCCGTCCGCCGGTAGTTTCCGGGCGTGACCGACGGGTGGAGCCGGACCGACCATCACCGCAGGTTGGAGCGGTCCTTCGACGTCGCGGTGATCGGCGGGGGGATCACCGGCGCCGGCGCCGCCCTCGACCTGGCCGCCAGGGGGCTCGAGGTCATCGTCCTCGAACGGTCCGACTTCGCCCAAGGGACATCGTCGCGATCGACCAAGTTGTTCCACGGGGGGATCCGCTACCTCCCACAATTCCACCTCGGAATGGTGTCCGAGGGGCTGCGCGAGCAGAAGGTCCTCGCTCGCGTCGCCGACTTCCTCTTCCACCCGCTGGAATTCGTGATTCCGCTGTACGCCCAGTACGGGATCGCCGGGGCACCCTCTTGGGCTGCGCAGGGATGGGCGGCACCCCTGGCCCTGCGGGCCGGGCTGGTGGCGTACGACGTGCTCGGGGGACCGCGGCGGCCGGGTCGACTTCACCGGGCGGTCTCGGCCGAGCAGCTCCTCGCCGACTTCCCGATGCTGCGACCGCAGGGACTTGAGCGGGGATTCGTGTACTCGGACGCCCAGACCGACGACGCCCGTCTCGTCATCTCCGTCTTGAAGACAGCGGTGGTCCGCTACGGCGCCACGGCCGTCAGCCTCCTCGAAGTGTCCTCGTTGCGTCGAACGGACCAGGGCTTCGTCCTCGACGTCCATGACCGACAGTCAGGAGATCGGTTCGGGATTCATGCCCGGACGGTGCTCTCGGCGGCGGGCGCCTTCGACCCGCCTCCGCTCACCGGGCGCACGTCGGGCTCGAGGGTGGTGCGATCGAAAGGCACCCACCTCATCGCCGAGCGGAGCGCCCTCGGCATGGGCGACGCGGCACTGGTCCTCCCGGAAACCGACGACGGTCGGGTCCTCTACATCCTCCCCTGGCTCGATCACGCTCTGATCGGCACGACCGACACGCCCTTCGGTGCCGATCCCACCCACCCAACCGCTTCTCCCGATGACGTCGATTACCTCCTCCGTCATGTACGCCGATACCTCGATGCGGATGCCGTCGAGCCCATCAGCACGTTCGCCGGCCTGCGGGCACTCAAGGACGACGGCACCGGCCGCACCTCCACAGCCTCCCGCGAGCACGTGATCGAGCATTCGGTGCCCGGGTACGTGACGGTCGCAGGCGGCAAGCTCACGACGTACCGCCGCATCGCCGGGGAGGCGGCCGATGCCGTGATGCGCGCCCTCGGCGGGCGGGTCAGATCGTCGACGGACTCGATCCCCCTGATCGGAGCCGGCCCCGATCGCGCCCGACTGCGGCGCATGCTCACCGACGCGGGGGCCGATCCCGCAGTCGTCGACCCCACGATCGCCCGCAACGGGAGTGACGCCGGGCGGATCGCCGCCGTGATGGCCTCCGACCCCGCCTCGACCGCCATGCTGGGTGATCGCCGGTCGTCCCTCGCCGACGTCGTCCACGCAGTCCGCAACGAAGGAGCCTCCCGGATCACCGACGTGACGCTGCGGCGCACACACCTCGCATGGTTCACCTCCGACCACGGACGCCGGGACGCCCCCCGCATCGCCGACGTGATGGCCGCCGAACTCGGCTGGACGGCGGGCGAGCGGGAGCGACAACTCGAGGAACACGAAAGGGAACTCGTCGCCGAGGGACTCTGACCCTTCAGCCGAGATTTCGCCGCCGCTCTTCGAGCAGGGCGCGGTCGTGATCGTTCATCGCCAGTCCCAACGCGTTGTCGAGCGCCAGGCGGGCACCCTCCAGATCGCCCGCCAGTTCGAGGAGGTGTGCCCTGGTCGCCCACGACAGATGCCAGCCGTCCTCCTCGACCTCGGCCAGCAAGGCCAAGGCGTGCTCGGGACCGAACACCTTCGCCTCCGCCACCGCCCGGTTCACACGGGTCACGCTTCCTGGCTGCATTCGCTCCAGGATCCGGTAGAGATCGACGATCTGTGCCCAGTCGGTGGCGGAATCGGACGGGGCGAGGCCATGCAGGGTGGCGATGGCCGCTTGTACCTGCAGCGGTCCCGGACGCTTCAGTCGGAGGGTGTGTTCGACGATCGCCGCTGCTTCCGCGATGGCATCGTGATCCCACCGAGTCCGATCCTGATCGGCCATCAGGACGGTGTGGCCGTCGGGATCGAGCCTGGCCGCGCTTCGCGCCCGGGTGGCGAGCATCAACGCCAACAGCCCGGACACCTCGGGCTCGTCGGGCATCAGCTCGACCAACAGCCGACCGAGCCTGATGGCCTCGTCGGCCAGGTCGAGGCGCGAGTCCATCGGACCGGCGGGGGCATGGTGCCCGGTCGTGAAGACCACGTACAGGGTTCCGAGCACCGCAGGCAGCCGCTCGGCCAGTTCGTGATCATCCGGGATCCGATACGGGATTCGTGCGGTGGCGATCTTCCGCTTCGCGCGGCTGATCCGCTGTCCCATCGTCGGCTCGGGTACGAGAAAGGCACGCGCGATCTCCGTGGTCGTGAGTCCGGCCACGGTGCGCAGTGCCAGCGCCACCCTCGCCTCGGGGGAGAGCGCCGGATGACAGCATGTGAAGATGAGCCGTAGCCGATCGTCCCGACCGTCGGGAGGCTCGAGCGGTCCGTCGAGTAGTCCTCGCATGGCCTCCGCCTCCTTCGTGCTTCGCGACCGTTCCCTGCGCAGCCGGTCGAGCGCCCGGTTGCGGGCGGTCGTGGTCAGCCAGGCGGCAGGGTTGTCGGGCACCCCGACGACGGGCCACGACTCGATCGCGGCCAGCGCTGCTTCCTGCACGGCGTCTTCCGCCATGCCGATGTCGCGGGTCAGCCGCGCCAGGGTGGCGAGCACCCTGCCGCCTTCGCGCCGGATGGTGTCGTCGAGGCGCCGGCCGACGTCCACCTACGGGATCATTGCTGCTGCGAGAAGTCGATCACCGGGCGGACTTCCACCTTGCCATGCCAGGCACCGGGAATCTTCGCCGCCCACGCCACCGCTTCGTCGAGGTCGGTGCAGCGGAGCAGGTAGAAGCCGCCGAGCACCTCCTTCGTCTCGGCGAACGGACCGTCCGTGGTGATCACCCTGCCGCCCTTTCCTCCTTCGACGTGCACGGTGGTGGCCGTGTGGGTGTCCTCCAACGCCTCGCCGCCGGCGAGGACCCCGGCGGCGCCCGCCTCGGCCCCGAAGGCGTTGTAGTCCTCCATGACGCTCGCCCAGTCCTCGGGGGTTCCCTGGCCCTCCAACTCGGCGGGGGTGTAGATCAGTGCTGCGTACGTGGGCATCGCCTCTCCTTTCCGTGTCGATGCGCAACCTGACGACGATGTCGACCGCCGAATTTCGACAGGTCTGTCACACCCAACCGAGCGTACGCTCCACCGCCTGGCGCCAGCGGGCGACACGCGAGTCCCGGGTGGCGGCGTCCATCGACGGCTCCCACCGTCGGTCCTCGCCCCAGAGCTCCCGGAGTTCCTCGAGGGACTCCCAGACTCCGACGGCCAACCCGGCGGCATAGGCGGCGCCCAGTGCGGTCGTCTCCACCACCGTCGGACGTATCACGGGAACGCCCAGCACATCGGCCTGGAACTGCATGAGCAGCTCGTTCGCCACCATGCCCCCGTCCACCCGCAGTTCGGTCAGATCGACCCCGGAGTCGGCGTTCATCGCATCGAGGATCTCGCGGGTCTGGAACGCCGTCGCTTCGAGCGCGGCCCTGGCGATGTGGCCGCGATTGGCGTAGCGGGTCAACCCGACGATCACACCACGGGCGTCCGATCGCCAGTGCGGGGCGAACAGACCGGAGAAGGCCGGGACGAAGTACACGTCGCCGTTGTCCTCCACGCTCCCGGCCAGATCTTCCACGTCGGCTGCCTGCTCGATGAGTCCCAGGTTGTCGCGCAGCCACTGGACGAGGGCTCCCGTCACGGCGATCGAACCCTCCAGCGCGTACACGGCCGGCTCCTCTCCTATCCGGTATCCGACCGTGGTGATGAGCCCGTTCGAAGAGCGAACCGGCTGCAGGCCGGTGTTCAAGAGCATGAAGTTGCCGGTGCCGTAGGTGTTCTTGGCGCTTCCGACCTCGAAACAGGTCTGTCCGAACATCGCCGCCTGTTGGTCGCCGAGGACACCACCGATCGCCACGCCGTCGAGCGGTCCCGTGCCCCGGCCCATCACGCCGACGGACGGCAGGATGTCGGGCAACATCGGCCGCGGCACTCCGAATGCGTCGAGCAAACCGTCGTCCCATTCCAGGGTGTCCAGGTCCATCAGCATCGTGCGTGAGGCATTCGTGACGTCGGTGGCGTGGACCGTGCCTCCAGTGAGGTGCCACAGCAACCAGGAATCGACCGTACCGAACGCCAGGCCGCCACCGAGGGACCGCTCCTCCAGACTCGGGTCCGCGTCCAGCAGCCATCTCACCTTGGGTGCCGAGAAGTAGGTCGCCAGGGGCAGCCCGGTTCGATACCGAAAGCGATCGGGTCCCTCGGTGTCTCCCAGGCCGTGGACGAGATCGGCGGTGCGAGTGTCCTGCCAGACGATGGCGTTGGCAACGGCCCGTCCGGACTCGCGCTCCCACACCACAGTCGTCTCTCGCTGGTTGGTGATCCCCACCGCCGCCAGCTCGCCGCCGGTGACACCGGCGTCCTCCAGTGCCCGCCCGATCACCGACCACGTCCGCGCCACGATCTCGGCAGGGTCGTGCTCCACCCAGCCGGGCCGGGGAAGGATCTGTTCGTGCTCCTCCTGGGCGGCTGACACGACCCGGCCGGCGCGGTCGAAGATGATGAACCGGGTACTTGTCGTACCCTGATCCAACGACCCCACCAGAGCAGCCGGCTCCGACGTCATGCCGGCAACCTAGCTCAGGTGTCGCGGGAAACCGCCGGTCGGTGGGCAGCCATCTCCTGGGCCCGGACCGGGTCGCTCAACCACCGTTCGACGACATCCGCCGCGTCCGCCACCAGGAGGTCGGCTTCGATGCGTTCCCGCGACCCGAAGCGGCGCAGCACGTAGTCGGCCGGATCCTGACGACCGGGTGGGCGTCCGACGCCGACCTTGAGACGGCTGAACTGGGGAGTGTCCAGTGAGCGCTCGAGCGAGCGAATGCCGTTGTGACCCCCCGATCCTCCCCCGGTCTGCAGCCGCAGGCGGCCGAAGTCGAGATCGATGTCGTCGTGCACCACCAGGAGATCGGCCAGGTCCGCCTTCAAGGCCCGCAGGGTGGCGGACACGGGTCCACCGGACTCGTTCATGAAGGACAGCGGGGCGGCGAGCACCACCCTCTCGTCGCCGACACGGACCTCGGCGAGCGCCGAACGGGTGCGCATCGTCTTCGACTTGAAGCGGCCGCCGTGGCGGCGGGCCAATTCCTCCAAGACCTCGAATCCGATGTTGTGGCGGGTCCCCTCGTAATCGGACCCCGGATTGCGGAGTCCGACGACGACCTTCACGCCTATTCGCCGCCCTCGTCGCCGCCGGAGTCCTCCGAACCCTCGGGCGCTTCGCCTTCGTCGGCCTCGCCGTCGACCTCGGCACCCTCCTCGCCCTCTTCGAGCTCTTCGGTCTCCTCCTCGATCTCGAGGGCAGGGACCGTGATGGAGACGACCGTGTACTCCGGATCCTCGGTGTACACCACGCCTTCGATCTCGGGGAGGTCACCGATGCGCAGGGCGTCCCCGACCTCGAGTTCGGAGATGTCGAGTTCGACGTAGGACGGGATGTTCGTGACGAGGGCCTCGATCTGGACAACGGTGCGGGCGGTGGACAGCACGCCACCGGCCTCGATTCCGACTGCGTCCCCGACCAGGTGGACCGGGATCTCCGCGGCCACGCGATCGGTGAGCGAGACCGTCACGAAGTCGACGTGACGGATCTCACGCCGGAAGGGATGGGTCTCCACCACCCGGGGCAGAGTGAGGATCGTTTCGCCCCCCTCGACATCCAGGCTGATGAGGGCGTTGGTGCCGGCCTCGGTCGTGAGAGCTGCCCGCAGCTCCCGATGGTCGACGGCGATCGACAGCGGCTCGGCATGCTTGCCGTACACCACGGCCGGAACCTGCCCGGCACGCCGCAGTCGGCGGGAGGCGCGACTCCCGGTGGTGCGGCCGGTCTCGGCGCGCAAAGTGATCTGTTCGGACGACATCAGCGAAGCTCCTGCGATGCGGCGGGAAAGAGGACGCTTCATTCTCGCGGGCGCGGCGTCACCGGGCAAACCCGTCGCCGCCACCGGGGCTCAGTTCACGACGTCCGAATCCCACCAATCGACGGTGTGGGCGGCGAGGAACTCGAAGACTCCCGGCTCCTTCCAGGCCGCCCCCCGGAACGAGTGGTCCGCCCCGGGCATCTCGACGACCGTGGAACCGGCCAGAGTGCGCAGGTGGCGGTCGACGAGGTCGCCGCGTGCCAACGCGTCGCGTGATCCCTGGAAGAACAGCAGGGGGACACCGACTCTCGGCAGGTGCTCGACGCGGAGCCGGTCCGGTTTCCCCGCCGGATGGAGTGGATACGCGTAGGCCACCACGCCCGCCGCCGCGTACCCCTCGGCGACGAGCATCGTCGCCATCCGCCCACCCATCGATCGCCCGCCCAACACCAAGGGTCGCCCGAAGAGTTCCTTCACGCGATCCGCCACCGACCGATGACATTCCATCAGCACGGGTGCGCGATCAGGCCGCCGGCGGCCCGCCTCGGTGTAGGGGTAATTGAACGTGACGACACGGACGCCCCTGGCCGCCAGCGCGTCTCTGATCCCCACGATCATCCGGTGGTGCTGGTCCGTACCCGCACCGTGAGCGAGGAGCATCGTCCGGTCGCCTCCGCCGGAAATCGTGGCGGACACCGAACCGACCGGGGTCTCGACGATCACCGCCGGGAGGGTACCGGCGGCGCCGACGGGTACCCTCCGCCGCGCATGGAAGTCTCCGTCCATCCCGACCGTGCCGCGCTGGCCGGTGCCGTCGCCGACACCATCGCCGCCCTGGCATCCAACGGCCCGATCAGCGTCGGGCTGGCGGGCGGGTCGACGCCGACCGACACCTACGAAGCCCTGCACGACCGCCGGATCGACTGGGAGAGCGTCACCCTCTGGCTGTCGGACGAGCGCTGGGTGCCCCACGACCACCCCGACTCCAACGGTGCGATGGCGCTCCGTCATCTCCCCGAGGGGGCCGCCGCCCGGTTGCTTCGACCGCCGTATTCGACCCATCTGCATGCGGAGGACTCCGCCGTGCACTACGAGGCCCGACTCCGCCTCGTCCATGACGGCCGGCCACCGGACCTCGTGCTGCTCGGCATGGGTGCGGACGGGCACACCGCCTCGCTCTTTCCGGGTTCGCCGGCACTCGATGCCGGCCCGTCGCGCTGGTACGTGGCGCACCAGGTCCCGTCTCTGGATGCGTGGCGGCTGACGGCCACGCCGTCGTTGCTGCAAACGGTCAGTCGGATACTGGTCCTCGTGTCCGGCGAGGACAAGGCGACCACGCTGGCCGAGGCGCTCGAGGGCCCCGATGGACTCCACCCCATCCAGCTGCTCCGCAGGGCCACCGGCGCGGTCACCGTCCATTGCGACCGGGCGGCAGCCGCGGCGCTGTCGCGTTAGCCCGGACCGTTCCGTAGCCTGACGGAATGCCGCGCTCGCGCCTGCTGCTCGCTGCCCTCGTCACCGTTGCCGCCTGCTCCTCCGCCGCCACCGGAGCGGAGCCCGGCGAAATGACCACGCCCCCATCGACCACGACCCCCTCGACCACGGCCGCTACTGCACCGAGTCCACCCCCCACCGCCGAGACGACCACCACCACAAGCGTGGCCACGTCCCCGACGACGCTGCCCCAGCCGGTGGAGGAGTTGTTGTACGAACACTGGAGGGGCTCGTTCCGGTACGGCGCCGACCTCCGCATCGACGTGCACGCCCCCGCCGAACGGTCCGTCCGTCCGATCGCGGTGCTCGTCCACGGTGGAGGCTGGTTCGGCGGCAGGCTCGACTCCATGGGATATCTCGCAGACGGACTGGCCGAACGCGGATTCGTCGTGTTCAACGCCACCTATCGCACGATCGCCCAGGGTGGAGCGTTCCCGGGCACCGTCGAGGACGTGGCGTGCGCCGTGGCGTACGCCCGCGCCCACGCCCTCGACTACTCGACGAGCGCCGACCACGTGACGTTGATCGGCCACTCGGCAGGCGCACACCTGTCGGCCCTGGTGGCACTCGCCCCCGGCGTCTTCGGCACGGCATGCGAGGGTGGGACGGAGCCGTTGGATGCATGGGTGGGACTGGCCGGGCCCTACGACACCGACACCTACGCATTTCTGCTCCCCCGGTTCTTCGGCAGCACCCTCACCGCCGATCCGGACACGTGGCGATCGGGAAACCCCTTCACATACGTCGAGGCCTCCGGCGCCGGGCCGCAGCTGCTCTTGGTTCACGGTGACGCCGACGAGTTGGTGCCGCTGACCATGTCCGAGAACTTCTTCCTCGCACTCGATCGGGCGGGGGCGGCGGTCAGCCTGCGCGTCGTCCCGGGGGCAGGACACGGCGAAGTGAACAGCCCGCGCATCGTGGGCGACCTGATAGCCGACTTCGTCGCCGGTCAGTAGCCGGCGAACGAACGAACCGGGGCGCGGGGCCCGAACGCCGGGTATCTGCCGGCCGCCTCGAGGAGTCGGACCACCCTGCCGCGATGAGGCCGGAACGGCTCGAGCAGTTCCACCATCTCCTCGTCCGTGCCGCGAGGACGCCCCGTGAGGTGCCACACCACGAGATGACGGAGGTGGTAGTCGCCCACGCTGAGGGCGTCGGCGTCGCCATGCGACACGGCGAGGGTCTCGGCCACGGTCCACACACCGACCCCGGGCAGTGACCGCAGCCACCGGGCAGCCCGGTCCGAAGGGGCATCCGACAGCCGTTCCATCCGGGCGGCCTCCCTGGCCAGTACCCGCACCGTCTCCGCTCGCCTGCGTTCGATACCGAGTTCGTGGAGGTCGTGGTAGCGAGCCGCCGCCAGCTGCGCGGGTTCCGGCGGGAGCAGCAGTCCCTCGAACGGTCCCGGCGCCGGGTCCGAGAACCGGCGCATCAGGCCGCGCAGGCCGGATGCCGCCTCCTTACCCGTCACCTTCTGCGACACCACCGCCGCCAGAGCGGCTTCGAACACCAGGCCGGTTCGGCAGAACCGCCGTCCCTGCTGACGTCGATGCAGCTCCCGCACCAGCGGGTGATCGGTGGTGAACGCGGCCGGGTCGTCGTCGAGTCCTGCCCATGCCGCCGCCCGGTCGATGATCCATGCTGCACCCGGGCCCCACGCCTCGGCGTGCACCACAGCGGGGCGACGGTGGAGGAGGAGCGTCGCCGGACCGTCGGGGGTCCTCATCGGCCGCAACCACCCGGAGTCCGTCCACCGACCCCAGACCGATGTCGCCGGCTGCAGGGTGGCACGGAGATCGAGCGGTGCGCCGAGCGGGATGTCGATGGAGATGGAGTCCTGCTGCAAGTCGCCAAACCTACCGGGTCTCCGCGAGGGCGACGGTCCGGTGAGAGGATGGAGGACCGTGGACCGTCGCCCGGCGGAGAGTCTTCAGGCGGCCGCGTCGACCGCCTCCAGGGCGTCGGGGATGTCCCTTTCGATGTTGCGGATCGAGGGGGTTAGCCACGCAGCCAGAGCGATCACCATCACGGCCACCCCGACGCAGGAGATCAGGAGGGCACTGCCCCGCCCGACACCCGTCCCCCACACCCGACCCAGCGACCCGGCGAGCGGACCGCCCGGGACCAACAGCGGTTCGAAAACCCGGTCGGCGACCGGGCCGGCCGAAACGAACGCGACGGGCGTGGCGATCGAGGCGATCATCCGGCGGGTCGAGAACACTCTCCCCTGGAGGGCAGGGGCCACCTTGGAATGCCACAACGTCTGGCTGGTACCGCCCACGATGGGGACGACCAGCATCAGGAGCATGCTGCCGCCGACCGCCACCACCGGATCGGGTCGCAGCCCGGCTGCAACCAGCCCGACGCCCCCCACCGCCATCAGGATCAGCATCCCCCTGATCCTCCGCTTGGGTCCGCCCCAGGCGCTCATCACGAGCGAGCCGACCACGAGGGCGCCACCGATGGCACTCATCGTCAGCCCCAGCCCGCCTTCGTCCATGAAGGCGAGAAACACCGGAACCCACAACACGTTGGCGAAGGTGAGCACGAAGTTGAGACCAGCCGCGATGAACAGGAACCCCAACAGCCCGCGACGGTCGAGGAGATAGTCCAGCCCTTCCCGGAAGTCCTGCCAGACCGATGCGCGTTGCTCCTCGACACCCCGCACGTCGGGGAACCGGACGACGAGGAGCGCAACCGCCGCCACTCCGAACGTGATGAAGTCGACCGCCAGCACCGCCCCCAGCCCGACGGTCAGCAGCAGTCCGCCGGCGATGGCGGGGGCGATCAGCGTCCCGACGGCCGGAGCGAGTTCGCTCAGCCCGTTGGCGCGACCGAGGTGTTCTCTCGGCACGAGGGTGGGGATCGCCGCCCGATAGGCCGGCTCCTGGAAGGCGGAGGCGGCGGAAGACACGGCGACCACCGCCAGGATCTGCCAGTAGACGAGCGAATCGGAGAAGTAGAGCATCGCCAGCGTCAGGGAGCCGAGCCCGGCGACGCTGTCGGCCGCCAGCATCATCACCCGCCGGTTGATGCGGTCGATCATCACCCCGGCGGTGGGGGCGAGCAGGATGCCGGGAAGGTTCACCGCCAGCAGCATCACCCCCAGCCGGGTGACCGAACGACTCTCCTGGTACACCCAGATGGTCATGGCGAACCCGGTCATGGCCGTCCCGACCTGTGACACGAGTTGGCCGACCCACACAGTCCAGAACGTCCGCATCGACATCAGGTGACCCCTTCCGATGTCACGATGATGTCAGAGTGATGTCAGAGTGTCAAGGGTACTGTCAGAGCCCCTTGGGATGCCACACCGTCTTGGTCTCGGTGAAGGCGGCGATCAGCAGCGGAGACTGTGAATCCACCTTTTCCGACCGCACCACCCGCTTGACGTTGTCGGCGGCGGCGGTCTCGGCCTCGGCGATCAGGTCGTCCGGGCAGCCCGTGAGGTCGATGGCGTTGACGTCCATGTGCGACGCCAGCCACGGGGTGAGTTCGGCAGCATGCCCGGTGAGGATGTTCACGACCCCCGCCGGGACGTCGGACGTGGCGAGCGCTTCGGCGAAGGTCACCGCCACGACCGGTGCCCGATCCGATGCGACCACCACGGCCGTGTTCCCCGGCACCAGCACCGGAGCGAGGCGCGAGACGAGTCCGAGCAGCGGCGGCTCATGCGGGGCGATCACACCGACGACCCCGGTCGGTTCGGGCGAAGAGATGTTGAAGAACGGCCCGGCGACCGGATTGAGATTGCCGAACACCTGCGGGAACTTGTCGCACCAACCGGCATACCAGACGAGTCGGTCGATCGTCGCCTCGACCTGCCGTTCCGCCGCCCGCTTCGACGCTCCCATGACGCGCAAGTCGTCCTGGAACGCCGCAGCCCGGTCCTCCACCATCTCGGCGATGCGATACAGGATCTGGCCGCGGTTGTATCCGGTGCGGGCCGCCCACTTCTCCTGCGCCCCCCTGGCAGCCCGAACGGCGTCCCGCAGGTCCTTGCGAGATCCCTCGGCCATGCGGGCGATCACGTTGCCGTCGTCATCGAGCGCGGGGAACGTGCGCCCTGATTCCGAACGGGGAAAGTCGCCCCCGATGTAGAGCTTGTGCGTCTTCCTCACATCCAGCCGAGCCATCAGCCCTCCGTCTTCATGTAGGCGAGGAGCCCGTGGCGGCCGCCCTCGCGACCGAAACCCGACTCCTTGTAGCCGCCGAACGGTGAGGTGGGGTCGAACTTGTTGTAGGTGTTCGCCCACACCACGCCCGCCCGCAGCCGGTCGGCCATCCAGAGGATGCGTGAGCCCTTCTGCGTCCAGACTCCGGCGGCGAGACCGAACGGGGTGTTGTTCGCCTTCTCCACCGCCTCCTCCGGAGTGCGGAACGTCATGATGGAGAGCACCGGCCCGAAGATCTCCTCCTGGGCGATGCGGTGGCTCTGCGAGACCCCCGTGAACAGGGTCGGCCGGAAGAAGTACCCACGGGCCGGAAGGTCGGTGGAGGGCTGATACATCGTCGCCCCTTCGCTCTCCCCGGACGCCACCAGTTCCTCGATCTTGGCGAGCTGGCCGGCCGAGTTGATGGCGCCGATGTCGGTGTTCTTGTCGAGCGGATCACCCACCCGCAACGTGTCGAGGCGCAGCTTGAGCTTGGAGACGAACTCCTCCGCCACACCTTCCTGCACGATCAGCCGGCTGCCGGCGCAACAGACGTGGCCCTGGTTGAAGAAGATCCCGTTGATCACACCCTCGACCGCCTGGTCGACGGGCGCGTCCTCGAACACGACGTGGGCGCCCTTCCCGCCCAGCTCGAGGGTGACCTTCTTGCCGGATCCGGCGAGCTGCCGCTGGATGATCTTTCCGACTTCGGTCGAACCGGTGAACGCCACCTTGTCGACGTCGTGGTGACCGACGACCGCCGCTCCGGTCTCCCCGGCGCCGGTGACCACGTTGAAGACCCCGGGCGGGAGTCCCGCCTCTGCGCAGATGCGGGCGAAGTGGAGCGCCGACAGCGGTGTCGTCTCCGCCGGTTTGAGCACCACGGTGTTGCCCGCCGCCAGAGCCGGCGCCACCTTCCACGCCAGCATCAGCAGCGGGAAGTTCCACGGGACGACCTGGCCAGCCACCCCGAGCGGTCGCGGCTCGAGCCCGGGGAAGACGTACTCCAGCTTGTCCGCCCATCCGGCGTGGTAGAAGAAGTGTGCCGCCACCAGGGGCAGGTCGACATCGCGGGACTCCTTGATGGGCTTGCCACCGTCGCGGGTCTCCAGCACCGCCAACTCGCGGGACCGCTCCTGCACGAGGCGGGCGATCCGAAACAGGTACTTCGCTCGCTCCGCCCCCGACACCTTTCCCCAGTCTCCGAACGCCTTGCGGGCGGCCGACACCGCCCGGTCGACATCGGTGGCGTCCGCCAGCGCCACCTCGGCGAGCGGCTCCTCGGTCGCCGGGTCGAGGGTCGTGAACCACTGCTTGGAAGCCGGCTTGAAGAAGTCCCCGTCGATGAACACCCCGTAGCGCTCGTCGATGGACACGAGATCGGCGTTCTCGCGGCTCGGGGCGTAGCTCCAGTCGATCGGCTCGGCGACCGGGGTGAGGGCGGGTAGGTCTTCTCCCATGTCAGTCCTTCGTGAAGTAGTCGGGCGATTGGTAGCGACCGGTCTCCAGCCAGCGGATCTGCATCAGCACGTCGTTGAGCAGCGACGACGCCCCGAAGCGGAACCAGTCGGGCGTCAACCACTCCCGCCCGAGCGTCTCGTTGAGGACCACGAGGTACTTGATCGCCTCCTTGGACGTGCGGATCCCTCCCGCCGGCTTCATGCCGACCATGCGCCCGGTCATGGCCCGGAAGTCCCGGATCGCTTCCAGCATCACGAGTGTCACGGGGAGGGTGGCCGCCGGGGACACCTTGCCGGTCGAGGTCTTGATGAAGTCGGCGCCGGCAGCCATCGCCAGCATCGACGCCTTGCGCACGTTGTCCAGCGTGGCCAGTTCGCCGGTCTCGAGGATGACCTTGAGATGGGCCTGACCGCACGCTTCCTTGATGCTGCGGATCTCGTCGAACACGTCGACGTGCCGGCCGGCCAGGAACGCCCCCCGATCGATCACCATGTCGACTTCGTCGGCCCCCATCGCCACCACCCGCTGCGTCTCGGCGACCTTGAGGTCGATCGGGGCCTGGCCCGACGGGAAGTAGGTGGCCACCGAGGCGACCTTCACGCCGGATCCGTCCACCGCCGCCCGCGCCACCGGAACCATGTTCGGGTAGACGCACACCGCCGCCACCGACGGGATGGAGGGGTCGGTGGGATCGGGACGGATCGCCTTGGACGAGAGCTGGGAGACCTTGCCCGGTGTGTCCTGTCCCTCGAGCGTCGTGAGATCCATCATTCGGATCGCCAGTTCCAGTGCCGCCCGCTTCGACTCACGCTTGATCGAACGAGTCCCCAGCGATGCCACGCGCTCGGCCACGGTGACCTCGTCGACGGTGGCCACGGCGCCGAGGTAGGCGCGGAGGCCTGCTCCGGTGACCGGAGAGGGAAGCGCGGACGGGACGACCGGGGTGCTGGTCACGGCTCGGATGATACGTGAGGTGCCCGCATCAACCCTGCCCGATGTACCGGCTACGGAAGTACCCGAGGGCGCGGCGGGTGCGGGAGCCCACGGTCAGCCGCTCGACCCTGCCGACGTGGATCCGATGGTCTCCACCGTCATAGACATGTTCGCTGCGACACTCGAAGGAGGCGAGCGAACCCGAGATGACGGGTAGGTCGTCCAGGCCGGGCGACCAGTCGAGACCTTCGAAACGTTCGACGTCCCTCGTGGCGAAACGGACCGCAAGGTGCTCCTGGTCCTCGGCGAGGACGTGAACCACGAATCCGACGGCCAGCTCGAAGGCATCGAAGGTGTTCGAATCCCGGTCGACAGCGAAAAGCACCAACGGCGGGTCCAGCGACAGCGAGCTGAACGAATTGACCGTCAGTCCGGTGGGTTCGCCGTCAGCCTCCCTGGTCGTGACGACGGTGACACCGGTCATGAACTCTCCGAAACCGTCCCGCAGGGTCCTCGAGTCGAATCCGCTCACTGCACCGCCTTCCGTGGTCCCGATCGCCAGCGTAGAGACGATTTCGCTTCACTCACACACCCGGCGATGATGCCGCGGTGAAGAGCCCATGGCCCTGGATCGCCTTCGCCACGTTCGGGTGGGCGGCCGGCAACATCACCTCGAAACTGGCGCTCGACGGCGGGATGGACCCTGTCGCCCTCACCCTCGTCCGTTTCGTCGTGGCGGCGGCCGGCATGCTGACGATCCTGGCTGCGGCGGGGCAGCTCGACCGTGACCACGACTGGCGCCGGGGCGGGGCGATCGGAACCCTGAACATGGCCCTCCCCCCGGTGTTCTTCACCATCGCCCTCGTCACACTCGACGCCTCGCTCGCCGGCCTCCTGATCGCACTGATCCCGGCGGCGTCGATCGTGGCGGCGCACTTCATCGTGCCAGGCGAGCGATTCCGCGCCTGGAGGATCCCCGGACTGATCGTGGCGTTCACGGGAATCGCGGTCCTGCTCGGCGGAGTCGAGGGCATCGAGGGCTCGGCGCTGTGGGGTGCGGTGGGATGGTCCATGCTCGGGGTCGTGACTGCGGGAACGGGTGGCGCCGTCTCCCGTCGGTTCGCCATCCACACGCCCGCACGCCGCATGGTCGTTCCCCAGTTCCTGGCCGCCGCCGTCACCCTGTTGCTGCTCTCGTTCCCCACCGGGACATGGGGCCAACTGTCCGGAGTGCCCGGCGATGCCTGGGGGTGGGCGATCGCCACCGGTCTCGTCGGAACGATCATCCCGTTCTACTCCTTCCTCCAGGTGGTCGAGCGAGCGGAAACCGCCACCGCCGCCCTGATCGGGTACCTGGTACCGGTGGCGTCCGCCGTCGGAGCCGTCGTGTTCCTGGGCGACCCCGTGACGGCGTCACTGATCCTCGGTGGCACGATCATCGTGATCGGCGTGATCCTGGCGGATCGCGGCGAGATGATCCTGGCGCTGCTGCGCAAACCGGTGAAGGCGCCAGCCCTTCCCCGTTAGCCTCGACCCGCACCCGATCCAGGTTCCACATGACCACCACCCGCCACATCCTCGTCGCCGTCGCCTGGCCCTATGCCTCGGGCTCGCTGCACCTCGGCCACCTGGCCGGGGCGTACCTCCCGCCCGACATCTTCGCCCGCTACCACCGGCTGGCAGGGCACCGCGTGCTGATGGTGTCCGGATCGGACACCCACGGGACGCCCATCACCGTGAAGGCGGAACAGGAGGGTGTCTCGCCCGGCGAGATCGTCGACCGTTACCACCCGGAGATACTCGGCTATTGGGAATCGCTCGGCATCTCTTTCGACCTGTTCACGACCACCGACACCCCCAACCACCACCGCGTCGCCCGGGAGTTCTTCACGCGCCTGCTGGAGAACGGCTACCTGTACCGCAAGAGCGAGATGCAGTTCTACGACGAGGTGCGGAACCAGTTCCTGCCCGACCGCTACGTCGAAGGCACCTGCCCCCACTGCGGGTACAACCCGGCGCGTGGCGATCAGTGCGACAACTGCGGGAAGATCCTCGACCCACAGGACTTGATCGACCCGGTGTCGAAACTGTCGGGCACGATCCCCGTCGAGCGTCAGACCGAGCACTACTACTGGAAGCTCAGCGAGTTCGAGCAGCCGCTGTTGGAGTGGTTGGACACGCGGGAGGGATGGCGTCCACACGTCATCAACTTCGCCAGGGGAATGGTGCGTGACGGACTGCACGACCGCTCGTTCACCCGCGACCTCGACTGGGGCATCCCGATCCCGGTGGACGATCTCGGTCCGGGCAAGTCGATCTACGTCTGGTGGGAGGCGGTGATGGGCTACTACTCGGCCCCGCAGGAGTGGGCCGAGATCCAGGGGGACCCGGAGGCCTGGAAGGCCTGGTGGACGGACCCAGCAGCCGAGACCTACTACTTCGTCGGCAAGGACAACATCCCGTTCCACGCCGTGTACTGGCCCGCCCTGCTCATGGGACACGGCGGACTCAATCTCCCGACGGACGTCCCCGCCAACCAGTACATCACCTTCAAAGGGGAGAAGGCATCGAAGTCGATGGGCGTGGGACGTTCGATCGGCTGGTACGCCGAGCGTCTCCAGCCCGACGCGCTGCGCTACGCCATCGCCTCCGTGCTGCCCGAACAGAACGACACCGACCTCACCGGCGCCCAGATCATCGAGCGGATCAACTCGGAACTGGTCGCCACCTGGGGCAACCTCGTGAACCGCGTCCTGTCGCTGGCGGCCAAGCACTTCGAAGGATCGGTCCCCCCGCGCGGCCAGCCCACCGGCGACGACCTGGCACTGATCGCCGGGGTCGACGCGGCGCTGGGCGAAGTGGGTGTGCTGATCGAGAAGGTGGAGCTGCGGATGGGCTTGCGACGGGCCATGAGCGCCGCCCAGACCATCAACGTCTATCTGAACGAACAGGAGCCGTGGAAGACGATCAAGGTCGACCGCGACCGGGCAGGGACCGTGCTGTGGGCGGCGATCCAGGCCATCTCCGGCCTACGCGTCGCCCTCGCCCCCTACCTTCCGTTCACGACCGAGACCCTCGGCGCCACTCTCGGGGTTCCACCCCGCCCCGACGGATGGGCGCGACCCGCAGTCCCGGAGGGCGCCCCGTTGGGCCCGGTGCAGCCGTTGTTCACCAAGCTCGATCCTGACGCCCTGGACGACTGACCCCGGGAACCATCCGCCGCCCGTCGTCGTCTGTCTCATCGTGAAAACCACCGCACGCACACGCCTCGAAACGTGGCATGCTGCACACGTGCAGACGCCCCCCCGCTCCCTGGCAGCCCGAGCCGGACTGACCGTCGCCGGCACGTCCCTGCTGGCGGTCGGCACCGCCGGGCTCTTCCTCCCCATCATCCCCGGCGTGGTACTCGTGGCCTCCGGTCTCGCCATCCTCGGCAGGCAGTACGGATGGGCACGCACCGCCCTCGACCGCGTCACCCCCGCCCGCTTCAAGCAGGACGAAACCTCCAAAGCCGAAGCCGCCTGAAGCGCGGGCTCATCCACGAGTTCGCTTCGATCACCACCCCCCTCGGCCGACTCAGGTCTCTCCCCCCAGGAGCGAAGCGACATTGGGGGGAGCAGCCTCGCCGCCAGGCGAGGCAAGGGGGGCCATCCCGGAAGCAGTGGTTCACGAGTTCGCTGACGCTCACTGCCCCCCTCGGCCCGGCGTCGCCGGGCCGGTCCCCCCAACACGACGCCTACGGCGTCGCGAGGGGGACAAACCAGTGGAAGACCCCAAGACGCGAAATGCGATGATCCCGCAGGGAACGAGCGCTGGGGGGTGCCGGGGGGCTCGCGCCCCCTGCACTATCAAACTGCCCTAGCCCCCTGCGCAGAGTTCTGAGTTCTAGGCCGGTGGGTAGACGCCCATGTCCTTCGCCTTCGCGGTCTTCCAGAAGACCTCGGCGACGTCATCGACCAGGCCGACGAGCTTCTCGCCCTCGGCGGGGTCCATCGACTTCTTGGCGACTCCCGCCTGGTTGATCGCACGCCAGAAGAGGTCGTCGAGTTCGGGGAACTCCTTGCGATGGTCGGGCGTGAAGAAGTCGGTCCAGAGCACGCTCAAATGGTGCTTGACGAGTTCCGCCTGCCGCTCCTTGATGAGGATGGCGCGATCCCGGAAGACGTCGTCGTCGGAATCCTGGTACTTCTGGGCGGACTTCCACACCGACATCGCCTCGATCTTCGCCTGCGCAGGGTCGTAGACGCCGCAGTACAGGTCACAGTGTGCGTGGGCCGTCGTGGCCGTTCGGAACAGACCCATGATTCGGGTACCTCCAGTCGGAACGTGGTCCTCCGACCATACTCCCACCGTCGAAACAGGTGGACTCGAGATGCGACGATTCAGGATCGCCGAGGAGTCGATGCTCCCGACGTTGCGCCCGGGGGACATCGTCCTGGCTACGACTGACCGCCGCCCTCCCGCCGGGTCCGTGGTGGTGTTCCGCCACCCTCGCCGGGAGGACTTGTGGCTGGTGAAGCGGGTGACCGCTCTCGGCGGGGACGAGATGTGGGTCGAGTCCGACAATCCCGAGGCCACGATGGCCGACTCGCGGACCCTGGGGTGGATCCCGACCGAGCTGACATACCGCGCTCGCCTGCGGCTCCGTGACCGATGGCGGTTGTCACGCGTGTGACGAGGACGGTGGACGTAGGATCCGCCGATGGCCGCGGCCCCCGTCACGCGATACACCAAGAGCGGCGACGTCAACATCGCCTACCAGGTGGTGGGCCAGGGCCCGCCCGACCTCGTCTACGTGCCGGGCTTCGTCTCGAACATCGAGGTCATGTGGGAGGACCCCGACACTGCCCGATTCTTGACCTCGCTGGCGGAGTTCTCGCGTCTCATCGTGTTCGACAAGCGGGGGACGGGGATGTCGGACACCGTGGCGGTGGATCGGCTGCCCACCCTCGAGGAACGAATGGACGACGTGCGGGCGGTGATGGACACGGTGGGGTCGCGGCGGGCGACACTGCTCGGGCACTCGGAGGGCGGGAACATGTCGATCCTCTTCGCCGCCACCTACCCGGACCGGTGTGACGGTCTGGTGCTCGTGGGTTGCTACGCCCGCCGCGTCTGGTCGGAGGAGTATCCGTGGGCGCCTCGCCCCGACGATCGTGCCGCCCACATCCTCGAGACGGAACGTCACTGGGGCGACCCGGCCCACCTCCCTCCTTGGATGGCCCCGAGCCGGGAGCACGACCCCTCCTACCAGGACTGGCTGGCGCGGTACTTCCGACTCGGCGCCAGCCCGGCCGCGGCGGCCCACCTGCTGCGGATGAACTCGCTGATCGACACGACGGCCGTCCTGCCCGCCATCCGCGTCCCCACCCTGTGCATCTACCGGACCGACGACGAGGACGTCCTGGTCGAGGAGGGCCGCTGGATCGCGTCGCGGATCCCCGATGCCCGCTTCGTGGAGCTGCCCGGCAGCGACCACTTCATCACGGCGGGCGACTACGAGCCGCTCCTCGACGAGGTGCGCGAGTTCGTCACCGGGCACCGGGCGCCCCGCGACTCTCACCGGGTCCTGGCCACGGTGCTGTTCACCGACATCGTCGGGTCCACCGAGACGGCGGCCCGGCTGGGGGACCACGACTGGTCGGCGCTGCTGCAGCGTCACCACCGGATCGTGCGGGAGGAACTGGGCAGGTACCGGGGCACGGAGATCGACACCTCCGGTGACGGCTTCCTGGCGACGTTCGACGGTCCGGCCCGGGCGATCTCCGCGGCTCGCTCGATCTGCTCCAGGATGCAGCCGCTCGGCTTGGAGGTGCGTGCGGGCATCCACACCGGGGAGGTCGAGATCGTGACCGGCGGGGTGGCCGGCCTGGCTCTGCACATCGGCGCCCGCATCGCCGCCATCGCCGCTCCCGGCGAGGTGCTCGTCTCCCGCACCGTCAAGGATCTGGTGGCGGGGTCCGGCCTGGCGTTCGAGGATCGCGGCGTGCACCGGCTGAAGGGCGTTCCCGACGAATGGGCGGTCTACGCCGTCGTCTGATCCTCCAGCGAGAAGCCCTTGCGGTACGGACGAACGAGCCGTTCGTGGGCGAAGCCGATCGACTCGTACAGCCGGCGGGCTGCCGCGTTCGACTCCCGCACCGTCAGGTTCACCGAGCCCGCGCCCGATTCGAGAAGCCGATCGGTGGCGTCCATGACCAGCCTCCGGGCGATGCCTCGTCGCCGAAACGCCGCGTCCACTCCGAGATAGTCGATGTACCCGGATCGGTCCGAGTGGAGTTCGATCGCCACGTACCCTGCGACCTCGCCGTCGACGACCGCCACGAGGCGGGGATCCTCGGACGCGACGAGCAGCCGTCCCGGACTGTGGGTGCCCGGGAAGAGCCGGTCGTGCAACGCCGCCACCGCCGCCCGGTCCCCGGCTTGCAGCTGGCGTGTCCCGCCCGTTCCGCCGAACCCGGCGCCCTCGTAACGGAGCACCGCCGAGGCTGTCTCGCCCCGGAAGCCGTTCCGCTCGGCGAGCCGCGCCGCCTGCCGGTTCCGATCGTCCGGAGCCATCTCCTCTTCCGGGGATCCCGCCGCGCTCGCCCGCTGGTACAAGAGGTCGAGTGTGCGGTCGTCGGCTCCGTCCACGGCGAACGGACCCCACCACCAGGTCCTCCCCATGTCGGAGTCGGTCTCCGCCAATATCCAGCCGGCCAGCGTCCCCGCGTCGTCGAGGACCACCGTGCGAGCCACCCAATCGTCGACATCGGCGACGTCGGACCGGATCGACTCCGGGTCCACCCCCAGGTAACCGATGTGCCGTTCCGGTCGTGCCTGCAGTCGGGCGGCCAGCGCGACCATGGCATCGAGATCGGCGGTCACGGCGGGACGTACGAACATTCCGGCAGGCTGCCATCCGCGGCCACTCGATGCGGTCCGATTTTCGGGTCACTAGCTTTCACCCGGATGGATCCGCGTGCCCGATTCGACGACCTCCGACCGCGCTCGCGGCGTTCCTTCAGCCTCACAGGATGCGAAGAGGTGCTGGTGGCCCACGACGTCTCACGGGTGGTCGCCGTCCTGGAACGTGCCGAGCGGGCCGTGGCGGAGGGCAAGTGGGTGGCGGGCTTCGTCGCCTACGAGGCCGCTCCTGCGTTCGATGCCGCCTTCACGGTCCGCGAGCCGGCCGACGTGAGGCTTCCGCTGGCGTGGTTCGCGGTCTACGCCGGGCGCCGATCCACCACCCCTCCGGCCGACGGCCGATACACCGTGGGGACGTGGTCGGCCACCGACGACGCCGGCCACCACGCCGCGGCCGTGGACCGGATCCGCCAGGCGATCGCCAGAGGCGACACCTACCAGGTCAACCACACCTTCCGGATGTCCGCCCCCTTCGAGGGCGACCCCGAGGCGCTGTACCTCGACCTCATCGGAGGACAGTCCTGCGGGTACGGCGCCTTCATCGATGCAGGCGAGTGGGCCATCGCCTCGGCGTCACCCGAACTGTTCTTCGAATGGCGCCACGGCAAGGTCACGTCTCGCCCGATGAAGGGGACCACGGCTCGCGGGTTCGAAATCGAAGACGACGAGGGGCGGCGTGCCCGACTCGTCCGCTCCGAGAAGGACCGGGCCGAGAACCTGATGATCGTCGACATGGTCCGCAACGACATCGGACGCGTGGCGAGGACGGGAACCGTCGCCGTCCCTGAGCTGTTCACGGCCGAGAAGTACGACACGGTGTGGCAGTTGACCTCGACGGTCACCGCCGAACCGCGCCCTGCGACGACGTTGCCCGACCTCTTCGGGGCATTGTTCCCATGCGCATCGATCACCGGTGCTCCCAAGGTGGCGACGATGCGACTCATCGCCGACCTCGAGTCCACGCCACGGGGCGTCTACTGCGGTGCGGTGGGTTACGGCGGACCGCGTCCGGGCGGTCCCGAGTGGGCGTTCAACGTCGCCATCCGCACCGTCACGCTGGACCGCGTCAGCGGTATCGCCGAGTACGGCACCGGCGGAGGGGTGACCTACGACTCGACCGCTGGCGGCGAGTACCGGGAGGCGCTGTTGAAAGCACGGGTACTGGAGCGGCGCACCGCCGGATTCTCTCTGCTCGAGACGATGCGGTGGTCACCGGGTCACGGCTACCGAGACCTCACCGCCCACCTGGAACGGCTGACGCGGTCGGCGTGGTACTTCGACGTCCCGGTCGACCCCGCCGAGGTGCGCAGCGCCCTCGATGCCGCCGTACGACAGGAGACCGATCCTCGACGGGTGCGGCTCCTGGTCGCCCGCGACGGCACGATCAGCACCGAGACCGGCGATCTGCCGGCACCCTCCGATCCGGTCTCGATGGTGCTCGACACCGAGCGCATCGACCCTGGCGACGCAATGCTCCGCCACAAGACCACCGAACGCACGATCTACGAGAACGCCGCGGGTCGCCACCCCGGGTTCGACGACGTCGTGCTGGTCACGACCGACGGGCTGGTGGCTGACACCACCGTGGCCACGTTCTGCGCCGAGATCGACGGGACGTGGTTCACACCCCCGGTCTCCGACGGCGCGCTGCCGGGGGTGGCGCGGAAGCGGCTGGTGGAGACTGGTCGCCTGAGGGAACGGTCGATACCCGTCGAGCAGCTGTCACGTGCCACCCGGGTGGCACGACTCAACAGCGTGCGCGGCTGGGAGGCGGCGACGGTCGAGACCCTGGCGATCTCCCACCCCGCCGGTCAGCCCCTGCGGCGTCGTCGTTGAACTCCAGACTCGAGGGGTCGGGCCGAAAGCCGCTCCTCGATCTCGTGTCGATCGGGGCGCCCACCGGACACACCGGCATCGACCGCCTCCCTGACGGCGGCGATGTGTTCGGGAGTCGATCCACAACACGTGCCGACGACCCGCGCCCCCGACCGGACGGCGAGGTCGACGAAGTCCGCCATGCCCTCCGGGCCGATCGGGTAGACCAGTCGATCCGTCTCGTACAGCGGCATGCCGCAGTTCGGCTTCGCCACCGCCACGATGTCCGGTGCCACGGAGGTGATGTCGAAGACGGCGGCCACCGCGTCGCCGGGGCCGATACCGCAATTGGCGCCCACCCCGTCGAGGCGACCGTCGGCCAGCGCCCATGAGCCGAGCTGCACGCCCGACACCCCCATCATCGTGTGCCCGGCGGTGTCGAAGCTGAGGGTTGCGACGATGGGGCGGTCGAACCTGTTTGCCGCCTCGACGGCAGCGGACAGCTCCTCGATCGAGGAGATGGTCTCGATCCACACCACGTCCACGCCCCCCTCGACCAGCGCTTCGATCTGCTCGGAGAACACCTCGACCGCCTGCACTCGCGACAGGGTCCCCAGCGGTTCCAGCAGGTCGCCGGTCGGGCCGACCGAGCCGGCCACCAAGGTGCCGTCGGCCGAGCGATGGGCGATCGACGCCGCCGCAACGTTGAGCTCGCGCACACGATGCGACGCCCCGTGCAGTGCGAGCCGGCGGGCATTCCCCCCGAACGTGTTGGTGAGCACCACATCCGACCCGGCCGCGGCGAATCGGCGATGAACATCGGCGACCAGTGAGGGCCGCTCGACGTTGAGGAGCTCGGGACAGCCTCCTCCCTCGAGTCCCAACGAGAACAGGGTCGTACCCATCGCGCCATCGGCGACGAGCACTCCTCGATCGGCGAGTGCGGTGTGGAAACGTCCGTTGCGCATGGTGTCCTCCGTGGTCTGAGCCGACGGATCGCCCCTGGAACGGAGCGACCGCCGCAGCGGATTGTGCTGGGCGGTCCCACGACCGCCGCTTTAGCTGCATTTCTCATGCGCCCAG